>NZ_VOSK01000299.1 GCF_009296175.1 Microvirga tunisiensis | reverse complement strand
ACTTCGCATCTGGTACCGAGGCCCCGTCCAATGGGGATCAATCCACTTGCAGATCCCGCACCGCTTCGAAGTGCCGTCACAAGAGACGGCAGGCCAACCGGTCAAAATCACTGTGTCGAGGATCTAGTCTCTGGTGCTGATGGAAAAGACCTCATGACCGGCCCCATTCAGAACGCGCACGGCTTCGACCTCGGGATCGCGGGATTGCGGGCGGCGGGCCAGGGAGAACACCTTCAGGGCCCGCTCCTTTGCTTTGTCGAGGGAATCGGTGCGGACCATGATCCGGCGGATGACGCCCCCGCCCGCCTCGTCCGAGGCCACGGTTTCAATACGATAGATTTCGAACACGGCTTTAAAAACTCCACCATCAGAGCAACTCCACCATCACGCCCTGATGCGCTGGAGCTTTTCGAACCGCTTGATAAGGCGGTCCCGCTTCAATTTCGATAGACGGTCGATCCAGAAGATGCCGTCGAGCTGATCGGTCTCATGCTGGAGGCAGACAGCCATCAGGCCTTCCACCTCCTCCTCACGTCCCACTCCGTCAAGACCTCGGTAGCGCACCCGAACCCGGGCATGGCGCTCAAGCTCGTCGGTGACGCCCGGCATGGAGACGCTCCCCTCCACATGTCGGATCATGTCGGAGGAGGACCAAACGATGTCCGGATCAATATAGATGTGCGGCTCGCGGTCGGATTCCAACTGGATGACCACGAGCCGTCTGAGAACGCCAATGTGCGGCGCCGTGATGCCGATGCCGGGTGCGGCATGCATCGTCTCCGCCAGATCCCGGGCAAGTGCCCGCACGTCCTCATCGATATCGCCGACCGGCTCGGCCTTTTGACGCAGACGAAAATCGGGAAAGCGGACGATCGGACGGATGGCCACGTGACCTCACTTGGGCAGGGAAGCTGACGGATGATCTGCGGGTTCAGGCTACTTGTAGCGGCCGCGGCGCTGAAGCACCTCGATCTTGTACCCGTCCGGATCTTGCACGAAGAAGAAGCGCGCCAGAGGCGTGCCCTCGAGTTCGAGTTCCTTGAGCGGTGTCGGGCTAAGGCCGAGGGATTCGAACCGGGCGTGCTCTGCCTCCAGATCGTCGACCGAAAATGCCAGATGCCCATATCCGTCGCCGAGCACGTACGGCTCCGTCCGACCATGATTGATTGTCAGTTCCAGTTCGAACTCGCTTTCTGCATTGCCCAGGTAGACGAGCGTGAAGCCTTCAAACGCCAGTCGCTCCGCCACCCGGAGGCCGAACGCCTCGTCGTAGAATGCGAGGGAGCGCTGCTCGTCGAGCACCCGGATCATCGAATGAATGGCCTTGGCCATGGAAAGGAACCTCTTCAGCGTCGATCGCCCCACCTGTTCCGGCAAAGGGGACCCACATCAATCAACCGGTCCTGGAGATAACAGGGCGCAGCACGGAACGGAAGAACGTCGAAGCTCGCCGATGAACGGCCGCCTGCAACCCAACAAAAAGCCTTCCCCGGCGGGAGCCGAGGAGGGCAAGTTCGGGAGGAAGAAACGCTGACTGCCCGGCTCCAACACCCTTGAAACCGGATTGTTACGCGGATGCGGCGTTCCACCACACCTTTCGTCAGTAATCCGAAAATCCAGTGAGAGCCTGGATCATGGCGCAATCAAGGAAAATTGATGCCTGCCAAGGTTCGGGAATGGCATTTCCCAAGGAACATTGATCAAGCTGAATGCTTGGTTTGGTACGGAGGCACCATTCCCCGCAACCCCTTGTCGCCTCCGCACACTCTGCAGCCCCGTTCGGCCTGATTGGAACGGGGCTTTTTCATCAGCTCAGCCCCTACAATCCGGATTATTGCTCGAACTGCCCGGCGATGGACCGGATGCGGTTGCGGACATAGTCGGGAAGACCGGCGCTGATGGAACTGCCGGAGTTGAACGAGCTTTTGCCCATCAGAACCTGGGCCGGGATCAGGTTCCGCAGCACAGGAACGCCCTCGAATTCCTTCTTGCGCTCCAGAACATCGGTTTCAACCGCAAGGGTCATGAACACGGTTGCCACCGTCTTGCCGGCATCAGCGGGATATGGCTGGAGCACCGCCAGCAATTTTCCGAACTGCATGACCTGATTGACGTGAAAGATCGTCTGTTCCAGCACCCCGGCAACGGGGGCATCGAGGCCGGTGAGCTTGGCGAAGCCGGCGCGCTCGATCTCCTCAGGCGGAAGCGTACGGATCTCCGTTTGAAACTCCATGAACTCCGAGATCTTCTTGCCGCCCTCCTCAAGCTTGTTGGCGAGGCGGATTCCGACTGGCAGCTTGCCTTCCAACGGATAGCGGGATTCGATGCACAGGCTGCCTTCAGCCTCGCACCAGCGGCGGCTCGGATGACGATTGTAGGCGCTCTGTGGATCCGCCTGTGGTGCAGCCTGCTCCGCATCGATGCGGCGATGCTTGATGGAAGGATCAATCTTTTCGAGCACCTCGAGCCGGGTGTAGCGCCCAAGATCGATGGCGCCAGGCGCCTTGCCGATCAGGAAGCGTGCCTCCACCACATACATGTGGAGCTTTTCGGTGTAGGACTTCGGGATCCCATGAACCGAGACCTTGATGGTCGGCTCAATGTAATCCGGAAAAAGGCTCAAAAGCTGTTTCTGCAGAGGCCTCTCGCGCGCCCAATCCTCGAACCGGATCAGGCCCGTGCCAGTATCGGCAAGCCTGTCGTCCCTATGATCGCTGAAGACGATGGTTTTGGGCTTCAGCTTTGACGGCGCGATGGCCGTTACCGACGGCACCTCGTCGATCTTGAACTCCTGGGCTTCGAGCGCTCCAGCGGAGACAAAAAGAGCGAGGACGGTCAGCATCCATCCGAAAGGCTTCGTCGATGTCATCAGTAAACCTGTCCGTTGCGCCAAAAATAGTCCGGGTCCACCCGCTGGGGCCGACGGGGAGCCTCATCCTCCCACCACCAGCGGAAACCCCTGTCGGGCTCGGCCTGGCGGCGTGACGGGGGAGCATTCTGGCGCAGGCTGTCCAGCCAGCCCGGCCCCTGCGCATAGGGACCGTCTTCGTAATAATCCGGTCCACCCCTCTCCTCGCCATCGCTCCACGGATCGGGATTGCGGAACGCATACACCTCCGATTGGGGTACGAGGCGGAACTGCGTCTCGTTCAAGCGGCCGAACCAGCTCAGGCGGAAGTATTCCGTAAAGCCCCTGCCCTGCCCGTCCGTCAGCCGGTCGCCCGTATTGAGATCGATCGGCAGAGCGATGAGCTGCTTGGCCGCCTGGGGCGATGGCGGGCTGAGGGGCGCCTTGGGCGCATGGTGCTCCCATGCCGCCTGAAGGATGGATTGAAAGATGGGAGCCGCCACCTTGCCACCGGTCTGTCCACGTCCGAGCGTCCGGCGCTTGCCGTCGGCGTTGTCATGCCCGACCCACACGGCAATGGTGACGTCGTTGGTGAAACCGACGAACCAGGCGTCGTTCTCGTTGTCCGAGGTCCCCGTCTTGCCCGCGGCATAAGGCGCAAGGGCCTTCAAGGAGCGGGCCGTACCGCGCTCCAGCACGCCCTGCAGCATGGTCTTCAGCTGAAAGAAGGCGGCCGCATCGGCGGAACCGAGCCGAACCAGCGAATTGGCCTTGCGGCTGTAGATGGCACGTCCATTCTCTTCCACGGTCTCGATGGCATGGGGTACCGGCATGGCGCCCTCATTGGCAACGGCCGTGTAGAAAGCGGCGAGATCGAGGATCCGCACTGGCTGCGCGCCGAGAACGAACGGATAATGCGGCGTGCATTCCAGGTAGAGCTGCGCCTCGATCGCAAGTTCGCACACCCGTTTCAGGCTCTGCTCCGGGGAGGACTCGATACCACCGTCGAGCAGACGTGCCGTCACCAGATTCTTCGAGTTTTCGAGTGCCCGACGCAGGGTCATGATACCGGAGCGCCCGCCGTCGAAGTTCTTCGGGCTCCAAGAGTCGCCCCTTGCATTGGCCTCGCCGCCCACGGGCGGCAGCGTTACCGGCGCATCCCAGATCAACGTGTTGGGCTGCAGTCCCTTCGCTAGCGCCGCAAGATAGGTCAGCGGCTTGAAGGCGGAGCCCGGCTGCCGGTGCGCCTGCGTCGCCCGATTGAGCTGGCTCAAGGGATAGGAGAACCCGCCCGTCATGGCGAGGATGCGGCCGGTCCTGTTCTCAAGGACGACCGCTCCGCCCTGCACGGACGGAGGCGTCCTCAAATCGGCGCGAACCGCACCCTTGCCCTTCTGCTCGATCACCTGGACACGCACGACGTCATAGAGCTTGAGGTCGCGGCGAGCCGCCTCCCAGGCATTCAGCGGCAGAACGCGCCCATCCGCGAGGCCGACCCGCAAGACATTGGCTCCAGTCTTCCGGTCCTTCCCCTTTTCAATCACGACGGCCGCCGACCAGTGCACGTCATAGAGAGGCAGTCGCACCGCCTCCAAGGCTCGCTTCCAGGCCGGTGCGTCATCCTCCGTGACTTCGAGCGCTTTGACGGCCTGCGCAAGATTGGCTTCGGCGCCTTGGTAGCGCTGTCGTCCGATGCTCAACTCATAGCGAGCAAGTCCCTCCTGCAAGGCAGCCTCCGTTGCCTGTTGCAGAGCGGGGTTGATGGTGGTTCGCACCGTATAGCCGCCCGCACTCAGACTCTCGATATCGGCAAGCGCGCGGGCATCCCGGCTCACATGATCGACGAAGTGAAAGCCCGTCGTGCGCCTGATGCGCTCGAACGGCACCCTCGGGGGCAGAGAGGCGATTGCCTGCTGCACCTGGTCGGACTTCAGGAATCCATCGTCCTGCAAGCGGCTCAGCACATAGGCCATGCGTTCCTGAGCGCGATCGGGCTTCGTGTCGGGACTGTAGTAGTTCGGCCCCTTGGTCAGGCCCGCGAGCAGCGCCCCTTCGGAGACCGACAGCGCCTTGGCGCTCTTCCCGAAATAGCTCCGCGCCGCCATCTCGATTCCCCAGGAGGAGCGGCCGAGATAGATCGAGTTGAGGTAGATTTCGAGGATTTCCGCCTTGCTGAGCACGCGTTCGATGCGCGAGGCGACGATCATTTCCCGCATCTTGCGATCATAGGTCACGTCGTCGCCGACGAGCAGGTTTTTCGCCACCTGCTGCGTGATGGTGGAGCCGCCCGCGGGCCGTCCAGGATTGGCCAAGTTGCCCACGAAGGCGCGGATCACGCCACGCTCGTCCACGCCCTTGTGCTGATAGAAGCGCTTGTCCTCCGCCGAGACGAAGGCCTGCTGCACGCTTTTCGGAACATCTGACAAGGGAACCCAGATGCGCCGGTGATCGGGCTCGTACACCTCCGCGAACCGCTTGCCGTTTCCATCCAGAATGACGCTGACGCCAGGGAGCTTGAGGCCTTTCAGCTTTCCGGCATCGGGAAGCCCGGCGACGGCCGCATTATAGTAAGAAATGACCTCGCCGAGATCGACAGGCGACGGCTCGACCTTCTCGTCCTTGCAGAACTGGCGATAGCTCGCATGCAGGTCGTTGAAGCTCAATCCCTGCAGCACCTTCAGATCGCCCGCGATAGCCTGCGGGTCGTCCATGGCCGTGGTGATGAGATCGTCGAGATTGATGTCCTCGATGTCGAAGGCGCGCCGCATATGGGTGCAGCCGTTTTTCAGGATCTGCGAGACCTGTTCCTGATCCCGCGCAGGATCGAAGCTCGTCCTGACCGAGTCCGGATCGACGAGAACCTGGCTCAAGGTCAGGGCGGTTGCAAAGATCTTGACGAGGATCGCACTCATTCCGTCGCCGTCATCGAAAAACTACACTCCATGGGAAGGCAATCGGCACGACCGTTCAGGACGTGCTCCGCCGCCAGTTCGCATCCTGCTTGGAACAAGCTGAATAGAAACCGTACATCGCGGCTGATTTAGGACCGCTCTTCCAGTGAGATGGAGCAGTCCAGCTTACTTCCCAGATGGGAATGCCCCTTTCACGGCAATGTGTCTCACCCGCGCCCGACGAACGGCATCTTCGTCGCCATGACGGTCATGGTGAGCACATTCGCGTCGAGCGGCAGCCCGGCCATGTAGACTACCGCATCGGCCACATGCTTGGGGTCGATCCTGGGCTCGGGAGCGAGCGTCCCATTGGGCTGCAGCACGCCCTCCGTCATCCTGGCTGTCATGTCCGTGGCGGCATTGCCGATGTCGATCTGCCCGCAGGCGATGTCATAGGCGCGGCCATCGAGGGAGGTCGACTTCGTCAGCCCCAGAACGGCGTGCTTGGTCGCGGTATAGGGAGCCGACAACGGGCGCGGTGCGTAAGCCGAAACGGATCCGTTATTGATGATACGCCCACCCCTCGGATTCTGATCCTTCATGATCCGGAACGCCTCCTGCGCGCACAGGAAGGTCCCGGTCAGATTGGTATCGACCACCCTTTGCCACTGCTCGAAGGGAATATCCTCGAATGGGACGGCCGGAGAGCCCATCCCGGCATTGTTGACGAGGAGGTCAAGCCTCCCGAAGGCCTGCTTCGTGGCGCCGAACAAGGCCGCAACGGAGGCAGGGTCCGTGACATCGGTCGGCACGAGGAGGGTCGAGGCGCCTTCTTCCGCTATCTCTCGCGCGGCAGCTTCCAGTGCCTCCTGCCGCCGCCCGGCCATGACGACACTATAGCCGGCCTTCAAGAGGCCTGCAGCGATCGCCTTGCCGACTCCGGTCCCGGCTCCTGTCACGATCGCAATTTTGGAACGTTCCGCCATCGTATCCTCCCAACCCATGTTTCTGTCCGTCTTGAAAAAGCATTCGAGGTCATGAACGGCAAGGACAAAAGGTTTGCCTGCCCACACCTTTCAAATGAGGAGCTTGTCCATTGGACCGCGATGGGAACCGGCCAAGCTTTCCCGCGTTCGCATGGTGGTACCCGGAAAGGAATCCGTCATGCGCAATCACGTCCTAAGCTCGGCTGCCCTCCTGACACTTCTAGCTCTTCCCCTTGCCGCATGCCAGAGCAGCACTGAAACCGGTGCAGCGACTGGCGCTGCGGGCGGTGCGGTGACCGGTGCTGTCATTGGAGGTCCCATCGGTGCCGTTGTCGGCGGCGTTGCCGGTGCCGCCGTAGGAGGCGTTCTCTCGGCCGAGGAATCGACCCGGGTCCGCACCTATGTGGTCGCCCAGCGCCGTCCTACGATGCGTGTCTCCGAAGAAATCGTCGTCGGCCAGCCGATCCCGCCGCGCGTGAGGCTCTATGACGTTCCCCCGAGCGTCGGGCTTCGGGACAATTACAGCTACACGATCGTGAACGACAGGACCGTCCTGGTTGATCCGGACACCCGAACGGTCGTTCAGGTCATCCAGTAATGTAAAGTCTCCCTGCACAACGAAAAAGGCGGCTGGTACCAGCCGCCTTTCTTTCATTGCCATCGGGAGAGCAATCAATCGTCCAGGTCGAGATGATTGATCAGAATCTCGCGTTTCCCGGCGTGGTTTGCGGGTCCGACGATGCCCTCGTGCTCCATGCGCTCCATGAGCGAGGCGGCGCGGTTGTAGCCGATCTGCAGCCGGCGCTGGATGTAGCTCGTCGACGCC
>NZ_VOSK01000298.1 GCF_009296175.1 Microvirga tunisiensis | reverse complement strand
ATGCGTTTGCCCGGCAAATGCGGCTCCATCCGATCCCACTGGTGATCTTTCAACATCAGACGAACTCCGCTCACCCAAGCCTCCGCGCCCAAAAGGAGCTTGAATCAGATTTGCGAGTCCGTCGAAAGCCTGAATGTCAACGCGCTCTAGTGGGCTTTCGCGATAATGCGATTCAACGCTTCGTATGGCCGGCGGCCAACCAAAACTATGTCGATAATCCATGGACGATAACCGCAGCGCTGGTCGACATGGTCGCATCGCGCGACTGGAAGGGAATCGCGAATTGGGTCGAGATGGCGGATGCCCTCGCCCCGACCATCACCGGTGGAAGCCCGCTCAAGCGCGGCATGGATCTAGGGCAGTCAAACACTAGGCTCAACTGGCAACGCCTCGGCATCAATCCCAAGAAGATCGCCAATCGCGCGCCAGGGCCGGACGATGAGGATCTCTTCTTGACCCTTCCCATGCTCGCAAAGCTTCAGAACTTTCCGGCAGGCTGGAAGTTTCGAGGGCCGAAGGTGGCTATGTTCAGGCAGATCGCCAACGCGTTCCCTCACGTCGTTGCGCTCCATTTAGGTTGCGCGATCCGCTCTGCATTGACGGGAATCTCTGTCGACCCGAGGGAAGAGATGCGGCGCTACTTCAAGAGATCCCCCTTCAGTCCGAAGGCAATCCATCTCCGTTCCCCTGAGAACGGCGGGCAGATCACTCCGGTTGCCTTACCTGCTCCGGTTCGCAGCAAGGCTAGGCTCAACCTGAGCAAGCTATCTCAGCGCGGGGACGAGACTGGTCCAGACGATTTCGATTAGACCGTTCTTGCGGGGAAGCTCAAACTGTCCGGGCCGGCGGGGATGCGGGATGAAATGTCCTGGCCGGCAATGACCTGTGTCGGCGAGTTTAGTTTTGCGAGGTCCGCGATGATTCTTCCCCAATCACAACAGGGAGGAAGGCATGAAACTCGTAGCAACAATTCTAGCAACGATCAGGACAATCCTTCAGGCCACCGTTTCCACCATGTGGCGGTGGTGCACCGTGTCTAGCCGATGGGTTACCGACGTCATTCGGGCCACAGCATCGATCCCGGGAGCCCTGCTCGGCGGCCTGTTCGGCAAAGCGCAACTGCCCCCTGCCCCAGAGCCAGCCTCGGGTGATGGTGACGCCGTCAGGAATGCGCTCGAAACTCTCAGTGAACGGCGCCGACAGATCGAGGCGCAAAATCAGATGGTGAGGCGCTCGGATTTCATCGGTGAAATCATCCACGCTTATGCCTCCGCATCAGAGGATCAGCGTCTCGACATGGATCTTGATGCTCTGCCACCGCATGTGCGGGTCTGGCTTCTGACACGCAAGGAATCCGACCTGACCAAGCTCGCCGCAGCAGGTCCGGTGAAATGCGGCCTCGTTGCCGCTGGCAAACGGTCCGGCATCGTCGGCCTCGAGCCTCCAGACCCTGATCAGCCGATTTCACCAGAACCTGTGGTGAGGAGGCTTGATGCAGATGAGCTTTTTGCCAGGATCGCCAGAGCGAAGGGCGTTCACGGACGAGTTCCGATGCATTGAGGCGGGATTCGTCTTCGATGCGTCAGAAGGCCTAGCAAAGCCTGGGCCTTCTGCCTTCCAGGCCCTGGTTTACCGTGCGATGGCCTTCAGAGCGTCCGTCCGCTGCCTGAGTGCCCGGCGCAGGCGTGCGACCTCTTCCTCAAGTTCCCCGACACGGTCGATCGCCGCCACGGCAATTTGGGACATCTGGTGAGCGTCTCCACGAGCAGAGGCCAGTGCCGTAGACCAAGCATCCTGGATGCGCGCCTGCCGAGCCTCAGTAACGGCGCGCCCGGCACTCATGAGCATGTTGGTCATCCCATAGGCCAGCATTCCGGCAAAGGCATTCGGGTGCATTGTCATGCGGGACCTCCACAAGTTGGACGCAGTTCATGAGCTCGCCTTGGAATGGCGTCAAGGACCCCGACAATGGCGTCCCCGGGAATTCTGTAGCAAGTTCAATGAGATCCGACCTGACGCGCCATCATTCACTTCTGTGCATGCGGATCACAGCAGATCGTATCGAGTCATCGATCCCGGAGCCGCGGGACCGGACTGCCGCGCACCAGCCTAGTCCTTACCCTGAGTGGTCCTCCCCGATATCCACAGGCTCGCCTGAGCAACCCTCGTTGACCAGACCGCGTTGCTGATGTTCTTGGTCTGTTCACTTTGTCGCGCCAGGATCTGATGTCGACACCGCTCCGCCCCGCCCTCTCCACTGTCCCGTCCGTCACCTCCGCAACAGTCGCGGAGTTGCGTCGGCAGATTGAGCGCCTCGAGGGCAGCGCGCATGCACGTGCGCCGCTGCCGTTCGGCATCGCCGCTGTCGACGATCACCTGCCGGGTGGCGGCTTGGCGCGCGGGGCGCTGCACGAGGTCGTCGAGGCCGGGCCAGCCGCCGAGTTCGCCGGCTCCGCGACCCTTTTCACCGCCGGGATCGCCGCCCGGTTCAGGGGACCTGTGCTGTGGTGCCTGACCCGGGGCGATCTCTTCGCCCCAGGCCTTGCCCTGGCAGGCCTCGCACCGGATCGCGTCATCTATGCCGAGGCCGGCCGCGACCGCGACGTGCTGCCTCTCGTCGAGGAGGGCCTGCGCGAGCGCGGCCTGGCCGCCGTCGTGGGCGAGGTCACGCGCCTCAGCCTCATCGCTTCGCGCCGCTTGCAGCTCGCTGCCGAGGCGACGGGTGTCACAGCGCTGCTGCTGCGGCGCTGGTGGACCGTCGCCGAGAAGGATCTGGCTGCCCTGCCCTCTGCCGCCGTCACCCGATGGCGCATCGCGCCCGCCCCGTCTGAGCCCGTTCCTGCCCCAGGCCTCGGCCGTGCGAAGTGGCAGGTCGACCTCGTGCGCTGCCGCGGCGGCGAACCCCGTTCCTGGATCCTGGAGGCCTGCGATGCGAAGGGTCGTCTCGCTCTGGCTGCCGCACTGGCCGGTCGACCGGATCCGGCGGCGGCACGGCGAGCCATCGCGCGATGAACCGCTCGTGACCGTGCAGACAGTAGGATCCGTCGCGCTGACGCCCATGACGGAAGGGCGGGAGGTCGTCGAGGACTACCGCTCGAAGGGGCTGACGCTGCGGCAGCATCCGCTCGCCTTCCTGCAGGCGGAACTGCGTCAGCGGCGGATTCGGAGCTGCGCCGACCTCCACCGCGTCCGCGATGGTCAGCGCGTGAAGGTCGCCGGCCTGGTGCTCGTGCGCCAGAAGCCGGGTTCCGCCAAGGGCGTGATGTTCATGACGATCGAGGACGAGACCGACGTGGCGAACATCATTGTATGGCCGTCGCTGTTCGAGAAGCAGCGCCGGCTGATCCTCTCGTCCGGCATGATGGCGATCCGCGGGCGATACCAGCGCGAGGGTGGCGTGACCCATCTCATCGCCGAGCACCTCATCGACCTGTCGGACCTGCTGCGCAGCGTCGGTGACAGGGACGATCCCTTCAGCATGCGCCATGGACGTGGTGATGAGGCCAAGAGCGGCACGCGCGACCGCCTGCGCGAGGGGCGGAAGGAGACCTCCAACGCGCCGCCCACCGAGATGCCGGAACAGCGGGTCGAAGCGCCCGCCATCCAGGTCGCGACACGCGACTTCCGTTGATCCAGCCGAACGTGCAATAGGTACCCGTCATGCAAGAGCCAGACCCAAAACAACGTACGAAACTGCTCAAGGTCGGAATGCGGCAGTGCCGCTACATCGTCTCCGACGACCCCCGTCGCGCCATCTGCTGCGGAGCCCCGACACCGGAGGGATCGAGCTGGTGCGACTGGCACCGGAGGCTCGTCTATGTGCCGGCGCAGCCCTTGAAAATCCGGCGCGAGGCGCTCGCGTCGTAGGCCAAGCCCTCCAAACAACCGCCCGGTTCTGGACCGAGACGCACAAGTGAAAGTTTATGCGCTGGCCCGTCCCGATCCGCTCATTCGCCTGCCTGTCGCGTGACAGCTGCCGCATCCGCCTCATCATTGGCTGCGTCCATTTCCTCGGCAGCCGTGGCTTTGTTTGACCTGAGGATCGAAGCTTTCAACTGTGAGATCCGTTCCTCGATCTCCTCTGCCGTCACTTCGATCTGAAGCTTCTGCTGGACGAAATGCAGGCGCGCCTCACAATCTCTGATCAGCTCCGCCCATGTCTTGACCCAAACAAGATGCGTCGGCTTATCGAGGAGGAGACCGGCTGGCCGATCCTTCTGCGTGATCCTTTCCTTGACAGCGTCATCGTATTCGCCGGTCACAAGAAAGAAGTTCCAGGACGTCGACGTGTTCATGAAGTCAGGTTGCGAGCGGATCGCGTTGACGTAGTCTTCCAACTGATCGGTCTCCTTCCGGGTCACCTTCAGGGAGGGCCGCTTCAGCTCGACGAGCAGGAACTCCCGATGCAGCTGGTTTTGATGGGGTACCACGCGACCGAGAAACGTATCGGCTCTGCCGACTTTTCCGTTTGGCTTGCGCAACGTGCCCTTCGCCTTTTTCCCCGTGAGCTCCTCCGACACGCGCTGCATGATCCGCGTGAGGCCGGCTTCAGGCAGGGTGATGTGAAAGTTCTCGCCGAAGATCCACGTGTTGGCTTGGACGAGGACGTCGAGCTCGCCGCGCTCCTTGACACTCTCCCGATGTTTCGGGTTGAAGACGATCCCCTTTAGCACCTCGAGGGCCACGATCCTGTCGGCGATTAAGGTCGAGGAGGAGATGATGTTGCCGAGGTTCGTCTTCTGCAGCAGGCTCGAGAACTCGTCCTGCCGGTTCTTGGGCAGGTTAAACACGTGATGCAGGATATTGTGGATCGCCTCCGGATTGTGGCGCACTGCCTCCCGGAGCAGGCCGAGGGTGATCCGCTTCAGCGAATTATCGGCCCTCTTGAACTCCTTCGAGTAGGATGAGACGGCGTGGGTGGCGATGTCGAAGACCTGGCGCTCCCGCTTCTCGACCTCATCCTTCGGATCACCCTTGTAGGGATAGACGCCCGCATTCACGAGCTCCTGAATCAGCTCGCTCGACCTTTCAGCCTGGCGCGACCGGAAATGATCGGTCAGTTGGTCGCGGATGTGCTCGACGACCTTGAGGTAGTCTACGTCATTGAGCCCGTCAAAGTCGAGAAGGTTAGCGTCGGCCATTTCCTGGAAGAACGGGGCATAGGCGTAGGCCGAGAACTCGAACCCGGGCGCGACGACATTCGCGGGAACGGAGCCGAGGACGACGCCGCTCTGCCCTCCGAGATGGATCTTCCTGCCCCCGACGCTGTGCTTCCATTCGATCACACGGATCGAAAGGTCCTGCACCGTCCGATTTGGGCAGACCACCGAATGGGGCGGGATCTCGCGCGAGAGCACGATCGATGACTGCGGGTCAACTGGGTGGCCGTCGAACAGGATCTTCACGTCGGGATACTGCAAGACGTACGGGGCGAAGATCGCGGTGAAGTCCGCCCGCGCCTCTTCGCCAGCAAGCCAGTCGAAGGTCTCCTTCAGCGGCGCGAGTTCCACAACGGTCTTGGTCTCAGTGTCGCCCTCGTCCAAGCCGAGTTCGTTGACGGTTGATTTGTGGAGCGATCCCGCGGCGATCTCGATCGTGAGCTTCTTCAGCTTCCCAGCATTGTCGTAAACCGAGGTCCAGACCGCCTTCTGTGCCAAGGAGAAGAACCGGAGGCGACCTTGGCCTTCCTTGCCGTGGAGCACCCGGCTCGAGCGGGTGCGCTGGGTCTTGCGCTTCCAGGAAGCACCGAGGTTCTCGAAATCCTCCAAGGCATGCTGAAGCGTGATTCCGCAGCCGTTGTCCCGGATCGCGATCGCGTCGATGCCCCCGAGGGCGTTTCGAACGAGTTCGACCGAGACCTCCGTGGTGTCGGCATCCAATGCGTTCCAGACGAACTCGGCCAAGGCCTTCACCGGATCACGCATGGTCGCGATCTTTTGGAGAGCGTCGTGTTGCGCCTTGAGTTCAAGGATGGCCATAGGCGATCTTCCCGTTACTTAGTCCTCAACAAGGCAGCTAAGCTCAACGGTGTCAACCGCAGGATCAGTGTCGGATTGGGTCGCAAAAAGGACGATGGTCCGTCACTCAGGGGAGCGCCCTGACAGCATCACGACAGTCTAATCGTTTTCTTGCAGTGCCCGACGCGCGGCCTCATCTCAGTCAACTACGCCGCTGTAGGACCGCAAGCACCCGCTGGAGCGTCACCTCCAAACGAGCCTGGAACTCAGTAACCATACCCGGAAGCCTTAAATTGATCTTGTCTTCCGATCCATAGAAGAGGTTCCGGGTTTTGTAACGATCAAACCTACCATTCGTCATATCGGGAAAAAGGATAAATTTTTCGACGGTAGTGCCACCCTCAATCCGCTCGTAGGCTTTTGGCATTTCGTCGAGCAAGGCATCATGGATGATATGATTTCTCAACGTCTCCACTGTGGTCACGAAACTACAATTCTCCAGAAGAGTGCCTTGCTCGCCATTGAAACTCACCCTTTTACGGCTGCCGAACTGTTCACTGAGGCTGGAAATCCGCGGATAACGAGTAAAGTCAGTTTGAAGGCGTTCAGATTCGATCGCCAACTTGACAATGCAGTCCAGCAGGCTGTGCATCCGGATGAAGATGAAATTGAGATAGGCGAATAGTTTGGTCGTGACCGGTGACGTGGAATACCGGATACCATCAGGTTGCTTGAGAGGCGGATAGAAGAAACTTTCCATATTGAGGGTGAAGTAGAACTCACCCATGATCTGAACAATCTCTTTGCTGCATTCTTGGATGGAACTGACGAGCCTCTGGCAGTCATACAGGTATAGAAAGCGGTTCAGCTCCGGATAGCCGGCAGTCTCAGTTAAGAATCGTTCGAACATCTCACGGGAGAGCGTCGACTCCGAGTTGTGTCCTGCGACGCTGACAAACTGCGGCAGGGCAGATACGAGCAGATCATATGGCACACCTTTCATGATCGCTTGCCTAAAGGCATCATGGATCTGAACGCAGATCCCATCGATCTCGAAGGATCGGTCCCCCGAGTTGATCCGCCAAGTTCCCTGCGGATCAAACCAGAAGAATGTGGTCCCCTCTCTCCTCGGCTTATTGGACGGAATTCCATCCAAGTGGAGAACCTCAGACTTTTCAGTCATCTGACACTATATCAACATCTATTAAGCCCGAATGGAGCGCCACCCTAAGTTCGGTTAGGACGTCCGCCTCAGGGATTGTTTGCATGTTTCTTAAAGATCTCGCTAACCGTTCCTATTCACCAGAGTTTGTTTCGGGGCCTATTTGGTAGCGCGGGCGTGCCGATCCGCTGCGTTTCTTTCACCGCGGCAAGGTCTGGAACGTGGGGAACGCGTTGGCAGGGACGGGATGGGATGACCGGGGCGATGGCAGCCCCGGCGCTCAGGGCGAGGCCGCCCGGGGCTGGGGTGCCAGAGCGCTCGCAAGACGCCGGACGAGATCCGCTTCCGGACAGCACGAGGCAAAGGCCAGTCGGATGCGGCTGGTGGTTTCCTGCACCCGCACGGCGATCTTGAGCAGGCGCAACCGCAGCGTTGCGAACTCCGCCCGGGCGAGAT
>NZ_VOSK01000297.1 GCF_009296175.1 Microvirga tunisiensis | reverse complement strand
CAAAGAACAGGTGCCTCACGCAGAGACACAAAAACAACCGCGGGTCACCTCACCCCTCCCTTGCCAGGAGGGCCAGGCCCCGAAGCCGCCCGACGACACGCTCGTTGAAGAACCCCGCCGCCGATGAAGTTGTTCTACCCGAACCCCTTCCGTAGGTCAACACCTATTTCGAAGAATTTTCCCGAAATCGGCGCCCCCAGCCTACCTCCTCAGTATTCAGACAAGCTTCAGCGTTCGCAGAAGCGTATTCGCCTCTGCGTGAACATCATTCGGATCGATGCAATCCATCCGAATGCTTCTCATTGTCGTCAGAGGAGCCGCGGGGACATGCCATATACTGGCGTCCATGGCTCGTGCCGTTGATCGGAATCAAATGAGATCGCGATCGGGACCCAAACGATCGGCGAGATCCGAGGATCTCGGCAGCGTCGGCGTCGTGTGAGAGTGAAGCCTGCCCGAACCAAGTTCCGGCGGGGCTGCGGATATGTCGATTCCCGGATCGTTTGTCAACACCCGCAAGCCCGATTGATGGCAAACGGCACCCGGGGCCCCCGCTCCCTTTCGAAGAGCAGCCTTCAATACAAGTGCCCGCCAGGAAAGTTGGAGCGGGCAATGGGAATCGAACCCACGACATTCAGCTTGGGAAGCCCAAGCAAGCCTTTGATATTGCTCAGCCACGTTCCCCGTCCGCAACGGACGAAAGGAACGTCTCTTGGAGGATCGAATCCTAGAAGACGAAACCGCCGCACCGGCTGGCCCCCGGTACGGCGGTAATTGCGGGACGAAGGTTAGGAAGATCTCCAGGCCCATCACCCGCGGTGAAGGACCGGAAGAGGTGCCGGATGCGCGGAGGCGCAAAGGGTAGTGGGGCGCCCAAGGAGCAGGCCAACGGCAACTATCAACCAGCTTCACCTGCCAAGCCATTGAGCAGCGGCGGGCCATTCGGGAGTTGATCCATCAAGCGAAGAACAGACTTGCGGGGGTAGACCAACGCCCAGCCGATTGCTTTGCTGTCGTACATGAAGGTCCGCTTCATGCAACATTCCTGAAGTTCACCGTATGTCAGGAGCGGGGTGTGGCAGGCGGAGTCGATCGTCCTGATCGGTCAACGGAAAGTCCTCATTGATCAAGCAGACGGGCATGGCGCGGCTATGATGGACAATCCCATGCCGGTGCAAGCCAGGTTGGCCCGCATGGAAACCGGACGGGGCTCATCATGAGGGACATTGTGGCTGTCGTCGGCCGAGGCCGACGGCGATGACCTCAAGACGCGATGGGAACGACGGGCCGCGGACGGGCAACCCTTCGAGCGGCTTCGGCGAGGACCTGCGCCGGGTGCTCCGGACCGAGCTGCTGAAGGGGCCCTGCACCTCGAGGGAGATCGCCCGCCTGTTCTCGATGCACCACCGCACCTTGAGCCGGCATTTGGCGCACGAGGGCGTCTCATTTCAGCAGATTGCTGACGAGATCCGGTTCGCGATCGCCTGTGACCTACTAGCCAACACCGAGCTTGCCCTGAACCAGATCTCGGTTGTGTTGCAGTTCTCGGAACCGAGCGCCTTCACGCGGGCCTTTCGGCATTGGTCTGGACAGGCTCCCTCGGCATGGCGTGAGAGGCATCGACTGAACCGGCGGCTCCCGGAAGCAAAGCCTGAATGAGGATGAGGTTGCCATGGCCTATCAAGCTCCGTTCGTGATCCAGGTCAGGACAGTGCCCGTCCTGGAGGATCTGGGATGACCCAGCCCCATCATGGAACAACCCGGGCGGCCTCCCGCATCCGCAAGGGCTTGATTATCGGGGCCATCGTACTCGGCGGCTATGCTCTGCTGGCCTATGTGGTGCTGCCATCGGCATGGACCCACTACGAACACCAGCGCGGGCTCGCAGGCCGCCCCATGGTGACGCACACGAAGCAGGGCATCCCTGGTGGTCCGCTCAATGTCGGCCTTGTCGGATCGCAGGAGGATGTCGTCCGCGCCATGCATGCGGCCGGTTGGTTCCCGGCCGATCCGATCACGCTGCGAAGCAGTATCGGGATCATCGGCAGCGTGCTTCTCCACCGGCCCGACCACGATGCGCCGGTGAGCCCCCTCTTCTATCAGGGGCGGCCGGAGGATCTCGCCTTCGAGAAGCCCGTCGGATCGAGTGCCGACCAGCGCCATCACGTCCGCTTCTGGAAGGTGCTGGAGAATGGCCAGGAAGATCGACCCGTCTGGCTCGGATCGGTGACGTTCGACCGCGGCGTTGGCGTCAGCCGCTACACAGGTCAGGTCACCCATCACATCGCACCGGACATCGACGCCGAGCGCGATAGCCTGATCGGGGATCTTGTCCGAGCCGGAATGGTTACGACACGCTACCAGGTATCCGGGATCGGCCCAACGCTGAACGGCCGAAACGGGGAAGGAGACCCCTACTATACCGACGGCGAGATCTGGATGGCCGTCCTCGTGACTGCTGGAGAAAAGCGGACGCAGCCTCCGACAGAACTGACCAGTCCGGCGCTCGTCACGGCGAAGGATGGGATCTGGAATGCGGTTGCCGGCAAGCTAGGCAATTGATGGAAATCAGCGTCGGGAAGACTGCCTGTCTCAGAACGTCCAGAGATTGTCTGCATCGGTCAAGCAATCGTCCGGCAATCAGGCATGGTCCACATCGGGAGGCCCTTCCCGCTCTATCCCCTTTTCCCCTTGTTAAGGCCTCCCGTTAAACTCAGCCCCGTTCGGCGGAAACCGAACGGGGCCCTTTCCGCAACTGACCGCACCAATGGTGTTCTCGCAGGCGTGCCGAACGACAGGCGTTGAAATGCCGTACAACGGCTTCGCGCAAGATGTCCTTCCAAGCGCAGTGATCGCCTGCCGAAGGTGACGAGCCGAGCACCGACTATCACGAAGAAGCCCGCAACGGGGGCTCCCGAGCGAGCGCGCTCCGATAGAGGAGAACTATCGATGCACTGTACATCTGTCATAGTCATGATTGCTGCCGTTACACTTCTGGTTATTCCCGAGGACGCTCAGTCTCAGAGCCGCCGGCGCCAGACCATTGGACAAGGAGGCCCCCTCGTCCTGCGGGTGACGCCCCGCAGTTTCCTGGACCCCGGTCCAGTGGTTCCTGTTGGATCAATCAATCCCGGCTATACCGGCTACGGGCAGGCACAGTCCTACCTGCTGAGCCCACCCTATGCCCCTAACGGCGCGGGCTTCGGCGTCGCCACCCTGCCTGATCCGATCACCAATGGACCTTTTGTTGGATCACGCAATCCCTTCGGCCCGGTTGATTTCGTCGCTCCACGCGGCTTGGCGCGTTGAACAACGCCAAGGACAAAGGTGTCGGGCTCATTTTCTCGGGTAATGGACATTCCATTCCGGTCGGATGAATCGCTGAGGACGCTGTGATTGTTTGACCCAGCGTCCTCTAAAACACATGGCATATGCCGCCGATCACGATTTCAGCCATCATCGCCGACGATGGACCGCAACACAGCGGGTCCGATGTCAGGACCCTGATGGCCGATTATCGGGCACACTCCACAGGAACCCGGACGTTGCTGCCCTCGACAAGAAGGGTCCGGCAGGGCACGCCATTGATGATTTGGATTTCATGCTGCGCGGCGTAAGGGAAAAGCGAGTCCGGCGTACCGGAAATGGGCCGGCCCGACATCACACGGCCACCTCCTTCCTCGACGCGGATGCTCCCCGTAGAGCTTGGCTCAAAGGTACCCGACGCGACACGACCAGCACACTCCACGGGAACCCTGATGTTGCTGCCCCCGACGAGGACGGTCCGGCAAGGCACACCGTTGATGATCTGGACTTCGTTCGGAGCGGCATAGGGGAAGAGCGAGTTGGGAGTGCCCTGAATGGGATTAGGCTGCGCCTGCACGGTTGCAAGTCCTGCGAACGTCAAAAAACCGAGCCCGGAGATAATCGCAACTGTCCTCATGGAAGCCTCCATTCCGCAAAGTGCGATGGGTCCGACGTGCATGAGGCGCTGCGGATCCACCCATGCTACCTGACGTCGATGAACGCAGCTTCCACGACCGAAATGCGATGCCGAAGGCAGTCCACGGATGGGGCCCGGCTTACCGAAGGCATCACAGATCCCAGCCGCGTGCGCAGAAGACATCGTAGGCCGATCTGGCCGCCCTGCTTGACCAAGTGGGTCATTGGCTTACCAAATATGGACATCAGCGCTGCCCCTGGTTTTCGGTGAACCGGAACGGCACCCGCGTTTTCTCTCAAGCTGCCGCGATGGATGGTATGGCGCATCCCGATCGTCAGCCCCCCAAAGCAGCATTCAAGGACAAACGTCCTAGGGCTCCTCACGCTCATCGATTGATGTCTTGACCTGGACCGAAACCTCGGCTGCTATGACATGGCTGGCGGGGCCTTGGATCAGCAATTCAAAGGGGGAGCGATGCGTTACCTTTCGCAATGGCTGTCGTGTGGCGTCCTGGTTTCGCTCGGCCTCCTCGGCGGAGGTCCGAACGGTGCGCTCGCTGCGGACCTTGGACCTCCGCCGGCTCCCGTGATCGAGGCACCCGCCATGCCCGGGTGGACCTTCCGTTTCACGCCCTATGGTTGGCTCACCGCGTTGGACGGAACCCAGACCGTGCGCGGACGCTCCGTCAAGGTCGATGCCAGCTTCGTCGACATCGTCGAGGAGAGCGACACGCTCGTGGCCCTGATGGGAGACTTCGAGGCCCGCTATGGCCGTTTCGCCCTCCTGGCCGACGTCGTCTGGAGCAAGATCGGAGTCGAGAGCGGCAATATCCGCAGCCGCACGCTGGCACCCGGCGTGACGGGCACGCTCGCCACATCCCTCGGTCTCGATATCGAAATGGCCATCGCCGAAGTCGGCGCTGCCTACGAGGTCGCCCGCTCGGGCGCACTCGCCTTCGATATCCTCGCCGGAGCGCGCTACTGGTACCAGGAGGCGGACCTGTCGTTCGACGTCGCAGCCGCGGTCGACATCGGCGATCTCGAGGTGGCTGGCGCTCGGGCTTTCGCTCGCTCTGGATCCGTAGACTGGCTCGATCCCATGATCGGTGCACGGGTGCGCTACACCGTGGCGCCGGGACACGAACTCCTCCTGCGCGGCGACATCGGCGGGTTTGGCGTCGGGAGCGACTTTTCCTGGCAGGCCATTGGCGCCTACGGCTTCGAGTTCGGCACCTACCAGGGCATCACGTTCTCGGGCGTGATCGGCTACCGGGCGCTGTATGTCGACTATGTCCAGGGCGAGGGCCGAAGCCGCTACGAGTTCGACATGCTCCAGCATGGACCGATTCTCGGTATCAGCGCGCGATTCTAAGCGTCGATGAGCGGGAGGGCGATCGGAACCTGACATGCGCCGGTCGAGGGTGGCTGGTTGCGGACGGCGGGAGCATGCGCGATGGGATGCCTTGAACGACCTCTGCCCCTCATTTCCACTATGATTATGACCGTCGGCCTGAGCGCGTGTGTCTCTCTGTCGGGAGATGGTGGAATGGCGCCCGTCCAAGGCATTGCTTACGCCGAACTGAATGCCGATGCGGTGAAGGTCTCGACCGAATCCGAGAGTGCCGCAGCAGCGGAACGTGTCGCCGCGTTGCTCAAGCGTCCACTGACGCCTGGCGCAGCGGTTCAGATTGCCCTCCTGAACAATCGCGGGCTTCAGGCCTCCTACAACGAACTCGGCATCTCTGAGGCACAATACGTTCAGGCGAGCCTGCCACCGTCCCCACGGTTCGGGTTCAACCAGCTGGTCGGCGACTTGGAGGTCGAAATCACGCGCCAACTCGTCGGGAATGTCCTCGCGCTGGCAACCCTGCCGGCTCGTAGTGAGATTGCCCAGGCCCGGTACCGGGCGGCCCAGATCCGGGCGGCGGAAGCAACCCTCACCCTCGCAGCCGAAACCCGGAAGCAATTCTATCGAGCGGTGGCCGCGAACGAGCAGGTCAATCTGATCATGCAGACTCATGGCTCCGCGGGCGACGCCGAGGTCTCCGAGGCCCGGATGAAGCTTCGCATCGAGCGGGAGCGACTGGCCCGCCTCATGGGGCAGTGGGATGACGTTGATTACAGGCTTCCCCTCCACGTTCCTTCGCTTCCGGCCAGGATCCGCTCGGTTCGGGAGGCCGAGGAGCAGGCCCTGCAACGCCGCCTGGACCTCCGGGTCGCAAAGCTCGAACTAGACGCTCTGGCCAAGTCGCTGGGCCTGACGCAGGCGACGCGGTTCGTCAGCGCCTTCGATCTGGCAGCGCAGAACCGGTACAAGAGCACTGAGAAAGACTCTGCCGATTCCGTCAGCAAGACCAAGACCATCACGAACGGATTCGTGGCGACGATCGAGATCCCTCTCTTCGATTTCGGGCAGGCCCGGGTTGCCGAGGCCGAGCAGCGCTATCTGCAGGCGGCGAACAGGCTGGCCGAGATGGCTGTAAACGCCCGTTCGGAGGCTCGCGAGGCCTATCATGCCTATCGGGGAACCTACGAGATCGCGCGAGCTCATCAGAAGCGGAATGCCCCAACGGGAGGTTTGGCCGGGATTCAAGCTGGGGCTAAAATGATCGATCAGGCCGCAGCTCCACCAGAACCGGCTCCCGACATGCAGGAATGGATGAGCCACAACATCAAGGCGATTGAAGCCCGTCGTGATTTCTGGATCGCCGACACGGAGCTCACGGCGTTAGGGTCGGGCACTCGGACGAACGGAGGCCTCGGCTCTCTTGGTGGCCCGCAGATTTAACCTTCGAGCGCCGGTCGGGGGAACAGACGAACTCTATCCGCGACGCACCAGCCTGTACACTGAGGTCAAGCCCTTGTCTTATTCTGTCAAGCTCCTCCCTGCCATAGGTGGCAAACTGACGTTCCGATGGCTTCCAGGCAGGAGAGACGACCATGCAGCGCCTTCTTTGGATTGCCGCACTCAGCGTCTTGGCGACCACCACGCCGGGCAGAGCTCAGGATCCCGGGCCTCCAGTCCACGACGGTGATATCGTGATCCCGTCGGAACGAACTCTTGAGCGGGACGCGGTAACGCAACGGCAGAACGACTTTTCGACGAATGATGCGACTGCCACCCAGGAGATGAATCGTCAAAATCGGCGGATCGACCGTGAGGTCGAGAAGGGTATCTGCACGGACTGCTGAGGAAGAGCCTTCGGGACAGCGACAGGAGATGCTGTTCCCTGCCTCAGCCATCCGTCCCTTGATCAAGGCTGTTCCCGAGCCCGTGCCGTGGTGATCTGCCGCCCGTCGCGGTCCTGCGATCCGGGAACCGGGCGGCTGGTTTGAGCCGGACCGTGTTCCAAGCGCCAGGCGGCCGGCGCCTGTCCCGACCAGCGCCGGAAAGCCCGCGTGAAGGCGCTTGCCTCGGAGTAGCCGAGCGCCACGGCAACCTCACTGAGGGGGATGCGGGTCTGACTCAACAACTGGCGTGCGATCTCAAACCGCGTCTCGTCGACAAGGCTCTGGAAGCCCGCCCCCTCAGCCCTCAGATGCCGGCTCAAGGTGCGGCGATGGATGGCAAAGCGATCCGCAACCGTCGCGGCCGAGCACTGGTTCGTCAGAAGCTCAGTTCGCAGCATGCGGC
>NZ_VOSK01000296.1 GCF_009296175.1 Microvirga tunisiensis | reverse complement strand
ACTTCGCATCTGGTACCGAGGCCCCGTCCAATGGGGATCAATCCACTTGCAGATCCCGCACCGCTTCGAAGTGCCGTCACAAGAGACGGCAGGCCAACCGGTCAAAATCACTGTGTCGAGGATCTAGTGGCGCGGTGTTGCAAACGGCATCGCACGCGCCCTGACTGGAGTTTGGAAGTGATTTCAGTCGGGGCGTTCGCGCTTCAACGGTGTGCAATTTAGGCTGTCTGGTCGCGAGTGCCGGATGGTTTGCGTTGCATCCCCACCCACGATGCAGCTGCGCGTTCTGCCCCCCATCGCTTTCGGTGATAAGTTTCAGATCCCCTTTCAAGGCAGGGATATCAGACGAGCGACGGCGTTGCCGTCAGACGCAAGGAAGCGTCTCTACTGTGCATCTTCACGTGGTCGAAGTTGAGGTTGCCGAGCTTCCAGGATTGCAGAACCACAGAAGCATCACCGATCGACTTCGGCTTCACCCCGCCCTCGGTCGCACGTTCGATGGTCAGGGCCTTCCCGCTCCAGTCGAGCAGCAGGCGGTCATCCGGATCAAAGCCAGCCTGGTCCCACAACGTTCGTGGCAGTCGGATGATGGTGTAGAACCGATCCGAGCGCTTGGCATCGGGAATCGACTTGACCACGATCGGCACAGAGCCCGCCTTAGGCGCGAGTGCCTTGTTCCTCTTAAGGCGTCGGCCTTGCTGCGATGGCTTCCTCGTCTCCGCCACTATTGGTGCAGGCCCTGGTTCCGGGACGATTGGATGGTCCGCCTCCTGGAGGAGATTAAGCTGTAATGAGGGGTTCTCCTCAACCGTCACGGCCTCAGTTGCAGGCTTTGTGGCCTCAACTGTGGGAAAAGGCAGGCTCGGGCGAGATTGGACCGCACTGACAACCTCCCGCAGACCACCGGCAATCCCTTCCGCCGACTGCACCACCAGAGGCGCCAGGCGTGCGATGGCCTCGATCTGCTGACGGCCAAGCGCCACCAGCTTGCTGACCTGTTCGGCCATGAGCTCCATGTTGGAGCGGAGGCCTTTCAGATCCGCAGCCATTCCGGTCAGGGACTGCTCCACCTCCGGCGACAGGGCAGGGGCTGATCCGGCCTGCTGGAGTGTATGCGGAGCCGACGGGCGAGGGGCCTGCGCGGGCTTGGGACGGAAGACCTCCTCGGCGAGCACTTCAGGCTTACCCAGATGGCGGGCCAGAATATCAGCGGTGTCCCGAGACCGCTTGTCTGCAGGGCTGGTCAGCTGCTGTGAATGGTTCGCAGCCTCTGGTGACCTGTGGCGCCTCGCCGCGTTGACCGGGCGAGACTGCTGAGCCTCGCGGGGGGGTGCCAAGCAAGCCGGGCACAGGTCATAGGCGCGATCGCGTCCGAGAAGCCAGCCGCGGTCCTTGAAGTAGCCTTTGATGAAATCGTCACCTACAGACTTACTGGATTCATAGGCGTCCGTCTTATGGCACCCAGAGCATCGGGCGGTAAAACGGTACTTGGAGGGAGCGCCGCCACTGCGGGTAATCTGCGGCTCGAACTGACGTGCGATGCCGGGCATCTGAATAATCCTGATCTTTAGACAATGGCCTTCAAGGCAGGCGCGATACGGTGTCTTGGACCGCCCTGGCTAGGAAGAAGTTATGAGGGTGGGCGGGGATTAGCATCTATCCCTTCAAACTTCAAACGGCCTCCAGATGATGCTTCTCGCGCATTGGGTAAACGGGCAAATACCAGAATTGGCCCGTGCTACTATCGTCACAGGTCAGGGTGTTTATTATACTCAGGCGCTTACAGATACTGGGACCTAACGGAAAACGACATGGCTGAGACATTTCAGGGAAGGGTAATTATTGGTCGGGCCGACGCCGAGAGTCTTGCCATCCAGGTATTAAACTTCATCGTCGCGGATGTAGACCGGATCATTCAGTTTCTAAACATCACTGGCCTTCAGCCTGAGACCATCCGCGAGTCGGCCACCTCATCGCATTTTCTTCTCGGCGTCCTCGAGTATGTGGCGAAGGACGATGAACTTCTCAAGGCAATCGATCAGGACCTGAAGATCCGGCCCGCTGCGATCTTGGCGGCTATTGTGCATCTGTCGCCGGAGCCTGAGGAAAAGCCGCTCAATGCGAAAGTCGCTGCAACTCCTCAGCTACCGAGGCGCAACCTGTTCCACTAAAGCGGCTAAAGCGGCAGCCATCCGTATGACGGTTCTGGCTCACACCCGCTAACCGAGACTTATCGGGAGTGAGAGCGGTGGCTCAAACCTCCTCGAGCAGGCTACCTACCCGTTGTAAGTGGTGAAAGAATACTCGCAGAGGGACTATTGTGTTACCGCGGCCGTGTGGGTTCGCAAAGCCTGCAGAGTCGCAGTTCCCAGTTTGCCTGTGACAGGAAGACCTTTGGTTCGTTCAAAGGCTTCAACGGCTTTGCGAGTAGAGGGGCCAAGTGACCCATCAGCTTTGAGTTTTCCGTACCCAAAATCAACGAGCGCTTCCTGCGCCGCACGGATCTCCTTCTTAGAAAGGCGAACTGATGATGTCGTGCTGGCCGCCGGGCTTTCCGTTGTCGCAATAGGCTGATCTGACGGTCCAGTGAGCTGAAGGCGGGCCTGCTCAATCGCTTGACTCACGGTTGCCCGCAGGGAGTGCAACTGCTGGAGTTCTTCGGTGGCTGCCTCGATCCGCCTTAGTGTCGTGTTTAGATCTTGGCCTGCCAGAATTCTCCGTTCATTTTCTTTCGCCAACTGGTCGCGCTCTGCGGTGACGGTCTCAATCTGCTGTCGCAGCTGCGAAATCTCACTCTGGAGCGCATGGTCCTCAGAACTCTTGGACAGGACTGAGTACACGAATAGACCACAGCCGATTGCTGTAGCAGCCAGGAGACCTATTCCTGTTGCTCCGAGCTGTAACCCAGCGTAATTTCTTACATAGCTCATGCGCTTACTCGCGGATTGTTAGCTGATTTTCTGAGAGCGTTGTGTGCTCAGATCAGCTCCGCATTGGGTCGAGCTTGTGACGCAATTGAGACCGTACTGGACCTTTGTCTTCGCAGGGTTAATCAAACGCAAACTTGAGCCGTTAATTGGTATTAGCAGACTGCTTGATGCAGGATGCGCTGAAGCGGATTGTATCGCTGTGCGCTATTCTATCACCCAGGACAGGCATACCCAGCTATTCGCATTCCAGTGATCAGGATCGAAGGTTTAGGTCAGTGTAGGCAGCCGTTTTGACGATGCGTTACGGAATTTAGGACATCGTCAACCGTGAGTCCAAGAAGCAGAGCACTCCAGCACCACTCATTATGCTTCGAGTGATCATTCTCACCACCCCCATCCGCCTCTTCGTCTGTGTGGCATTGAAACGTTCCTCCTTGAGGCGCCATAGCGGGAACGCATGGTCGCTCGTCCCAATAACTGGGTATTTACCTGCCTCATCCAGAGTGTGGGTGCGACAGGCACCCACTGCGCCATTTGCGAGCTTTGTTAGTATCCATGCGTAAGATCTCCATGCCGAACGATTATCTCCCGTCCGCTATCCGGACCGAGGATGGAGCCCCAAGGGGATCGCATGAGAGTGATGCCCTGCCATTCCAAGGTATGAACAACGGCCCCAGTACTAACTGGGAGGAGCCGTGGCTGGCCATGGGCCAAGCCGAGCCCGGTTGGTGGCAGGCTTTCGCGATTGACCAGGGCGTGCGGTCCACGCGCACCCCCGACAAGTTCATCAGGAAGTCACCGGAAACGAACGTGTTCGACCTTCCGACGGGCCAGCTGATGAACGCGGATCGTTTGGCCGAAGTCGCAATGAACAAGCCCGAGGACGAGATCCACAAGCGCATTGAAAGGCTTCGCGCCGCCATGGAGGCTCCCCCGGTCAAGACCTTCGCCCACAAGGCGCAAGGGGCCATGCAGCCGCTCCCTACTCCCTCTGTGGAGCAGTGTGAGGCGCCAGACACCCCAAGGCAAGTCGAGTCGCCCTCCGCATCTAAGGCACATGGTGTTCAGGTACCCGTTTCCGTCACTGTTGAAACGGTTTCCCAGTCCGTACCAGAGCCCCAGATGACCTTCCTCACCATGCCGTCCACGATGTTCGTTCCGTCCGCTTTTCAGTCGGCGCTGTACCGCATCGAGGTCTCGCTGAAGCACCCGTTTCTCACGCAAGTTGACGCAGTCGCCGACGAACGGGGAGTCCAGACACTCCAAGCTGGACCCCATGAGGAGTCGCGCGGCTCCGAGGTGATAGAGCACGAGGCCATCTTTTTTGACGGGTACTCGGAACTGGAAGTGTGCGAGGGTGCCGCTGAGCTCTTGGAGCCGCAATCGCTGGACGGGTGCATGGCGCCGCGGCAGGAACTAAGCCAGCAATCGGAGGAGATTGGTGATCAAACCCGCATCAGCATCAATGACGCATGTGAGATAGCTGAGACCACCGGAACCGAGAATGGGGTTCTGGAGGCCATGGTTCAAGAGGTCGCGACCTTCGCGCTTGGTGAGGATGGCATTAGAGAAGTCGCGCAAGTCATCGAGGACATGAGCTCCGACGTGGAGGAGACACAGACAGAGGAAGTCGACCTTGGATACCTCACCCTGTGCGGGGAGGATATTGCTGGTATCCAGACCACGTTGAGAGCCGAGGCGAAGGTCGCCTTGCGACGTGCGCCGGATGCTCCGGCGATGGAGGAAGCCGCCATCGTGGAGGAGCCAACCTCCATCCCGGAGAGCGCCTCGATCGAGGGTGAATTTGCCACCGCAGGTGAGCTGCCGGAGCAGGTGCTGGAGGAGGAGCATCGTGAATTGGATGCTGCCGCTTCTGTCGAGGTAATCGAGGCTGTGCAAGGAGTCCTGCCTGAGGAAATGATGATCCCGGCCCAGGATGCGGAGATCGACGCCTCCATGAAGGAGGCTGCCATCGGGCCGCAACTCATTATGCTGCCCCCTCCCGCAGTGCCTCAGCGTTCTGGGTTCGCCTCTTACCAGCTTCCTTCCATTGAGCTTCTTGCCGAGCCGCCGCCGCGCGAGGGAGAGATCCTGACCGAGGACATTCTCGAGGAGAGGGCCGGGCGGGTAGAAAAGGTCATCCGCGACTTCGGCGTCAAAGGCGAGGTCATCCATGTTCATCCGGGCCCGGTGGTCACGCTCTACGAGCTCGAGCCTGCGCCGGGCGTCAAATCCTCGCGGGTCATTGCCCTCTCGGAGGACATTGCCCGCTCGATGAGCGCGGTCTCGGCTCGAGTGGCGGTGATCCCGGGCCGTAATGCTATTGGTATCGAGCTGCCGAACGCGACCCGTGAGACTGTATACCTGCGCGAGATGCTGGATGCGACTGATTTCGGGACGTTGGTTCAAAAGCTGCCGATCTGTCTCGGCAAGAGCATCGGCGGCGAACCCGTCATCGCCGACCTCGCCCGCATGCCGCACCTCTTGGTCGCCGGCACCACCGGGTCGGGCAAGTCGGTGGCGATCAACACCATGATCCTGTCCCTGGTCTACCGGCTCTCGCCGGCCGAGTGCCGCCTGATCATGGTCGACCCCAAGATGCTCGAGCTCTCGGTCTATGACGGCATTCCCCATCTGCTCACCCCCGTGGTCACCGACCCGAAGAAGGCGGTCGTCGCCCTCAAATGGGCGGTGCGCGAGATGGAGGACCGCTACCGCAAGATGTCGAAGCTCGGGGTGCGCAACATCGACGGCTTCAACGCCCGCGTGGTCGAGGCCAAGGCCAGAGGCGAGACCATCACCCGCACGGTGCAGACCGGCTTTGCCCGCGAGACCGGCGAGGCGATCTACGAGGACGAGGTGATGGATCTCGATCCGCTGCCCTACATCGTGGTGATCGTCGACGAGATGGCCGACCTGATGATGGTGGCCGGCAAGGAGATCGAGGGCGCGATCCAGCGCCTGGCCCAGATGGCGCGCGCGGCCGGCATCCACGTGATCCTGGCGACCCAGCGCCCGTCGGTGGACGTGATCACCGGCACGATCAAGGCGAACTTCCCGACCCGGATCTCGTTCCAGGTCACCTCGAAGATCGACAGCCGCACGATCCTGGGCGAGATGGGGGCCGAGCAGCTTCTGGGCCAGGGCGACATGCTGTACATGGCCGGCGGCGGCCGGATCACCCGGGTGCACGGGCCGTTCTGCTCGGACACGGAAGTCGAGAAAGTGGTCAATCACCTCAAGCGCCAGGGTGAGCCAGTCTATCTCGACGCCGTCACAGCTGACGATGAGGCACCGGAGGAATTGGAAGTTCCCGAGTTGCTTATCGATGAGGACGATGCCGGTTTCGCGTCAGGTGATGCCTACGAGCAGGCCGTCAGCATCGTCCTGCGGCACAGAAAGGCGTCAACCTCCTACATCCAGCGCCGGCTGCAGATCGGTTATAACCGGGCGGCTTCCATCATGGAGCGGATGGAGAAGGAAGGGATCGTTGGTCCCGCCAACCATGCCGGCAAGCGAGAGATCCTGCGCGGCGAGTTCGAGGACTAGGGCGATTGAACAGACTTCTTCCCGGCATGCGGCAAAAGGGAGCTTCCCTCTAGGGCTTCAACTTCTCGGAGATGGCTGAGTGCAATCCGTGGAGCCACCCGGCGATGTCGGACGAATAATGCGCTACCTCCATTGCGAGCAGCGCAAGGTCTTCATCCGACGAGACCCGGGCACCCTTCACTCCTGAGAGGAGCTTCATGACCTCTTTATCACGCGTGGGTTCCCGGGGGTCTGCGACCCAGCCGATGCTGGCCTTGTTGATGGCGAGCTTGAAGCGCTCTCCGCTCTGGAAGCGGGCATGGACAAACCACCCGTTGCCACTCGGGCTCAGGTCTACGACAGTGAGTGATGGAGTTCTGACGCCGACCTCGGGCGCCGGATGCTTATCGGCCACTTCTAGCACTTCCCGCAGCCCCTCAATGAACTGTTCCACACTCATCGCGGAGCGGGCCAGTGTCTCCATTCCATAGATCATCTGGCTGAGGCTGGTGAACGGATAGCCCGGTTCGCCCACCCTGTCGGTGCTCCAATGAAAGATAGACGGACAGCCTCTCGGTAATGTCCCTATCATCGGGAGCCACGCTGACGCTCTTGCCGTCCCTGCCGGCTGTCATCGTCGCCGTGCTGCCATCGGGGAACATGATCCGGAGCATGAGGAGGTCGCCATCGATGACCTTGGTTGTGAGCGCCACCGAATGCCTCCTTTCGCCTCAGGTCTCGACAGCGACGGTATACCCATCAAGCGGAGCCGTAGACAATACGAACTCATCTTAGGCTCCAGCAGCCGGCCTAGCCGTTCCTATTCACCAGAGTTTGTTTCGGGGCCTATTTGGTAGCGCGGGCGTGCCGATCCGCTGCGTTTCTTTCACCGCGGCAAGGTCTGGAACGTGGGGAACGCGTTGGCAGGGACGGGATGGGATGACCGGGGCGATGGCAGCCCCGGCGCTCAGGGCGAGGCCGCCCGGGGCTGGGGTGCCAGAGCGCTCGCAAGACGGCGGACGAGATCCGCTTCCGGACAGCACGAGGCAAAGGCCAGTCGGATGCGGCTGGTGGTTTCCTGCACCCGCACGGCGATCTTGAGCAGGCGCAACCGCAGCGTTGCGAACTCCGCCCGGGCGAGAT
>NZ_VOSK01000295.1 GCF_009296175.1 Microvirga tunisiensis | reverse complement strand
GCGCCGACCTCCTGTGATCTCGCCCGCGCCCTTCAGAGCAAGGTCCGGCGCGCTCGCGATCAGCTTCTGACCTTCGCCCACTGGCCCGGATTGGTTGAGGCAACCAACAACGCCTGCGAACGCGCGCTCAGACCGGCCGTGATTCAGCGCAAGGTGACCAATGGCTATCGGGCCATGTGGGCGGCCGAAGGCGAAGCAGACATTCGCACCGTCGTCGACACGGCGCGTCTCGGCCCGGGAACCAACGCGTTCAAGACAATTCTTCAGACCGTGTCCACCTGAACCTCAGGTCAAAATGGGGCGTGGGTAATTACTTCGCGGTCGCCTTGCTGCACGATTTATTCAAATTCAATGAACATTTACTGGTGTAGCAATAAGTGAAATTTAAACGATCCACAGTTGATCGTTTTAGTATGCGGACAGTCATCGATTATATACCAAGTATTGTTTGAAGTATTTATTATCGCTTCACCTTATTATACGAAATGACTTCCTGAGATAGTGAAACAACAACTAAGGAAAGAACATGTTCATCCGCTCTTATATTTCGGTTCTTACGGTCGCGTTTGGACTTTCGATCGCAACAGATGCAAGCGCACTCGAGGTGGCAAACGGCCTCAGCGTCAACGGCCTGAGCGTGAATGGCACAGAAAGGTCTGCCGGTCTGAGGCTCAAGGCGATCGTCTTGCAGGACGAGCAGGTCCTGCTCATCGAATAATGCTGATATGAAGCAAGAAGCCTCGTCAAGCAGTGGAGAGGCTTACTCACCCTTCGGACTCAGGTTGCCACCATCCACGACTAGGATCGTTGCAAGGCTCTTTTCTGAAGAGGCGAAGTGCCGTTCCGCACCTTTCGATATAAAATAACAATATGAGGCCTTCACTGAAACAATATTCACCCTACCATTTGGGCGGTGGCAAGGGCCTAGCTTGGGCGTGGTCACCAAACATCATGGGAGGCCATCATGAAGATCCGCTCTCTACCAGCCATCCTTGCCTTAGGTCTTGGGCTCGCAGCAACCGCAGAGGCTCAGGCCTGGTTCGCGGAGATCGATGACGAAAGGCTGCCGCCGAACGGCGCAAATGGCCAGAGTGCGAATGGTCTGACAATCAATGGGTTCGCACCACAGGGCGCCACCGGCACGGTGCAGATCAAAGCCGTCATCCTGAAGGACGGCTCTCGCGTCCGTCTCAAGTAAGCTCATCGACAAGGAGCGGCTCCGCGGTCGCCCGGGGAGCCGTCAACTCATGCGCAAATCGTTTCTCATCGCTCTCGGTCTGATCCTTGCCCTCGCCTTCGAGAGAGCTCAGCCGGTGCTGGCCCTCGAGGGGCAGATCAGGCTTGAGGAGACCGAGCTCGTTCTCAGGCTGGAGGACGGACGCGTCCTGCGCCGGGATGGTCTTATCGGGCTGAAGTTGATCCTGGGAAACGGTCAGCAGGACGTGGAGGTGCGGATCGATGGTTTCGAGGAGGACAGGACCATTCTTCGCGCGCCCATGCCGCTCTATCGCTTGTCGGTGCGCCAGGCTGACGGGAGTGTGGGCGATCTCTGCCACCCCGATCCGAGCGGGCGCCACGCGGCCTTCGCATTTCCGGACGGGAAGGGCGGTTTCAATCTCACCTGCACCAGCGGCGCTGAGGGCAAATGCGTCCTGTTCGGATATCGTCCCTGGGAAACCAGGGAGGGCGTGCCGATGCGCGACCTCCTCCAGGCCTGCATCCATCTGCTTCGTGCCGATTACGGGGGCGACGACCGCCCAAGCACGAGGAACGGAACCCTGATCAACCTCTATGACCGCTTCGGGATTCAGGATCCAGGGGCCGCTGACGGAATGGAATTCGAGGCGGCCTGGGGACCGGAGGGAGCCGTCTGCGTCGCTCATCCGCGCATCCCCGACACCATCACCCTCGAACAATTGGCCGAGCGTTACCCACGCCTGGAAGGACATCTGGGACCGGAAGCCTGCAGCGAGGATGCCATGCGGGCGAATTCGCACGCCCTCATCTTCAACCAGTCGGTCGTGGTGGCTCCCCTTCGCAAGTGAAGGTCAATCCGATCGGCTGACAACGTCCCGCGCATTTAAGATCATTCTGTCGCCGTGCTTCTGGTCAGGGTCGCGGCACCCCGAATGGTCCAGGTGAGGAGATTGGCGCAGTGCGCGCGACCGCATGATCTGCGTGCCCCGACGACAACAAAAGGAATGCGCGGCACGTTTAACTAAAAGATGAAACGAGTTGCTGCTGAGAGCTTCGGCTGTATTCAGACTGACAATTCTGCTACCTGTAATTGTTCGTGCAACTTTGAACATAAGCCCCATGTGAGAATTCACACAGAGTCTTGCGAATTCTGGCACAAGTCTTTGTCTCCGAGCTTTACTGTAACAATATTCACCCTATCGTATCTCCAGCGGACAAGCCCCGGCGCCCGCTTACTCACGTTGGAGGAAAAGTTAATGTCTCTTCGTTCATGCGCTGCCATCCTGGCCATTGCCGTTGGACTCTCAACGTTATCTGTCGCGCAGGCGGCTCAGGTCGCGAACGGCCTTACCATCAATGGCCTCAGCGCCAATGGTCTAACTGCTAACGGTCTGACGGCGAACGGCCTCACCATCAACGGCAAGGATGTCCAAGGGCACCTTCGTGAGGCCTCTTCCGGCACGATAAGGTTGAAGGCCGTGATCCTGCAGGACGGCTCGACGATCGACCTTCGGTGACAGGCAATATAGCCCTCCGCGAAAGCGGGGCGCTACGTCCACGCGTTTCTTTCACACTGCGACTGCGATTTGTCTTCCATTCCTTTCGACTCACATGCTGCCAGCTTCTGCCCGGCGGGCACATGCCGAAACGGACGGCGCAGATTCCGTGATCAGCGTCGGACTGATCCTGACCCGTCTCGATCGCGAGGCCGAGGCTCCGCCTCCGCACGAGTTCAAGGGCCTATCTTAGCTCTCAAGATCAGCCTGTTGCCGCGCACTTCATAAGAGCCAAGGCGCTCGAGAAACGACATGCCGAGAAGATTGGCGTGGAGCACGCCCGAGCGGGCGATCAGCGCGCGGACGTTGCGCTCGGTGATCGAGCCGACGGTCAGGCGGCTGATGACGACAGGGGCCGCGAGGGCGCCCCCGTTGGCGGTGGCGACGGGGATGGAGTAATCGAGGCTGTCCAACTTGAAGCCGAGAGCGGCTGCGTCCTCCGCCCGCAGAACGACGGTGCTGGCGCCCGTATCGAAGATGAACCGGGTCTCGTGACCGTTCACCTCGCCCTTCACCAGGAAGCTTCCGTCCGTCCGGCGCGCGGCCACCACCTCGCCCTCCGGCATGACGACGGTGCGACCGACCGCGATGTCACCGATGGCGCGGTCGATCACGGTCTGCAGTTCGCCCCGGGACGCATAGGTCGCCAGCAGGGCGATGAGTATGCCGCCGCTGACCGCAACAGCCTGCACGCCATAGGTCCAATGACGCGAAAAGCCCTCGACGATGGAAGCTGCCATGAGGAGGGAAAGCCCGCCAAGACTCAGCAGGCCCGCAGCCTCCATCGGCGCGAACTCGCCGATGGGATCCTCGGCGAACAGCCCCACAACGAGAGCCGCGAGGAGAACGAGAAAACCCGCGCCGCGAATTCCTGGCATCAATCCGCCTTGTCCGGTTCGGGCGCGAAGGGCGACTCGAGGGCGAAGGCCTCACGCATGCGCCTCGGCAGCTCCGCCATGATTTTCTGGCGTTCCTCCTCGCTCATCCGGTACCAGCCGGCGATCTCGGCCCGCGTGCGGCCGCAGCCTTCGCAGAGGCCTGTTTCGGGATCGAGCATGCAGACACGGATGCAAGGGCTGGAAACGCGGGTCATCTCATCTTCATGTCGTCACGGTTAAAGGACGGTCAAGAGGCCGATCAGCGCAGCAATCTCCGCCACCTGCTGGGCCGCGCCTGCGATATCTCCGGTCTGCCCTCCAAGGTGCCGCGATGCGAAGCCGGTGAGCGCAACGCCCGAGAGCCCTGAGAGCACCAGCGTCAGGGCGACGCCGATCGGCGGCAGGCCGGCGAGGGCACCCAGGACGACGGCGATTCCGCCCGCAATCCCCGCCGCGAGCCAGAACGTCTCGCGCGCCGGCTGCCCGACCGCCTGGGACATGCCATCCCGACGGGCCGGGGAGAGAAAGACGAGGGGCATCAGCCCTGCCGTGCGGGACAGGGAGGCAACAAGGAGAACCACCGCCGTGACGGCTCCGCCATCGACGCGGGAGGCGAGGGTGGCGAGGGCGCCGATTCTGAGCGCCAGGGCCAGAAAGAGGGCCGAAGCACCGAAGGAGCCGATCCGGCTGTCCCGCATGATTTCCAGACGCTTCTCACGGGTCGAGCCGCCGAAGCTGTCGGCAAGATCGGCAAGTCCGTCCTCGTGGAGGGCACCGGTCGCCAGCACCATGGCGCCCACCGACAGAATGGCGGCGAGCCAGGGGCCGAGATCGAGAAGGAGAGCGCATCCCAGCACCGCCGCAGGCACGAGTCCGATGAGGAGGCCCGCAAATGGGATCACACGCACGAGGCGCGGGAAGCTCGGGAGCGCATGGGCGTTCTGCTCCCAGGGCAGGGCTGGCACTGGAAGGCGGGAATAGAAGCGCACGCAATGGGCTAGGTCGACCGTGACGGCCTGCCAGCCACTGACGGTCGCCGCCTCACCCTGTTCAAATTGCTCCGACATGCTTCACCCCGCGTGCATGGATCGTTATAGGTCACGCCTCTTCGCGTTCTGCAATGCCCCATGGGCCGGAGCCCTCCATGTCTGATGCCGTGTCCTCACCTTTCGACGATATCCGCCGTCTGATCACGACCATGCCCGGTCCGGACGAGGCGGCCGTCGAGGCCGTGCAGCTGCGCGACCGGCAGCTCACCAAGCCGGTCGGGAGCCTAGGCCGCCTGGAGCGGATCGCCGAGTGGCTCGCGGCGTGGCAGGCGAAGCCGAATCCGAGCGTGGATCGTCCGTTGGTCTGCGTCTTCGCGGCGAGCCACGGCGTGACGGCCAAGGGCGTCTCGGCCTTTCCCTCGGACGTGAACCGTCAGATGCTCGAGAACTTTGCCGCGGGCGGGGCCGCCATCAACCAGATCTGCGCGGCCTATGGGCTGGGCTTCAAGGTCTTCGACCTCGCCATCGACATGCCGACCGGGGACATCACCGAGGCCGATGCCATGGATGAAAAGTCCTGCGTCGCCACCATGGCCTTCGGCATGGAGGCGATTGCCGGCGGCACCGATCTTCTCGCCATCGGCGAGATGGGGATCGGCAATACGACGATTGCCGCCGCCATCTACACGGCGCTCTATGGCGGGCCGGCCGAGCATTGGGTCGGACGCGGCACGGGGGTCGATGACGAGGGCTTCAAGCGCAAGGTCGCGGCAGTCGAGGCGGCCATCGCTCATCACGGCGACCATCTGAAGGACCCTCTCGAAGTGCTGCGCCGCCTGGGTGGACGCGAGATAGCCGCCATGGCGGGCGCGATCCTGGCCGCTCGGCTGCAGCGGATCCCGGTGGTGCTCGACGGTTATGTGGCGACCTCCGCCGCCGCCATCCTCCACGCCATTCATCCCTCGACCATCGACCACTGCATCGCCGGTCATCTGAGTGCCGAAGGTGCGCATCAGGATGTGCTTGGCCGGCTCGGCAAGATCCCGCTTCTGGCGCTCGGCATGCGGCTCGGCGAAGGATCGGGCGCGGCGCTGGCCGCCGGTCTCGTGAAGGCGGCGGCGGCGGTTCACCGGGACATGGCCACCTTCGGGCAGGCGGGAGTTTCCGAGCGCCTGTCGTGAGACGGCTGGGGCGCCGCTCCCGGTCGAGCGGCATCACCTCCCTGGCGATCGCGCTGGCGCTCGCCGCCGGGGCCGGGTTCGTGCTGAAACCCAGCGGACGCTCCCTGGAAGGTCGGGCCCAGGTCACCGATGGGGACACGATTCGCATCGGTGAGGCCCGCATCCGTCTCAAAGGCATCGATGCGCCCGAGATGGAGCAGCGATGCTCCCGCACCGGCCGTTCCTATGCATGTGGCGAGACTTCGCGCCGGACCCTGATCGATCTCGTCTCCGGCGAGACCGTGCGCTGCCGCGCCACCGGCCGCGACCGTTACCAGCGCATTCTCGCCAGCTGCACCTTGAACGGGCGAGACATCGGAGCCCACATGGTGGAGGAGGGCTGGGCCGTCTCCTACGGGCGCGACCACGACCATGAGGAAACCCGTGCCCGCAACCGCTCGGCCGGCCTCTGGGCGGGCGAGTTCACGCGCCCACAGGATTGGCGCAGGCAGCGGGCCCAAGGAAGCTGACCTCGGCTGAAGGCTTCCCGCTCAATCTGCAGGCGATCAAACTGCAGGGAGGAAGGCCGGATTCCAGACGATCTCCCAGACATGTCCGTCAGGATCCTGGAAACAACCGGCATAGCCTCCGTAGAACGTGTCCTGCGCCTCCTTGACAATGGTAGCGCCGGCTCGTCGCGCCTGCTCCATCACGTCATCGACCTCGCTCTTTTGGGAGACGTTGTGGCCGATCGTGAAACCGGTGGGGCAGCGAGCCGTCTTCGGAAGGCTGGCGTCATGGGCAAGATCGTCCTGCGCCCAGACCGCCAGCTTCAGTTGCGATTGCAGGTCGAAGAAGGCGACGGCGCCATGCTCGAACTCCTTGCCGATGATGCCTTCGGTCGCGAGCCCCAATCCGTCGCGATAGAAGGCGACGGCCCGCTCCAGATTGTCCACGCCAAGCGTCAGCACCGAAATTCGCGGTTTCATGTGACCTCCGTTCAACGCCCGGATCCCCAGTGAGAACCGTAATCGGATTGTATCATCGTCTGCCGGATGATGAGCCTCCCTCTCGCCGAAGGAGGCGACAGACTGTCGTCCCCTCAGGTGGCTTGCAATCGGACGAATGGCGCATGGCCAAGTCGTGCTGAGACGTTTCGCCCGAAGCTCTCGATCTCAATAAATGCCATCCCGACACCATCTGATAGGGATGAATCCCTCTCCGAATTTCGATGAACTCGCCACACAGTTGAGAGCCTGCCGGATCTGCCGCGATGCGCCGCGCTATGGAACGGCCCTGCCGCATGAGCCGCGTCCGATCATCCAGGGCAGCCCGACCGCGCGTTTGTGCATCGCCAGCCAAGCGCCGGGAACCCGGGCCCATGCCAGCGGCATTCCGTTCGATGACCGGTCGGGAACTCGGCTGCGCGATTGGCTCGGGATCGACAAGGCCACCTTCTATGATTCGTCAAAGGTCGCCATCGTGCCCATGGGCTCCTGCTTTCCGGGACACGATTCCAAGGGCGGTGACTTGGGTCCGCGCCGGGAATGCGCCGAAGCCTGGCGCCAGCCGCTTTTCGAGGCGCTTCCCGATCTCGACCTCGTTCTGCTGATCGGGCAATACGCCCAGTCATGGCATCTCGTATTGCCTCACCGAAGAATGCTCCCGACACGGATGGTCGTTGCCTCATCTTCATGCTCCCGGCAAGCCTCAGGGCTCTGCGGGCACCGAGCCTTGATCCGATGACCCGAACACCATGGCCCATGCCGCATCCCGGCGCCAGATTTTCAGACGCCGCTGGAGTGTGCGCAGATGCCGCTCGGAGTACTGGTCAGGATA
>NZ_VOSK01000294.1 GCF_009296175.1 Microvirga tunisiensis | reverse complement strand
CCCAACAGCTCCAGCACCAACCGCTTCAGATCGGCGTTCGACAGGCCATCAAGATCCGGGGCCGGTGACATGCAGGGGATTGAATCAGAATTGTCGCTGCGCCGGAACCCCGACCCGCCAGCTCAGCCCGGACTTTTGCCAATGTTACATATTCTGTAGCTAAATCATTGTAAAGACAGATAGTTTTTAGCTTTTCTAAACTAGCGGCAGCGGCTGACGTGCCGAGGGGGAATTCATGAAGAAACGGAAGATCTGGGTGGGCCTGAGCTCCGCTGTGCTGGTTGCCGCGCCGGCCGTTGCGCAGGCGACGGTTGTGCACGTTCAGCCCCAGGCCGGTATCGAGGCCAAGGCGGACCAGACCCTGCTCCACCTCGCCCAGCACCAGGGCCACGCGGCGCCCGCCGCCACGGCCGGCGGCGAGGGCGAAGGGGGCGAAGGGGAAGGCGGCGGCGCCGCGCAGCTGCAGCCGTCCGTGCATCTCTACCGCGGCATCGAGATGATTCGAGGCCATCTCCTTGTCGGCGCAGAACTGATCGAGGCCGGCCGCTGGGCCGATGCCCTGCCCCACTTCCTGCATCCGGAGGAAGAGATCTACGGCAGCATCCGCGATCAGCTAAAGACCTTCAACATCGCGCCCTTCCAGGTCGCCCTGAAGTCGCTCTCGCAGACCGTGAAGGCCAAGAACAAGGAAGCCTACGCCCGCGCCCGCGCGGCCCTCGACGAGCGCTTGGCCGCCGCCGAGACCGCCGTGAAGGCAAAGGAAGAGAACGGCACCTATTTCGTGCTCGAAACGGCTCTCGAGGTGCTGCAGCAGGCGGCCGACGAATATGAGGAGGCCGTCGAAAAGGGCCGCATCGCCAACGTGGTCGAGTACCAGGATGCGCGCGGCTTCGTGTTCGAAGCGGACCGCCTCGTCGGAACGGTCATGCCGGCGGCCAGCGCGAAGAACGCCGATGCGGCCAAGGCCGTGCAGGCGAGCCTCGACGAGCTGAAGGCGACCTTCCCGGCCGTGACGCCGCCGAAGCAGGCCGTGAAGAACTCCGGCGACTTCCTGAGCGCGATCGCAAAGTTCGAACTGCAGCTCGGGCATCTGCGCTGACACTCGTGCCGCGCAAGGATCTCGCCAAAGTGGGCCGGGTGCTTGCGAGCCTTGTTCTCGCGAGCCTCGTGAGCGGAGCGGCCGACAAGCCCGCTCCGCTCGATGTCGCGCATTGGCGAACGGTCTTCGCGCGTCCCGACCATACGCCTACGCCCGCAGGCAATCCGGCCACTCCGGAAAAAGTGGCGCTCGGCGCATTGCTTTTTGAAGAGACGCGGCTTTCGGGTTCACGCGATGTGGCATGCTCGAGCTGCCACCAGGCCGACCTGTCCTTCACCGATGGCGTCGATCGCCATGTCGGCTATGACGGGCAGCCGCTCGACCGCCGCACGCCTCCGCTCTGGAACCTTGCCTGGGGCCTGTCCTTCTTCTGGGACGGCCGGGCATCGAGCCTGGAAGCTCAGGCGATGGTGCCGATCGAGAACGAGCGCGAGATGGCGGGCAATCTGCAGACGGCCTTGCGTGAGCTCGGCGCCGATCCTCAGATGCGCAAAGCCTTCGCTATCGCGTTCCCTGACGATCCCGGCGTGACACAAGCCAATCTGGCAAAGGCTCTCGCGGCCTTTCAGCGAACCCTCGTTTCGCCGGAAACCCGGTTCGACCGATGGGTGAAAGGCGACGACGGCGCTTTGGAGCCGGACGAGCTTGCGGGCTTCGCTCTCTTTGTCGGCAAAGCCGGATGCGCAGCCTGCCATCAGGGCTGGCGCTTCACCGATGAAGCCTTCCACGACATCGGCCTGCCGGGCGAGGACAAGAGTCGTGGACCCATCCTGGGCCTGCAGGCGGCGGATCATGCCTTCAAGACGCCGAGCCTGCGCGAACGGGTCTGGTCCGCGCCCTACATGCATGACGGCTCACTCGCCACTTTTGACGATGTCGTCGACCACTACGCCAGGCGCGTAGTGAAGCGCCCCACCCTCTCGGCCGACCTGCCGCAGCGCATCGACCTCAGCGCGACGGAGCGTGCGCAGCTCGTCGCGTTCCTCAACACTCTGTCCAGCGACGATCCTCCCCGTCCCGCGAGCCTGCCGGTGAAGACGATGGCCTGGGGCGCGAATGCGGAGGCGGTCCCCACATCGAGCGTCAGCCAGAAGGATCGGCGCTTCACACCGGGGGCGATCATCCTGAAGGTGGGCGAGGCCCTGCGCATCCTCAACGACGATACACGCGTCCACAACGTGCGCCTCGACGGGCCGGGCAAGAGCTTCAATTCCGATGCCCAGAACCCGGGCGACACCGTCACCATCGGGTTCGATCAGCCGGGTCACTACGATATCATCTGCGGCATCCACCCGGAGATGCGCCTGAGCGTGGAGATCGCGCAGGCCCGCTGAGGACGGCTCGGGAAAAGAAAAATACACGCCTCGTTTCCGGCGACACGACCCCGGTGGCTGCGCTAAAACAGGGTCATGCCCATGCTCCGTGACGACGACACTCTCTTCACCGCTCTGATCGCCCGCGATCCTTCCTACGAGGGGTTTGCTTATGTGGGCGTGAGGACGACGGGGATCTTCTGCCGCCTGACCTGCCCGGCCCGGAAGCCGAAGCGCCACAACGTGGTGTTCTTCTCGTGCAAGGACGCGGCCCAGGATGCGGGCTTTCGCCCCTGCCTGCGCTGCAAGCCCCTCGACATCAGGCGGCCCACGAGCGGCGCGCTCGAAACCCTCCGGGACAGGATCAAGGCCGAGCCCGACCGGCGATGGAGCGCGGAAGACGTGAAGGCTCTTGGCTATGATCCCTCCACCGTCCGCCGCGCCTTCCAGCGGGAATACGGCATCACCTTCGCGCAATATGCGCGCTCGCAGCGCTTGGGGCTTGCGGTGAACACATTGCAGCAGGGAGGCTCCGTGATGGATGCCCAACTCGATGCCGGCTATGAATCCGGCAGCGGTTTTCGCGATGCGATCAGCAAGCTCATCGGCGATGCGCCGATCCGCACGCCAGTGCGTCAGATTCTGACGGCGCAATGGCTCGACACGCCCATCGGCGCGATGCTCACCGTCGTGGACGACGCGGGCGTGCACCTGCTCGAATTCGCGGAACGCAAGGCGCTCCCGACCGAAATCGAACGCTTACGCAAGCGCGTCGGACCGATCTGCTTCGGGCAGCATGCGATGCTCGACACGCTGGCTCGTCAGGTGGAGCAGTATTTTGCCGGCCGCTCGATAACCTTCGATGTTCCCGTCGTTCAGAAAGGCACGGGTTTCGAAGCCACGGTCTGGGACGCGCTGCGCCGGATCCCGGCGGGTGCCACGCGCAGCTACGGCGAGATCGCCCGCTTCATCGATCGTCCCGATGCGGCGCGCGCCGTCGCGCGGGCGAACGGCGCCAATCAGGTGGCGATCATCGTGCCCTGCCATCGCGTGATCGGCGCGGACGGATCGCTGACCGGCTACGGTGGCAAGATCTGGCGCAAGCAATGGCTGCTGGAACACGAACGCCGCCTCGCAGCAACATTCTCCAAGGGGTAGACGACATGACGGATCAAGTCACGAAGGCCAGGACGTTCAAGGCTCTCCACGTTCCCGGGCGCCCGATCATCCTGTTCAACGTCTGGGATGCGGGCAGCGCCAAGGCGGTTGCGGCGGGCGGCGCGAAGGCGCTTGCGACCGGCAGCTGGTCGGTCGCGGCCGCGCACGGTTTCGACGACGGCGAGTACATGCCGTTCGACCTGGCCATCGCCAATCTAGAGCGGATCGTGACCGCAACCGATCTGCCGGTCACCATCGATCTGGAGAGCGGCTACGGCGCCAATCCAGACGAGGTCGGTGCAACGATTGCCCGCGCCGTCCAGGCAGGGGCCATCGGCTACAACATCGAGGACAGTGCTCGTGAATCAGGTCCTTTGCGCGAGATCTCCGATCAGGCGGCGCGGCTCAAGGGCGCGAGGCAAGCGGCCGACCGGCTCGGGATTCCAGCCTTTCTGAATGCCCGCGCGGACGTGTTCCTGGTAGCCGCCGCGGATCAGCACGAGAGCCTCGTCGCGGCTGCTTTGGAGCGCGGCCGCGCCTACGCCGATGCCGGTGCGGATGGACTGTTCGTCCCCGGCTTGGCCGACGAGGCGCTGATCGCTCGCGTCGTCGAGGGCTCGTCACTGCCGGTGAACATCATGGCGAGCGCGAAGACGCCCCCGGCCGCGCGGCTCGCGGAGCTCGGCGTCGCCCGCATCAGCCATGGACCGGGCCCGTATCGCATGGCGATGAAGGCCCTGGAGGATGCCGCGCGAGCAGTCCTGACCTGACGAACGGCGTTTCGTCTAAATTCGATACCGATACGTCCCAGGAGACAAGGACAGGAACAAAGCTTCAGACGTCATCCGTTCCCACGTCATCACCGGCCTTGTGCCGGTGATCCCGATGGGTCGAGGCGCCGTGCGCGCCTGATCGGGATGGCCGGGACAGGCCCGGCCATGACGGGGGAGAGCTCGCCCCTCAGAAGCGCTTCTTCTCGATCTTCGGCAGGAAGTAAGCGAGAAGCCCGATGGCCGGCAGGAACGAACAGACCTTGTAGACGGTCTCGATGCTCGTCATGTCGGCCAGTTGCCCCAGCAGCGCCGCGCCCAGGCCCGCCATGCCGAAGGACAGGCCGAAGAAGAGGCCCGCGATGGTGCCGACGCGTCCCGGGACGAGCTCGGTCGCATAGACGAGAATGGACGAGAACGCCGAGGCCAGAACGAGCCCGATGGTGACGCTCAGAACCGCCGTCCAGAACAGGTTGGCATAGGGCATCGCGAGCGTGAAGGGCAGGACGCCGAGGATCGAGCCCCAGATCACGTAGCGCCGCCCGATCTTGTCGCCGACGGCTCCGCCCAGAATCGTCCCGACGGCGAGCGAACCGAGGAAGACGAAGAGATAGATCTGCGCCTCCTGCACCGAGACCTGGAACTTGGAGATCAGGTAGAAGGTGAAATAGTTGGTGAGGCTCGCGACGTAGAAGTCCTTCGAGAAGACCAGCAGGATCAGGATCGCGAGCGAGATCACGATGCGCCTTTTCGAGACCAGCGAACCCGTCTCGGCCGCGCGGGGCCTGGCGCGCAGATCCGCGAGCTTGGCCTGATACCAGCGCCCAATGGCGAACAGGATCAGCATCGCCAGTAGCGCCACCACGGAAAACCACGCGATGCTCGGCTGTCCGAACGGAACGACGATGAAGGCTGCGAGCAGCGGGCCCAAGGCTGTTCCCGCATTGCCGCCGACCTGGAACACCGACTGCGCCAGGCCGTGCCGTCCGCCCGACGCGAGACGGGCGACGCGGGAGGATTCCGGGTGGAAGACCGAGGACCCCATGCCGACAAGCGCTGCAGCCACGAGCAGGATCGGATACGAGTCGGCCCGCGACAGCGTCAGCAGGCCGATGAGGGTGAAGCCCATGCCCGCGACGAGGGAGAACGGCTGCGGCCTGCGGTCCGTGAAGCTGCCGACCAGGGGCTGGAGCAGCGAGGCGGTGAGCTGGAACGTCAGCGTCAGAAGCCCGATCTGGCCGAAGTCGAGATGAAAATTGCTCTTGAGAATCGGGTAGATCGCCGGCAGCAGAGATTGGATGAGATCGTTCAGCATGTGCGACACGCTGATGGCGGCCAGGATCGGGACCGCAACTCTCTCCGCCGACACAGGACGGGACGCAATGGGCATGGCAGGCATTTGATTGGTCATCGATATTCTTCGTGATGCTGCCAAGCTTGCGGCCAAGCCCAGCCTTGAGGCGTTTCCAGCTTCCGCTATAGACCAGAATAGGTTCCTGATCTCCCTCTCATGCTGCAGAGCAGGGTTACAAAGCAGGTAGGGCAAGGCCCCTCCCGGCTCGTTCAAAGACCCGTACCGAACCCAGCCGCAACACGGTATCTCCAGGGTCACAACTTTTTCCCATTTGGCCCCTAAGCCCGGGCCTCAGGTCATTCACCCGGACACGGGAAAAAATATAAACAACAAAGGGGTTTTTCATGTCGCAAGCCACGGCCTATGAGCAATTCATGCTCGAACTGGTGAACCGTGAACGGGCCAAGACGGGCGCCCAGCCGCTTGCCTTCAACGGCACTCTGAACGAGTCGGCAGATTCGCACAGCAACTGGATGATCGCGACCGACACGTTCTCTCATACGGGATTGGGCTCCTCCTCCCCGCACGAGCGGATGATCCAAGCCGGCTACGCCTTCTCGGGCTCCTGGACATCGGCGGAGAACATCGCCTGGGTCAGCACCCGCGCTCCTGCGGGTCTCCAGGACGAGGTGGAACTGCTGCACGCGAACCTGATGAACAGCCCGGGCCACAAGGCCAACATCCTCAACGGGACCTTCCGGGAGATCGGCATCGGCTTCGACACCGGACCGTATCAGTCCTGGGACGGGGCCTTCGTCACGCAGAACTTCGCCATGTCCGGCACGAAGGTGTACCTCACGGGCGTCGGCATGGACGACAAGGACGGCGACCGCTTCTACGACATCGGCGAGGGCCTCGGTGGACTGGCCGTGACGGCCGTGAGTTCGACCGGCGCCCGGTAAAGCACCACGACGGAAGGCGCCGGCGGCTACAGCCTGGCACTTGCGGCCGGCACCTATTCGGTCACCTTCTCAGGCGGTGGTTATGCCCCGGTCACCAAGCAGGTGACGATCGCCTCCTCGAACGTGAAGCTCGACCTCATCGACCCGACCACAGGCGCTTCGCCCACACCCACACCCACCACGATCAGCGGCACCGCGGGCAACAACACCCTCAAGGGCACGTCCGCGGCCAACACGATCGAGGGCAACGGCGGCAACGACAAGCTCTACGGCAACGGGGGCAACGACAAGCTCTATGGCGGCACCGGGAACGATGCGTTGACCGGCAATGCCGGCAACGACCGGCTCTACGGCGACAGCGGGAAGGACACCCTGTCCGGCGGCAGCGGCAACGACATCCTCACCGGCGGCACGAGTGCGGACACGTTCCGCTTCTCAGGCAAGTGGGGCAAGGACAAGATCACCGACTTCAAAAATTCCAGCGACCACATCGATCTGCGCGGCAGCGGCCTGAGCTTCAGCGAGCTCAGCATCAGCAAGGTCAATGCCGACAGCGATGGCAGGGCCGACGATGTGGTCATCAAGGCCGACAGCCAGTCGATCACGCTGCTCAACGTGAAGCTCTCGCTGATCGGCGCATCGGATTTTCTTTTCTGAATCAGGACAGATTCGAAAAGGCGGGCTCTCGGGCCCGCCTCATCGGCTTTTGTCCGATGTCGACGCCTCGATGAGGGTTTGGCGTCTTTGCCGGTAAGTACCTGTGTTCTGCGGCTTGATGAAAAGCGTCGTGATCTCCGGATGGAGGGCTTTCACCTGTGCCTCGAGACGCGTGACGCACGCTTCGATGCCAGCCGTCGTGAGATCGTTGTAGCGCGACGCGCGAATGTGTGAGTAAGGCGACGGCCAGATTTACGAGATGTCGCCTCCGGTTGAAGTCGACCTACCGTGTCACGGGACGACACGGAGGAGCGCATGAGCCGGCTCGATCAGGAGGCTCGCATGACTATCAAGGCATTGGCGGCGCGGGGAG
>NZ_VOSK01000293.1 GCF_009296175.1 Microvirga tunisiensis | reverse complement strand
ATGCGTTTGCCCGGCAAATGCGGCTCCATCCGATCCCACTGGTGATCTTTCAACATCAGACGAACTCCGCTCACCCAAGCCTCCGCGCCCAAAAGGAGCTTGAATCAGATTTGCGAGTCCGTCGAAAGCCTGAATGTCAACGCGCTCTAAGAGCCGCCAGGCAATGCCGCCGCGCAGCACGTAGAAGATGCCGTTGAGGATCTCGCGCCAGGACCAGCACCGTGGTCGTCCGCGGGCGTGGGGCTTCGGCATGAGCGGCTCGATCAGAGCCCACTCTGCGTCCGTCAAATCGGTTTGGTAACGCAACTCTTCGCGGCTATACTGCCGCCGAGTGGCCGGGGCCCACATAAGGGATCCGAGGTGATCAGGCGATGGCGTTTGGAATCACAGCCTCCTTTGAGTCTCAAGTGTCGCGGGCCCCGCGCGCCTTGCCGCCGAGGTCAACTGAATGAGACGGCGGCAGTTCGTGGCGCTGCTCGGCGGCGCGGCAGCCTGGCCGTTCGCAGCGCTGGCCCAGAAGCCCGATGGGCAGCGCCGTCTGATTGCTGTCCTAATGCCCTATCCTGATACTGACGCAGAGGTCAGGGGGCGTGTGGCGGCCTTCCGGGAGGAGCTTGGACGGCTGGGATGGTCGGGTGATACGCTCCGAATGGAGGAACGTTGGTCGACTGACAATCTGGAACGGGTGCGGGCCGACGCAGCGGAACTTGTGAGGCTGGGCCCGGACGTGATCTTCTTCACGGGTGGCCGAGTGGCTCGGATCATTCAGGAACGGACCCGCTCAATTCCAACGGTTTTTGTTGGCGTCAGCGATCCCTTGGGCCAAGGTCTTGTCCCGAGCCTCGCAAGACCGGGCGGGAACCTCACCGGCATCGCCCTACCGCCATATTCAATCACGGCCAAATTGGTCGAGATATTGAAGCAGATTGCTCCTCACGTAACCCGCGCCGCATTGGTCTGTAATCCGGCAAACCCCTCTACTCCTTTCCATTGGAAGGAGTTTGAGACAGCCGCTGCCGCGTTTTCACTCACACCGAGCCTGATCCCAATTTCTGATGAGGCGGACATCGGGACAAGGTTCGAGGCCTTCGCGCGCCAGCCCGATGGAGGACTTGTTTTCCCCTCCGACCTGACGATTCTCGCTCATCGCAAAACCGTTACGGCCATAGCGGCGCGGCATGGATTGCCTGCAATCTATTCGGATCGGGTGATGGTCGCGACCGGAGGGCTCGCCTCCTATTCGGCGGACCGAACGGAGATGTTCCGCCAAGGAGCGACATACGTTGACCGCATCCTGCACGGCGAACAGCCTGGCGACCTACCGGTGCAGCAGCCGACCAAGTTTGAGTTTGTCGTCAACCTGAAGGCGGCGAAGGCGCTCGGATTAGAGGTGCCGTACACCTTTATTGTCCAGGCTGACGAGGTGATCGAATGAGACGTTCGATACTGACGGTAATTTCGGGACGGGCTCCAAGAGACGCCGGCCGGTCAGCTGGGGAGGTGATGAGATACGTTGGCCCGAGGTTCCGACATGGCCTCCCAGGCGAGTTCGGCCAGCACTCCGTAACGCTCCTGATGGGCGGCAGAAGCCCAGATCACCTCCAGGTGGCCCCTGATGTCACGCAACGCGATGACCGAGCCGTCCCAGCGAACTGTGCCTGAGGCGGCCGAGTTGGCGTCGTAGCCTGTTTCCTCGCGCCAAATCATTCGGGCAATGGCGCACATCACCCCGAAGGCCTCGTGGAGCCGGCAGACGCGATCCGGCTCTGTCTCTTCATTGAGGGCCGACATAGCGGGGTAGTGATACAAGCTGCTCATCAGGGAGTGTAACCAATTGTCATGCCAAGATAGGACTTTATGGCATGCCGACGGCTCGAAGTGGTTGCGGCCAAAGGCCTCTAATCAGCTCGGATGAACAAAAAAGCCTTCCCACCCGCCGTTGCCAGGGAGGTGAGGAGGCTTCCTTGAAGTGAGGGGGTATGGCCCTCGCCCGAGTAACGGCGAACACGGCCGATGGTTTCAGCGGTATGTTTAGGCGCCTCGGCCCGGTCCCATCGCTGAACCAGAGAGAAGCTAGACCAGTTGCGACGGGATGCCTCACGACGAAAGGTCAATTGCCAGCTGTCAGGCCGATAGGCTCTTTTTGGTGCAACTCAAAGCATCCCATCTGGCTGCTGGCCATACTGGGTTCGACAAAGAGACGGGGCAGGATGACCGGACGTAGTGAAAGGCCTTTGCCAACCTGGTGGCCCTGGTTCCTGGCAAGCATGGGGACTGTCAGCTTCAGCCTAGCCACCCTCCTGCGGTGAGGATAATCATCCTGCCGAGCTGATGCGCCCGAAGCGTGAAACGCACAGCCGCGCTGAAACCGACCACCTCAGCGTGAGTTGCCTCGTCACATATGTTAACCAGGGGCAATGCAGGGCACAGCCAAGAGAACTATGCCATGCAGCAGAATAACACTCGGGATTGGTCGCGAGACATCCCTAGCACCTTGAACTTCACCCAGGAGCAGGTGGTCTTTGTTCTTGGTCACTCCCTGAGGAGCCTGTACGACGAGGTGCTCGCAGGAGACATGCCGGAGCACCTCAAAACGCTTGTGCTCGAGCTTGAGGAGAAATATCCCCCGTAGGGCACGCCCCTGTTGTGGGCACCTTAGGACGGTGGGATGAGCGGATGACCAGCAGGAACGTGACCCGAGCCGATCTGGCCCAAGCGGTGGCTCAGGCTGTTGGATTAGCCAAGCATGAGGCGATCGCCCTAGCCGAGCAGGTACTCACCGAGATCTGCGATACTCTGGAGCGCGGAGAGAACGTGAAGCTCTCCGGCTTCGGGAATTTCGTGGTCCGAAACAAGGGCGAGCGCCTGGGTCGGAATCCCAAGACCGGTGAAGAGGTTCCGATTGAGCCCCGGCGGGTCGTCACCTTCACTCCATCGCCCAATCTGAAGGACCATGTGAACGGGCAGACCGCCGGCACCTGATCTACAAGGTGATCAACTCGCCTCAGACACAGGTGAGCCATCGCAGAGGCTATTTGCCTGCAGCAGGAGTTTTGACGTGTTTGTTGTGCCTCCACCACCGGCCAACGAAGCCGAGCGGCTCGAAGGACTGGTCGCGGTGAGCATTGGCGCGGTTACGGCTGATCCATCAAGCGACTTCACTGCGGGGACGCTGGTCTCGGCCGCTGATGCCAGACTGTACGAAGCTAAGAGGGCTGGCAGGAACCGCGTTGTCGCCGGCTTGCTTCCCTGAAAGAGTCACAAAAGGGTAGTTCTACATGGTCTCATTGTGGTCCTGGAATATCCGGCGGCGAGCGTTCATCCACAATGTAGAGGTGGCCCTAAGAAGAATGCTCTGATCGCTTGGACTGTCGCACTTGTAACGGCGATAACGGAATCGGGATCGGCGGCAGAGAGAGCAATTAACCAAGCTGTGGCTCTAAACCCTTACGCTCTTAAGTTCCTCGCGGAAGCAGAGGGCGATCCTTGGGCATGGTTTGGGCGTGAAGAGGATCCCGGTAGCGAAATGGAGGGGGATCAGATCGCCTGTCTGCATGGAGCTACGTGGGCGGAAGTTCCTGGTGGCAGAGCCATGCTGCTGGAGCGATGGGAGATGTTATCCCAAGCCATGGCTCAAATAGCAGCTGTGGTGCACGTCCACTGAGCATGACGCTAGTAGCTGGCGAGGCACATCGATAAGTTGAGGTTCGCGAGCTAGCTTGCCGAAAATCCGGGGTCGATACCAACTATAGGTTGCGCGCCCCGGATATGCGTCGGTCTTTCAACCCTCCTAATTGGACGCTTTCTGGCGGCATTTGCCGTCCGGGCAGAACAAATCAACAACCAATTGGAATAGCCGAGCTTGAAAAACTCGAATCATGGACTCATTCTATTTCTGGTCAGCTTAATTCGGCTGACTTCTCCGAATAGCCGTGCGGGGCTGGCGGAAGCTGTCATCACCTCTTCGTCGTTCAAAAGTCATTCTGAACCGGTGCGACTGCATCGGGGCAGGAGTTCAGGAGTCTCTCTTTTGGCTACGCTGAAGCAATTCGAAGAAGCCCTGCGCGCCCAAGGCATGCAGATGGCCTTGGCCATTCTTGAGAAGATGCGCAAGGAGGAGAAGAAGACGCGGTCGGTTGCACCGGCCCGTCGGGTGTCCGGACGCAAGATGACGCCGGAGCTCGCCCGCAAGATCCTCGATCTGCATAGCACCACCGACATGACTCAGCAGGAGATCGCCTTCCAGCTTGGGATCAACCAAGGCCTCGTGAACGAGGTGATCAAGCGCGGGAAGTGGCTGACCGAAGATCCGCAATCCGAGGAGGCCCAGGCCCGCGACAAGGCGAAGGCGCGAATGAAGCGCATGCAGTCGGAAGACACCCCGATCCCGCGCAAGCAGCCTGTCGCTGTGGGGGCTGAGGAAGCCGCAAGAAAGCCGAAGGCAAAGTCGACCAATCCGGCGCAGTTGTCGATCGACGATTTCCTGAAGGTCACAAGCGACTAAATGGAATCTTGTATCAGCGGGTGCCTGCCCCGCTGGTGATGATGAGTTCAAGCCGCGGTAAATCGGTGTGGTGCATCAGCAGCACGCCATTTTTATGTGCGAGCTGGTGGGCGGACTTGGTGAAAACCGAATTGGTGACCACGACCGCATAGGGCGCATCCTGAAATGCAGCGGCAGCATAGGCTTCCTGAACCGCCTTGTTGCCGACGGTGCCGTTGTAGAACTTGCACTGAATGACAACCCGACGGTCATCCTTTTCGGCAATGATGTCGGCGCCCTGGTCGCCTGATCCGGGAGTAAGTGCTGCACGCCATCCTGCCTCCTGCAGGACCTCGCGGCAGTAGAGCTCAAACTCCCTGCCGGTCATCGTCTCATCGAATTCGACTGTTGGCTCGGCGGGCTGGTACCTGTCGATGATCCGGTCAATTCGTGTCCTCAGGCGGGCAACGTACCGCTTCGGATCTTTGGCGAGGAGATGCTCGACCTTCTTGCGCTGGAACTCCGGCAGGAGGGTCTTCTTGATGAAGGTCGCGAGGTGTTTGTCCCAGGCCTCCTCAGAGACATTCCCATATTCGTCCGGTGAGAGCATATGAGCGCGTTTTGTCGCTAACGTCCTGACATGTGTCAGGGCTGCCCGGTCTGTTAGGTCATAGATGAGCAGGAACGAGTGAACCTTGGTCAGGCGCAGGAACAGCAGCAGCGCGAGCCCGATCCAGGCGGCGATCGGCTGGAGATACAAGCCGATGCCGAAGAAGAAGAGCAGTACGGCGCTGAACGCCTTATGTCTCCAGAGGTAGCGAAACATTCCCTTATCCGGCAGTCGGCGGCGGCTTTCAGTGTGACTGCGAGAGTTTGGATAGCTGACTGGGGTTACCAGTAGCTTCGCAAAGAGTTAGGCCCACTGAAACTCACAGGATTATTTCGGCTGCTACTGCCTGGTGATCCGGGTCCGGTCGAGGATTTGACCGGCGAACTCCCGCAGCTCTTCGGCCGTGCTGCCGTCATATCGCGGGATGACAAAGAGCGCGGCATGAAGGAGGATCATCAATTCCCGGGCTTGCCGTGCCTCGCCGTCAGCGGCCGGCATGACTTCAGCTATCTTGGCTCTCATGATAGCGGCATCGCGATCCAGGATCTCCATAAGGCGAGTGGTCACTGCATCTCCTCTTCTAGGCAAGTCCAGAGGGACTTTTCACCTTAGGCCTTCTTCTACTTTCCGTTATCGGCATTTGCGACGCGGGGCAGGGCATCCTGCCCGCGGCCGAGCACGACGACCAGACGCGTTACCTCACCCCTCAGGTAAGCCTGAAGAAAGCGGTCATAATCCTTGAAGGACACGCAGCCATTCGAATCCCCGTTCGGGCCAAGCATATAGGTATGAGCCAGCAGGCCCACGCGGCCATGGATCGCCGCGCTGCCACCGACCGGGTTCATGCGCAGGGCGCGTTCACCGTGGAAGAGCTTCTCGCGTTCGGTGAGTTCGTAGGTGCCCGGCGGCGTCGCTCCACGCATCGACACATGCACATGGCGCGGATCGTCAAGCTTGTCCCCAAGCCCAGAATGCGCCTCCAGCCTCTCGCCATTCGGCATGATGACGACTTTAGCGCTGATGTCATAAACCGCGGTCGCCGCCTCCCTTGTCAAACTAGGAGCCGGGTTGAAGCGGGCACTCGGCGCGATATTGCCGGTTCCGCTGCCGAGCGACGCATAGCCAAGGTCGGTCGCCGGCGGGGAGGCGGGCTTACTCCCAAAAAGCTTCTCCAAGAACGAGCGGTCGTCCGGCGGCTCGCTCGTCACAGCGGCACTCGTCCTGGACACAGGGACAGCCGCGCGCGATTTCCTTGGAGCTTCGGATAGTCGAGGGCCGGGAGCGCGCAATTCGGGAGGGCGCGGCACCGGCAGAGGAACTGGTTCCGGCGCCGGTTCGATCATGTCCACTATCGCCGCGAGATGTGAAGGCGGCCGATCCGGCTCAACAGGGTTCCCTGGTGATGCATTTGCAGGCAGAGCGGGCTGCAGCTTGAGATCAGTCTCATCTGGCACGGCAAACTGGCTGAATTTCGGCACGAGCGGAGCGTTATGCACAAAGTCAAACGTTTCAAGGCTCATCGCCGGAGCAAAACTGACGGGCGGTCGGCTATCTGTTGACGCGAACATGCCCATGTCAGTCTCCTGCGCAGGCATTGGAGTGTTAGCGAGACCGACAGAGGCGACCGGCCGTACGTCGTCAAAGGAAGCAAAATCGGCCAAATACGCGGCAGAACTCAGAAGAGTTGCCACCAAGGCGGCCGTCATAAAGAGATTGCGCTGGGCACGGTGGACCGAAGGACAAGACATCAACAGCATCAATAATCTCAGGGCAACAACTCAGGCCGCGCATGACCTGCTCGACCCATGTGGTAGGTCGGAGACGAGTCCTTTGATGGATTGCGGACACCATGCGCGAAGGGCACATTCCTTCGGATCAAGACGCGGTATGGTCAAAGTATGGCAGTGACGTCGTGCAGAGGCTTTTGCCACGGCAGATTATCCAAAAGATCTGGAACTAGGCCGGATATACGGCCAAGGCGAAACGTCGAGTTTCAGGACACGCACCCCAGCGACTACCCTCGGGCGCTCCCGCCCTGACACATCAAACCGACCCAACATCCTTGCCAACACCTCGCGGGCTGACAGATCCATCCCGACTTCCTGATCCAGCCATCGATCACGAGATCGGAGTCTCACGCAAAAGCCTCGCTTCTAAGGAAAAGCGGCGTTTGGCTGATAATGCTGGCGTGTGTTTGGGAGCAGTTCTCGTTCCGGCCCCTAAAGGCCATGTGGTCAACCTTTGCGGATCTTGAGTTCCACGGCTGTAGCCCAGTCCCTTTTCCGCCAAGTAGGGGAGTATGACGAATGTGAGGCGGCTTATGCTGCTGCCCGTTGAAAGGGATCGGTGTCAGAAAGCACAGCGAATGGAAGCTGTAATCACCCCCTTTGAGGCTTTGGCCTGCCGACCAATTGCCCACGAAGTGTCATGCCCCCTCATATGAGGCCTATCGCGTCAAGGGTGGTGCGCAGCGACGGGATCGCTTGCAGACGACATCAGGATTGGCCTCGCGGTCAGCTGTGGAGCAAAAGTCCACATCACCTCATATCCGGTCGGC
>NZ_VOSK01000292.1 GCF_009296175.1 Microvirga tunisiensis | reverse complement strand
CGGTAGATCCAGCCCGAGAGACCGCCGCCGAAGCTGAAGAGCCCCACGCGGAAGAACACGAGAAACAGCGACACGAGGGAAACTGGGGCTTGGGTCGGGTTCATGAGATATCCGGGACGAAGCCTTTATTGCGGCCAAGGGAGGGAGGAACCAGGCCATACCCGTCGCGCGTCAACCGCCCTCCGAGTGCAATCTGTCCCGCACCTCCTGCTGAAGCGCATCCGCAACAGCGAGGTTCCATCGTGCAACTCGCTTCCCGCGCGGCAAGGCAGGCGCGGCTCTCCGCATCTCAACTGACCGGAATCCATTGAGCCGTGGTTGCCGTCCGGTACAATATTGGTCTTACGTTCGGTGTGGCCGAGCTTATGGGGTACCGCCATCCGGCGTCGATGGGCTGAAGCTTCTTTGCTGGACTTCTTTCGGAAGAGCCTCGCATTTCGGTTTGGCTCTTGCGCTAGGTCGCGTCTTTCCATGTTCCCAGGAGCATCTCGAGGAAACACTCGGCAACGGGCGCCAGGCGGCCGCCACGCCGCCGAACCACACCTGTCGTGCGTGACACTTCCGGCTTCTGGATCGGTCGCGTGACGATGATAGGGTGATCGCCTTGAGGTGTGGGGGCAGAACAAGAGCTGTGCTCAATGACACGTTTAGTGCGAACGGATAGGCAACCTTCGTGACGCGGCTTAAGGTTTGATCCGCAATGTGAACCCAGATGATACTCGCGTCGATCTGGTACCCGATTGAAACTGTTGGGCTAACTGCTTTGTCGAACCTCTCCGGACACCGCCACTCTCTCACCGACGACACCTTGGAGAGCAGTCCCCTTCGCTATCAGGTCTTCTGCCCCGGATAATGGCTCAAACCCCTAGATCCGACCTGTATTCAGTCGACCGAGAGGCCTCTCGGTCGACTGAAGAGATCAAGTTCTTGCTACGCACTACGTTACCGTGTCATTGGGAACTCCTCTTGTGCTGACCCCCTCCTGGGAACTGCGCCCAACTTCACCTCAGCTGCGTATCAACGACAACTGTCGACGAGCCCCAGGGAGTGGCACGGATACACTGGCCTCCCGGGCTCCTGGCCGGATCTGAGTGCTGGCTTGCCCGCATCTCCGAGCGTTCCGTCGCATCAAGCCTCTCGATCAGAGCCATCAGGTGCCGTGAACCGCAGTTTAAGAGCGGTAGATCCCGGCGGCGGCAAGCCTCGCCTCTCGGGCTCTGATGCGCTCCCGGTGGGCCGTGTAGAGGCCGCTCGCCGCGATAACGAGCCCGCCGACGAGGGTCATGGCTCCTGGCACGGTGCCGAAGATGCCGAATCCGAGCAGCCCGGCGAACAGGAGCTGGACGTAGGAGAATGGGGCGATGGTGGACGCTGCGGCCTTGTGGTAGGCCAGGATGATGAGCCAATGGCCCGTAGTCGAGAAGGTGCCCATCAGGACGGCCAAGCCGATCTCCCCCGCGGTGGGGGTGCGCCAATGGAACGGCACGAAGGCGGTCAAGGCAATCAGCCCGATCACCGCCGACCATGCCAGGGTCGCCTCGGGCCGTTCTAAGCTCATCAGGCGGGTGGCGATGGCGGCCACGGCCCAGGCGAGCGCCGCGCCGATCGGCAGCAGCGCGGCGACCTGGAAGGCTGCGCCGCCGGGCTGGACCACGAGCATCACGCCAAGGAAGCCGACCGCCGCGGCGGCCCAGCGCCGGATGCCCACTTTCTCGCCAAGAAGTGGGATCGAGAGGGCGGTGATGAAGATCGGCGAGATGAAATTGATCGCTGTCGCCTCGGCGACCTGGAGGTGCCCTAGTCCAAGGATGAAAAGCACGGCTGAGCCAGCCACGGCCAGCGCCCGGATGATCTGCAGGCGCAGGCGCGGCGTGTGCATCACCCTCGCGCCGCGTGCGACGAACACCGTTGGCACGACCACCAGGCAGAAGATGAGATAGCGCAGCCAGGCGACTTCGATCGCCGGCAGCGTGCCTGTCAGGACCTTCGCGGCAACATCGCCCATGGCGAAGAAGATGGTCGATAGAAGGGCCAGGCCGATGGCGGCGAAGGTCGCATCCCTGGCAGGAGCGCCGGTCCTCGGGGTCGGGATCTCAGGGACGCGTTCTGCGACAGGGGGACAATCCGCTACGGCGGAGATAGAAGGAGGAGGGCTCATGGGTGCTGGGAGGATCTCGGCGAGAGCATGGGGCTTCACGCGCTCTGCGCATGCACGGTGAACCGACACCGCTGAATCTTGCGTGAACTTGGCTCTTCTCCTTGCGCGGGGCACCCCCGCGCCAGGCGCATGGAAGTCGCTCCTTTCGTGGCGATGCCTGTAGTCTCGTCGAGTTGCACGAGTGCTCGAATGACCTCATAGCCACGGGATCAGCGTCTGTTCGACCGTTCTTTGGATGGCCCTCGACCAGACGCTTGAGCAAACACTCCTAAAGCAGGGACTTTAGCTGCAGGCTGCAACTTTTGTCGTGCGGAACAGGAAAGGACCGCTGGAACTTAACGCTAGTGAACAAATCTAGCCGGGGGCACATGACAGAGGATGAAGTAGAGGCTGTCGCTGCCGAGCTTGCGAAGGCTGGCGGGATCTCCTGGCATTCAGGAAAAGAGCAAGGTCCTGTGAAGCTCGTTATGGAGCGTTATCGGGACCGCGCCCGTCTCGCCATCTCTGCCCTCGACCGCGTGCGGGCAGGCCAGCAAGACATCGCTCCCGATGCAGGTGATTCACTCGAACCGAACGCGACAGCCAACCCGGAGGCTGTTTCCCGCGGTACCGTCTCTGCTGGCAGTCTGGTCCTGTACCGTCCTCCGGGAGACCAGCGAACCTACGCGTGCCGGGTTGAGAGCGTTGAAGGAAGCCGCGCCTACCTCATCCCCGAACTCCCAACCTGCACTGGCTGGGTCGATCTCGCAAACATCTCACACTCGGTAGTCCAGTAAGGCGGCCCAGAACGTGACAACCATTGTCAAAGGCAAGCTCGTGTCCAGTGGGGGTCTCGGCACCGGCGTACCGCCGGCTGATGCCTGGACAGGGGCCGCACCGGCTTGTTCGGTTCCAGCGCGCTATTACTTCAACCTCACGGACGGCGATGACATGATCCGTGATGAAGAGGGCATTGAAGCTTCCAGTATCCAGTCGGCCGTGGTCTCCGCGATGGAAGCTGTCGAGGAGCTTCGCGCTCAGGCGCCCGCAAGCTCAGACGAGTGGCTGGGATGGCGGTTGGAGATTGTTGATACCTCTGGACGAGCGCTGCAGGTTCTCCCGCTTGATGCTCTCTCCGCTCATTGATTAAACTTCGGAAGAATCGCCATATTGGCAGCGATGGATGACTCATGGCAACGGGCACTTGAGCGCTGCCCTCAATGCGGTGTGCCTCCGGCTGTCACTGCTTGCGAGCCTTCATGAACTCTGTCGTGAGGGTTCGCTTGAGCTTCCATGTCAAGGGGATCGGGTTGGCTCTGTTCCATGCCCGCTGATGCCGCTGAACGAAGCGCTTGCGGCTGCGCCTGATCGCGCTGGAAGATGAACTGCTCGTAGGCACGAAGCTTCGACGCAGTTGAGCTTCCGTCCTCTTCCTGGACGGGAGGGCGGCCTCCGCAGCTTCCACCGCGGCGATGTCGTCCGGAGTGAGATCTGGATGACGGGACAGCGCATCCTCTCCAATCCGGAGGAAGGCTCTGTACAGCGTGGCATCGTGCCCTTTTAAGCCGGGGCATTGTCGACCAGCTATGCCTCGCGGGCCTCATCCGAGTCTTGCCACTGGCGCTTGGCTAGAGGAGCCTGTTTGCGTCAATCTTTCGTCATTGAGTATGGCCCTTCTGACCTCTGCCCATTCACGTGAAGGCAAGCTCTATCGTGATGTACTGCCCCACACCAAAGCTGGGGAGGGATCTACGCGGGAATTGTCCCAGATTAGTGCTTGCGAGCCTGCACCAAGTAGGCTGGCACGCTTGTCTCTCCCAGAGCCCTGCACGCCTCCAGCCGATGCAAGCCTTCCACCAGCACGAACCGTTGACCGTCAGCCCGCACGAGAATGGGGGCTTCCTGCCCCTTTTCCATCATGCTCTCGGCCAAAGTCTCGACCTTCTGCCGGTCCAAGGTTTGCCGCCGCTTCACAGGCACATAGACGTCCTCAATCGCAAGGATCTGCTTCTTCATCACCATTCCGACTGCTCCTGCGCCGTGTCACGTATCACTGAAGCTTAAGCACGGCGAGCCGGCTTGCCTAGGGGCACGCCCTGCCAGGATCGTTCGAGTCCACCCCAAGGGAACATGACACGGAGCACCGATCGGTAGGCATGGTGATGCTCTTGATCGTCTTCGGAACCGCACCGTTCTGGTTCCAGGTTCGTTTCGATAGATACGGACTTCTACGATTATGTACACCAGGGTAGCGATTAGTGCCTTGGCTGATGGTTTGGTAGTGCGGCCTTTAGCTGGGGTGCCCCAACTAGATACCCCTTGTTTACCTTGTCCAGGCAGGATGCTCTCACCGGGCGCGTTGCGTATCAGCCCGAACAAAGTGCGGAGATATCCTCCTCCGCTGACGCCCTGGTTGAGGTATGACAGCGCCTCAGCCGGGGCACTGTCCCGTTCAGGCTTTGAAAGCCCATCGTGCGCCACGCTGCAGCTTCGCGACGATCTCTTCAGCCGTGTGCCTCGTCTTGCCCATCTTCAGTCCTCCTTCGGCTCATAAGCCATACTTCAGGGAGGATCACTTTTCAGGAGGCAGACCACATTTCCTACTGCGCCAAGTGTAGGCCCAAGCTAATAGGATATTCTTCGAGGACGTGCCGGAAGATGTTCCTCGGCGAAATCCTCGTCGAGGATTAACAAGCCAGGGAGCACCTGCACGACCTCATCTTCAGCAACCGGTGACAGCACTTCGAGGACGTCGCTCTCGGCGTGGTTGAGAAGCAAGCCCAGTCCGAGATCATGGCCGGCTCCGCCGGATAAGCCGAGCAGGAGCCTAGCGGGCCGAGGCGTCGCAGAAGGTGAGAGCATCCCGGTTTTGAGCTTCAGCACCCCGGATTGTAAGAAATACTGCTGGAAGGCTGCCCGACGGGCTGTGCGCCGCTCCCTGTCCGCCTTGCGTCGTGCTTCCGGTGAAGATGGGACGCAAAGGGTCGGCAGGATCGAGGCCTCATGCGCGATTGCCTCAAGAGCCTGTCCTTCACCGACACCGATCAGCAGATCCGGCCGGAGCGCATCGATCTTGGCCGCTTTCAGGCGACGACCTGGTCCCGCCAGGAGCCCGCTCGTGTTGACGATCAAATAATCCGCGGTCGCCTGTTGAGCTAGATGGCGTGTGCCTTCGACAAGACGCGACCAGCCGAGAACGGGATTGGTGCTGCCTACAAAAGCGAGCGACACTCCGTTCGCATTGGCCATGGTCACGCAGGCCGGAGGGCCGACGATCTTCTGGCCAACATCGGTATCGAGAAGAGCGCTGCTGCGGCCTGACCGTGTCAGTTCCTCCACAAGAAGGCGACAGAACGTGCTCTTGCCAGTGTCCTTCTCTCCGACCACGAGAACCCTGCGGAGGGCATGACGGCGAACATGCTGCGCGGCCGCGCGCCATTCTGGCGGAACGTGCAAAGGCGTCACGCAAGGAAGCGCACCACGGCGCGCTCGACCATGTCCGGCGGAACGACATGGCCGCCCTCGAACTCGTGATACTCCACGTCGTAGCCCGCCTGCCTGAGGGCCGGAACGATCCTGCGGCTGCAGGGATCGATGGGCAGGACCTCGTCGTGAATTCCGTGGGACACGAAGATCTGCGGCGTGTCGGCTGTGCTCGTCGGCGCCATGAAGCCTGGCGAAAAGGCAAAGATGTGATCAAACAGTTCGCCGTTGATAACACCCAGTGACAGGCCATAGGACGCACCGTCCGAAAACCCGGAGAGCGCGACGCGGGAAGGATCGATGGGATGGAGCTGAAAAATCTTCGCCAGAGCTCTGTCGATAAAGGCAACATCGGGACCGTAGCCGCCCTGGATCATGTCCCAGGTCGAGCCGCGGGATTCGGGCGCCAGGACGATCACACCATGACTCTCCGCCTGCACCGCCATGAGATCGAGAAGTTGCATGGCGATCCCGCCTGCACCATGAAGCGCCACGATGAGCGGGGCAGGCCTTGCTGGATCAAGCCCGGCCGGCACCAGGAAGGCACCGTCGCGCTGGCTGTCGAGCCCCAAGGGACGGCGGCCGGGCATGACAGTGGGAGGTGCTGCGATCTTATTGGGACGTGCCCGAAGTCTCCCCAATATGTAATCTGTGCTGACGGCCATGAATGTCACACCTCGCCTTGCGTCGCGCGCCAACGCCGGAGCAGGACCTGCTGTTCCTATCGCGTAACAGACATATGGAATGGCGCAGGAACATCAGGGCAATCGACTCCGTTAGAAGCCTCTAATGCAAGGGCCCTCTCCCTATGGCTTTGATGGACTATATCGGCTACGCGGCCGCGATATGCACAACCTCGGCTTATATCCCGCAGGTGGTCAGGGTCTGGCGCACGCGGTCGACCAAGGACATCTCACTCAAGATGTTTCTGGTGCTCATCACCGGCCTCGCCCTGTGGCTGACCTATGGCTTTTTGAAAAGTGAAGTTCCCATCATTGCCGCAAACGGTGTCACGCTCATGCTCGCGGGCACGATCCTGTTCTTCAAACTTAAGCATGGATGAAACCAGAGAGTACTGGGCCTGTTTCATATGATCAAAGCAGTTCTCTTCGACATCGACGGCACTCTCATCGACTCCGTCGATCTTCATGCCAAAGCCTGGGTCGAGGCGCTCAAGCATTTTGGCCACGAGATCGCCTTTCAGGATCTGCGCTCACAGATCGGCAAGGGCAGCGACCAGATCCTGCACGGGCTTCTGCCGCCCGAAGTAATCGAGCAGCGCGGGGAGGAGATAAAGGACTTCCGTGCTGATCTGTTCAGGCACCGTTATATGCCGCAGGTGCGGGCCTTTCCCGGTGTTCGTGAACTCTTCGAGCGCATTCGCGCCGTAGGTCAGCGAGCAGTGTTGGCATCCTCCGGCAACGCGGACGAGGTCGAGCAGTACAAGGAGATTGCCAATATCGCTGACCTCATCGACTCCGACACTTCCTCGGACGATGCGGAGCGCTCAAAGCCCTTCCCTGACATCTTCCAGGCGGCTCTCGCGAAACTCCAAGGGCTCAGTTGCGACGAAGCTGTGGTGGTTGGGGATACACCTTATGATGCGGAGGCAGCGCGCAGGGCGCAGATAAAATCCATCGGAGTTCTTTCGGGAGGATTTACCGGGCAGGCGTTGAGGGATGCCGGATGCATCGCGATCTATCACGGCCCGGAGGATCTGCTGCACCGCTACGACAACTCGCCACTCGCTTGGCTGTAGGCATTCCCGACCGGTTTTTGCACCATAGGTGCCTCAAGTTGTGGGCAAATATGATTTGTCACGATCGGCGCCAAGTCGTCATTCCGCCGCAACCGGAAGAGGCGTGCTAGCTGTCCGCTTCTCGGATCCGTTGCGAATGGACAGGTGCCGTGGATCTGTTGCAGCTTTGAAACTTGCCCTGCCTGAGCTACGACATGAGGGTGGCGAGTGGGGCTGACAGTGAAGCAAAATAACAAGGGGCTGCTCAAAGGTCGGCAGTTCACGGCGGAGAT
>NZ_VOSK01000291.1 GCF_009296175.1 Microvirga tunisiensis | reverse complement strand
GGAGGCCATCAACCGCTACGTGGCTGAAACCAATGCACGTCCCAAGCCCTTCACCTGGACGGCCAACCCAGATGAGATCATCGCTGCCGTCCGGCGAGGGCACCAAGTGTTAGATTCCGTCCACTAGATGGTGATCAAGCTCGAAGAGCATATTTCCAAGCCCGCCGTGAGGAGGTTCTTCGGCAAAGAAAGCACCGCGAGCGACATCAGCGCGAAGAAGAGGCTCGGGCGAGACAACATCGTAGTGGTTCTGATGAGAGAGGAGAGGGTATCGAAAACCTATTCGGAAAGGGCGACAAAGCCCTCAATGGTTGGGCCTCGAAGGCCGCTGGCTCAAGCTACGACGATTTCCTCATTCAGGGCCATCATACTGCCGATGATGTGGTCCACATCCTGATCGCTGCTCTCAACCAGATGAGGGACGAGCGCGATGCGGCGATCTCAACCATCGCAACCCTGGTGAAAGAACGGACTCGCATACGAGCCCATATGACTACCAAGAGCCGTTCGCCCGAAAAGCCGAACTCACTGTACCGAAATGTCGGACTTGATGAGAATTGTCCGGACTTCCTCCTGAAGGCTGCCCGCATGGCCTACCGCAAACACTTCCATCCCGATGTCCACCCGGAGCGAGACCGGGCAGAGGCAGAAAATCGTTTCAAGGAAGTGGAGGCGGTGTTCGAGAAGATTACGCGTCTACGAGGCCGTTGATGTTGGTCGCACCGGCTATCGCTCTCTTCCGCTTTTTGAGCGATGCGGGATTGAGGCGTTGGCGCATCTCCTTGCCCGTCTTGAACACAGGAATAACTTTCTCCGAGACTGCAACGAGATCCCCTGTCTTAGGGTTGCGACCCGTCCGAGCATCGCGTTTCTTGACCGTGAACGTGCCGAAGCCACGAAGCTCAACCCGGTTCCCTTGCGCAAGCGCATCACCGATGGTGCCGAGGATCGCGTTCACAATCTTCTCGACATCCCGCTGATACAGGTGTGGATTCTGCTCGGCGAGCTTATGGACCAGTTCGGATTTAATCATGACTGCCGTAAGTACCTGATAACGTGAATTTTTTAGGAAGATGGCAGAGCGCCATCCGGCCGTCAAGCAACCGGACGGGGAGAATGAATAGGCGCTTGCGGGCACCCGCTACTCATAATCCGTGCAGGCAATGTGGATTGCGGTGCTAAAACGCGCCTCTGCCTCGAAAGCTCGCTCGTCGTCTGTATCATAGAATCGCATGGCGAGAAGGTCGGTTCGGGTGATGCTACTTTCCAGATTATTCTCCGAAATGTACGCCTCGACGGCTCTTGTTTCGGCAGGCGAAACCAGCGCAGTTTCATCCTGGAATACGGTCGCTTTGTAAAACCAGAATTTGAACGCGACGAGCGCTGCGTCGTCGAGAAAACTGATTGCAATGATCGGATTGGGCGCAGCCTCGCACTGTCTGAGCTTGCGATCTGAAATAATAGAGAGGGCTTGCTCGTAGGTACATCCATCGTAAAGAATGACCTTAGGGGGTGAATTTTTCATGAGTCTTTCAAATGAGCACGGGCATCGGCTCGATGTAAACCTGAGGAATTTGGACTGGAACTGGTGATCTTGTCTTTATTGCATTGCGACGTGGCCAGATAGCCAGCTTCAACGACTGATATCGTGCCTTCGAAGTCGGCATAGCTGCGATCATTCCCGGTTTGACGAAGCCATGGATCGCTTCCCGCAGGACAGCGGGACTAATAGGCCGCAGTGTCATCGGCCAACGTGAGAAGGCTGCCAGGAAATCGACGGGAGCCACGGCCCCAAGAAACACGACGCCGCGCAGCTTTTGATCAGCACCCAACCATACGATCAGCCCGCAGTGCCGCCACCAGCGGCTTGTTCGGCGGCGGTAGTCGATCACATTGCGTGCCTCTATACGCCATGACCAGAAATCAGCCCAGCGTGAGGGCGCAATGTCGATCTCGACGGCATGCAGGTTGGGATTGCCCATAGTGTATATGCGCTGGGTGATGCGTTTCGCGTAACGCCGGGTGCATGGATTGCAGGTGATGAGACCACATCGGTTGGCCGAACAACACTTCCTTGTCATGGAAGTATTTATCCCCGTATCGGTCTGGGCTGTTGCTCTTATTGCCCCAGATCGCCTGAAGCCGTAGTGCGCTTCGCGATCTTCGCGATGGTTGCCCTACTGCATCCAGTAGCGGCCTGGATCTGCGACCATGATGAACCGGCGCGAAGCATGGAGGCGATACCCTCATTACGAGCGACGTTTTCGCGTCTGCCCGTGTAGAGCCCTGCCGCACGCGCCTTCGCTTGCCCTTGGGCCTGTCTACGGCGACGATCCTCATAATCTTTGCGGGCCACTGCTGCGAGCATATCGAGCATCATCCCATTGATGGCATCGAACATGCGGGCGGTGAAGTCGTCGGTTTTCGGATTCAGCATCGTCCATGAGGTTGGAAGATCCAGCGCCACAACCCGAACGCGACGGGCGGCGAGTTCCATTTTTAGCCTCTCCCAATCTGCTGCGTTGAGGCGACTCAATCGATCAACCTGCTCGGTCAAGCAGATGTCTCCTGGCGAGGCATCCGACAGGAGTCGGAAAAGTTCGGGGCGGTCGAGTTTCGCGCCGGACTCATTCTCAATGTAGTACGCAGCGATAGGTAGGCCGCGCTCCCTCGCGAACGCCTCAAGCTGCTCACGGGCGCGGGTGGCATCCTGCTGGCTGGTTGACGCCCGAAGATACGCTCGCACAAACATCGAAACCCCGTATGGTTCAGTTAGAATGGTTTCGATATTGGCAGTTCACTTTGAATAGTCAAGCTTGCGATAATGAACCAGTTTCTGCTTGGTGCAGGAGAGGGTTGCTCAAACTGTACCGCTCAGATTGAGGCTCGAAAGGTCAGCGAGCCGTTCCCGCCTTAACAGCACGTAATCAGATGGCTTTCCATCAAATGAGGCGCGTCCATCACCTAAGACGCATGGGGCTGTAAAGGCCATTTTCCTTATTGCCGAGTTCCTCGCTTAGATTTGCAACTGGTCACGCTGGACGCTCATGTGTAAATGGATGCCAACATCGTGACCCCTCCCATCCAGTGAGAGCCGCAAGTATGCATCGTGTAGTTAGAAGCCATGTCGATGATTTCAGCAAACGCTTTCAAATCGAAGGTGATATTTCAAAGCGCTTCGAAGCCTTCCTGAACTACTCCGTTCTTCGATCATACTCTGCGGATGCGGTTAATCCCTCAGAGTTGGTCTATGAGGGAGATGATCCTGGCATAGATGGAGTATTGTTCTTCATAGATGACGTGTATGTGTCATCAGTGGATGAAATCGACGAGCTTCTTAAAAACAGAAGACGTGATTGCGATGTAACAATCGCATTCCTTCAAGCTAAAATCTCGGAGAATTGGGACAAGAAGGAAATAAACGTCTTCCAGTCCGCCATCCAAGATTTTCTAAGCGAAAGCTCGTCTTACCCTCATAGCGATTATATTCGTGACAGAAGGGAGATGTTTGACCACATACTAAAGAATGTTGGGAAGCTAAGGGGTGGCAAACCCCAAGCTCATTGTTATTTTGCAACAACTGCCCGCGAGCCATCGGAGCGCGAGATCCTCGGGGCCTTCAAAGCGCTTCAAACGGAGATCGACAATACGGGCTTGTTTACAGAAGCGGTGATTAAGCCACTCGACCGCAACAAGTTGGTCGATCTTTGGGGGCAAGCTGATGGACCCGTCGAAGCCAGCCTGCCCGCCTTCGCAATTGCAGCTTTCCCAAAAGCGCCCGGCGTAGAGGAAGGCTATGTTGTTACCGTGAAAGCCCAAGACTTCATCAATAGACGTCTATCCGATAACAATAATAAGCTGCGCCAAAGGATTTTTGAGGAGAACGTTAGAGACTTCATTGGAAGCGACGGCGGCGTAAACAAAGAAATGGCGGAAACGATCAGCGACGATACGAAACAGAAGCGCTTTGGAATACTTAACAATGGCGTCACAATTATCTCGCCTGACGTGAGAATCCAAGGCAATGAACTTTATCTTCGTGACTTTCAGATCGTGAATGGATGTCAAACTTCCAATGTTCTATTTGAGAACCGTCACCTTGTCACAAACGATGCAACTTTGATGTTGAAGGTCATCGAGACCGATGAGGCCAGCCTCGTCGATGAGATTGTAAGATCAACCAATCGACAGACCAAGGTTCAAGACGATCAGTTTCTAGCCACACTTGATTGCGTCAAAGGGATCGAGAAGTTCTTCAATGCCAGAGGAGTTGACGAAAATCACCGACTCTACTTTGAGCGGAGACAGAACCAGTTTTTGGAACACGACATCCCTGCAATTCGTGTATTTACCATCAGCGAGATCGCAAGATGTGTAGGAGCGATGTTCCTAGACAAGCCTGACATTGCGAGCAGATATCCAAATCGGCTAACTGGCGAGCTAAGGGATACTGTCTTTAAGCGGGAAAATATTGAAGATATCTACTATACCGCTGCATATGCATCTTACAGATTGCAATTATACCTCAGCAACGGAAGAATCGATCCAAAATATAGCAAGCTCAGATGGCATATTTTAATGGCCATCAAGTATTTTGTTGCTGGTGAAAAAACCCCGCAAACAAATTCTCAGAAGGTTAGGAAAATTTGCGAGGAAATTGACCAGTTCATGAGTAATTCGGAGGAGGAAGGCTTAGAGCGTCTTCGAACACTCTGCACAAAAATTAGCTCTGTACAGGACATTACTCGGGACAAACTGAAAGTTCAGGGTTTTGTGCAAGAGATCAAGCAGAATGCGCTGACTGCAAGAAAAGCGAGCTTGAAAGCGGCCCAAAGCGTGTCGTAGCGCAACGTGATGGGCGTAGATGTGGGTTAACCTCACATTCTGCGCCCACTCTCTGCCCGCATTTGAGACGACGGGTCAGCGGCATGCTCCAACTGATGGGCCGCACTCCTCGGAAACCACTCGCGGATCTCCCGCACAACAGTCCTCCATGAGGAAACGGTTGAGGTCACGCAGCGCTGAATAGTCCGCGCTATGGATGATCGACCGCCGAGCGCCTTTAGGTGCTCGCTCATCTGGAATAGCGTTGTCGGACATACCTCTGTGCAATGGGTGCAACCGAAGAACCACGCGCTTGGCCTGCCCTCAAAATCCTTCTCCATCACTACTTGACCGGTGTGATCAGTAAGCGTGAACGGAACTCCCAGAGATACGTCTGACTCCAACTGGGACGGCGCAGGCCGGAGTATGGGCGCAGTTAGGAGAACAGGAACGCCAATAGCAGCCGCTGCAATGAGCGCCCATAGTGCCATGATCAAACGCTTCACAACTATTTCCCTCAACCGGTAGCACTCAATGGGCTGAATGCCCTTGCGTGGGAGCCCCACCGATTGGCTCGACAAGGATATGACGAGCACTCGTCCAGCCCGCTCAAAGACGAGGGTGCCTGAGGCCGGGGGAGTTGTGAAGGGGACGCGAAGACTTCCCCTCTCGTGAGCGTTGTACTCCGTTTGCAGTGTGGCCAGATCTCAACAGCTACCGTCCATATCGTTCCCGGTCCAGAATCCGTCTTGAACCATGCTCTCGCTGCTGACAGCTTGGCCTGAAGACAAACAGCGAGCCAAGTGAGGAGGACATGCTGCGGGTCAGCAATGGGGACTTCCGAACTGGATCAGACGCACAATCCGGTCGTGTGGCGTTCCTGATCGCTATTGCGGTTAGTGTGTTCCTTGTGGCCGCAGGATCTCCGTCTCCTCTGGCCGGAGCTACCTCGCTGCTTCCCCCAACTGCCGAAGCTTTACGCGTCCGTGAGCGAGCCCCTCCGACACTCGCATGGACCAGCTTTTGCGGACAGCTTCCGGACGAGTGTACGGTTGACCGTGCCGAGCCCGCGATAATCAGGCTCAGCCCGGCGATCTGGTCCACCATCATCGAGGTAAATGAGCGTGTAAACCGCACGATCCTGCCTGTCACGGATCGGGATCACTGGGGTGTAATTGACCGCTGGAACTACCCTGATGATGGGTTTGGTGACTGTGAGGACATTCAGCTTCTCAAGCGCAGGTTGCTGGTTGAGGCTCGTTTGCCTCGCCGGGCCATGCGGATGACCGTAGTGGCCGACGAAGAGGGCCAGGGACATGCTGTGCTGATGCTCCGGACGGATCGTGGGGATTTCATCCTCGACAACAAGAGGGATGAGGTTCTGCCCTCGCAGGGTACCGGCTATCGCTATGTTAAGCGAGAGGGCAGCGACAGCACAGAATGGGTGTGGGTCGGGGAGCAGGTTTCAGCCATGGTCACAGCCAAAAAGTAGGAGCCGGAATGGCATTTGGCGCGACCAACAGATCCTCGACAGGCAAGGGTCAGAAGGCAACATCCCATGCGCAATCTCATATCCTCCGGTTCAACGTTTGAGCATGATATTGGCTATTCGCGTGCCGTCGTCGATGGTGATTGGGTGTTCGTCTCAGGCACGACGGGATTCGACTACATCACAATGACGATTGCAGAAGATGTAGTCGAGCAGGCCGAACAGTGCTTGCGCAATATCGCGCATGCCCTCGAACAGGCGGGAGCCTCCTTCTCCGACGTTGTACGCGTTCGCTATATTCTGCCCCACGCCGAGGACTTCCCGGCTTGCTGGCCGGTGTTGCGGCGCGTCTTCGGTGAAATCCGCCCGGCTGCAACGATGATTGCCGCTGGCCTCTCGGACCCAAGGATGAAGATCGAGATCGAGGTTACCGCCCGCCGTTCAACGGCGGCTTGATCCGTAGGGGAGCCCCCGCGTCAGAAGGCGAGCGGTGACAGGTTTCAGAAGAAGCTTTGGAGACCGGTCGTAGCAGTCCAATTCACTGCTCAGGGATCAGCGTTGGCATCGTTGATTTCGATCCAGTGCCCGTCAGGGTCTTGGAAGTAAACCTGCCGCACCCCGTCTGGCCGGATGGTAATGTCCCTCGGCTGACGAGCAAGGCTGACATAGGTCACCCCGTGCTGCTCCAAGCGAGCCAGCACCGCAGCGAATTCTCTGGTGGCGAGCGCCACGTGCGTGGAGAACGGGCGGGATCGCTCCGGTTCAGGGTCGCCGCCGATCAGGTGAAAGGTCCGAAAGCCGTCTATGGTAAACCAGCGGATATGGCTCTTGCCGACTCTGTTGGAGATTTCCTCAAGCCCAAGGACAGTGGCGTAGAAAGTGGCACTTGCATCGACATCCTGCACATAGAGCGAGACGTGGTGCAGGGTAAAAAGGTCGGACATATTCAAGTCCTCCGAACCGACAGGCGCATGTCACGGGGCAGTTTGTAGAGCCTGAACTCGCGTTGCAAGATATGACCACGCCCAGCACAGCCCAAATCTCAGAATATACTGGATTCGACCGAGAGTAGATTCTCCGTCGTCACTCCTCTCTTAGGCCCGTTCTTAGGTCCGTTCATGGCAGTTGAGGCAAAAGATGCCGGAGTGTGAGAGAGTTCTGACTTTCAAGCCGGTGGGAGGGGCAACTTCGATGACAACAGGCATTCTCTGCGCGACCCCAGAGGAATTAGCCCGGTTAATTCACGGCGCCCCATCTGAGATTGGCTGTACGAGCCTTGCTGGCAAAGTTGACCGGATTTCAGGCATGTCCTCACCACCTCCAGGCGTTCTGCTTGGCGGATGAGAGCGGCGCGTTTGC
>NZ_VOSK01000290.1 GCF_009296175.1 Microvirga tunisiensis | reverse complement strand
CTCCCCGCGCCGCCAATGCCTTGATAGTCATGCGAGCCTCCTGATCGAGCCGGCTCATGCGCTCCTCCGTGTCGTCCCGTGACACGGTAGGTCGACTTCAACCGGAGGCGACATCTCGTAAATCTGGCCGTCGCCTTACTCACACATTCGCGCGTCGCGCTACAGGGCCCATTCCCACCGCAGCATCCGTAACGGACAGTGGTCGTTTCCAATCCTCGACGTTCATGGTGAACGGCTATCTGGACTTCAGGTCAATGATGGGCCTTACGCCTTATGTCGGCGCTGGTATCGGCGTGGCGCATAACGTTCTCTCTCATCATGTGCTGACGACCTATAACCCAGCGACAGGGGAGGAAACCTCCGAGCAATTTGCTGGCGGCGACACCTTCAGTCTCGCTTGGCGCTTATGGCTGGCGTAGGATACCAGCTGTCGTCGAACTTCACACTCGATCTCGGATACCGCTATGTCAGCCTTGGTGACGTAAAAACACGCTCCTACGACAGCGGCACCGGAGTAGATGTGGAATCGATCGGCGCTCACGAAGTGCGGCTGGGCGTCCGTTATAGCTTCAACTGAGAACCGTACAAACTCGAGAGCTTCACAATAAATACGGTCCTTCTCTCATCACCCGAGCCTCAGGGAGGTATGCGATCAGCCCAGGATCAATCGATCGGCCTTTCGCTGCACTGGGACGGAGGTAGGGGAGGAATATGTAGGCTGATTAAACCATCTGTCTTCATATAATCGGAACGCAAAGTGTTCTGATTTATCGACCTCCACCCTCAATCCTTCCTCACGTCGAGGCGGAAAGAGATGCTGGGCCCAAAAGCAAAAGCGCGGCCCGGGAGCCGCGCTTTTCTCATCTCGCTTGAAGCTTTATCCGGCTCAGTCGAACCGGCCGCTCGCATGGGCCAGCATGGTGTAGACCTTGCCGGTTTCCGATGTGAGATAGGTCTTCGTGAGCATGGAGTCGCGGTCGTCGCGGGAAACCTCCGCAAGCAGGCGCTCGAACTCTTCCACATAACGATCCACCGTCTGCCGGAACTCCTCGTCGCGGCGGTACTTGCGGCGGATCTCATCGAAGGTCTGCTGACCCTGCAGCGTGTACAGGCGACGGGTGAACACGTTGCTCTCGCCGCGGCGATAGCGGTCCCACAGCTCGACGGCCGCTTCGTGGTCGATCATCCGCGCGATGTCGACAGAGATCGAATCCAGGGATTCGAGGCTGTTGGTGCGGGCGCGATCGGCGCGGGCCGGTGTGCGGGCGGGCTCCTCAATCTCGTCGCGGGAGGCCCGGTTCAGGAGGTCCGACAGCCAGCCGCCACGAGCGCCGGCATCGCGGGGCGGAGCCTCCTCCCGGCGTGCAGTCGGACGTTCCGCCGCGGGCGGAGCCTGACGAACGGGCGCAGGGGCCGGTGCTGGAGCGGGGGCCGGAGCAGGAGCGGGCTTGGGCTCTGCCTGACGGGCGACCGTCGGCGCGGGCGCAGGCGTGGGAGCCTGCGCGATCCTCTGCTCGACTGCGGCCGCGACGGCAGCCATGGTGGCGGCAACCGGCGTTTCATTGACCGCAGCCTTGCGCGGCTGGGCGGCCGGAGCGGTATCGACCAGACGGTTCGAGCGGGACACCAGAGCGGACAGCTCGTTGAGAGCCTTGATCTGGTCGGCGACGACGCGGCGCATATTGGCGCTCGCCTCCTGGGTCTCCTGCGGCAGCTCCACGACACCGCGGCGGAGTTCCGCCCGGGTGGCCTCCAACTCGCGCTGGATCTGCCCGGTCATGCCGCGCAGGTCGCCCATGGTATCGCGGAACTTCGCGGTGGCGTTGCTCAGCGCCTCGGTCATCTCGGCCGCGGCCTGCTCGTAGCTGGTGCGCAGGGCGGCTGCCGTGCGGGCGCTTTCCTCGCCCGTGGTGGCGCGGATGCGCTCGAACTGCTCGCCGATCGCGTTCGTGGTGGTCTCCGCGGCCGCGGCGAGGACCGCGCCGAGCTGGCGCGCCTTGGCGTCGGCGTTTTCGAGCGAGCCTTCCAGCAGGGTCGTGAAGGATCGGGTGACGGATTCCAGATCCTGCGAACGGTCGCTGATGCGGCTGAGAAGCTCGTCCAGGGACTGCTGGCGGCCGGACAGGGCCTCGCTCATGCGAGCCTCGACACGCTCCAGGGCGGTCGTTGCCTCGGTGAGGGTGCGCATCTGTTCGCCGGTAGTGTCGGTGAGGGCGCGGCCGCGCTCCTCGAGGCTCTGGGCCAGTTCCAGGGCCTGCTGGATGGCGCCGGAGGACACGCTGCGCAGCGCATCGACCTGGTCCGCCACCTGATCGGAGGCGCGCCCCGTCTGAGTGGCGATCTCCGACAGGAGCGACTCGATGTGCTGGACCCGACCGGCCAGTCCATCCTCGACCGCCCCGAGATTGCTGCTGGCGGAGGCCGCGACCTGCTGCAGCAGACGGTTGCCTTCCTGCAGGCGGCCGAGAACCTCAGTGAGTTCGCCCCGCAGACGCTCGTTGGCGCCGGTGAGGGTTTCAACGGTCTGCTGCGTGCCTTCGTCGATGGCGCTGCGCATGGCTTCCGTCGATTGCATGTAAGAAGCGGTCAGCTCTGTCGTGCGCACCTGGAGAGAGGAGAGCAGGGTGGTGCTGCGCTCTTCGAGATTGCGAAGAGTCGTGTCGCTGATGGCGGCGACTTCGCGACCGATGACTTCACCACGGTCGCCCAGGCTCTCGACGAGGGACGCGCCCTGGGTGTCGAAGATCGAGCGGATCTCGCCGATGCGGCTGGTGAGCGAGCCGAGAACGGCCTGCCCGCGCTCGTCGATGGTTTCGGCAACGCCGCTGAGACGGTTGACGACACGCTCTTCGAGCATCGTCACGCTCTGGTTGAGCGCGTTGGCAATCTCTTCCGCACGGCTTCCCAAGGTCTGGTTGATCTCGAAAGCGCGGGTGCCCAGCATTTCCGTGATCTCGTCGGCGCGACTGCCGAGCACCTCGTTGATCGAGGCAATGCGGCCGTCCAGGGATTCGCCGATCTGCCCGGCCCTGGAGGACAGGGTGTCGGCGATCGCATTGGTCTTGGCGGCGATCACCTGGCTGATCTCGTCGACGCGGGTCTGAAGTGCGGTCGCCACGTCGCGTCCACCTTCGGCCATGACGCGGGCCATCTCGCCGGTGCGGATGACGAGGGCCTCGTTGAGGGCTGTGGACCGGGCGCCGAGAACGCTGTCGACCCGCTCGACGATGGTGTCGAAGTTGACGGCGATCTCCGAGGTGCGGCGTGAGGCGTGCTCCTCGAGAGCGGCGAGCTGGGTCTCGATCGCGGTGGTCGCCTCGCGGGCACGCTCGGCGAAGGTCTCGGCCACGGTGCGTCCCTGCACGGTGATGAGACGGTCCATCTCCTCGAATCGGCCGCTGATCGTCTCGGTCAAGCTGCCCACGTCGCGGGACATGCGCTCGGCCATCTCGCCGCCGCGGGCCATGACGCCCTCGAACGCCGTGAGGCGCGAGCCGAGGGTCTCTTCCATTTCGCGGGTGCGGGTATCGACCGTGGTGGAAAGGGTCTCCGCGGTCCGGTTGAGCACTTCGTTGACGCGCGATCCTTGGGACGCGATGGCGAGAACGATGTCCTTGGCGGTGGTTGCCAGACGGGTGTGCGCTTCGTCGGTGTGGAGGGAGAGAGCCTCCGAGAATTCCTGGCCACGCGCTTCGAAGGCAGTGCGGAACTCCTCGACCTGAGTGCCCATGAGCATCGAGACGCGCTCGCCGGCCTGAGCGAGGCTGGTCTCCAGCGCCTCGCCCTGGACAGTGACGGATTCGCTGACGCGCTGGCTGGCCGTCTCCAGGCGGGTCGCCAGATCCTCGACACGGGTGCCGATGGATTCGTCGGCGAGGCGCACGGCGCTCTCGAGCTGCTCACGCACTTGGACGCCGCGCTGGTCGATCTCGCTCGCGACGTCGGCAGCCGTGGTTGCCAAGCGTTCGCGGAACTCGTTGCCGCGCAGAACGATCTCGTCGACGACGCCGGTTCCCGTAGCGGCGAGCTGCTCGCGCATCTGGGTGCCACGGCTCACGATCTCCTCACCCACGGCGGAACCTGCGGCGGCGATCTGGTCGCGCATCTCCGCAGTACGGGCCGAGATGTCGTCGGCAATCACGCCGCCCGTGGCTGCCAGCTTCTCGGTGATCTCGCTGCCGCGCTGCGTGAAGCTGTCTTCCAGGGTGCGGGCCGTCTGCTCGAATGCCTCGCGTACGTCGTTGCCCTGCTGGGCGAGGGCGTCGATCACGCCGCGACCGGTTTCCGCAAGGGTGCGGGTAACCTGGCTTGCGCCTTCCTGGAGGTGGCGGGTCAGCAGATCGCCGGTGCGCTCGAAGGCGCCGGTGATGTCCTGCGCCTTGCTCTCGAGCGCGCCCGTGATGACGGTGGCCACCTCCGCAATGCCGTTCTTGATCTCATCGCTGGAGCCCGAGAGACGCTCCACCAACTCGACGCCGCGACCTGCCATTTCCTCGACGACGTGCTCGCCGGCGCGGCCGAGGGCCTGGGTGATGTGATCGCCCTGCTGCTCGAGCGAGGCCGTAACCTTGTCGCCTGCGCCGCTGACGGCGGCGATGACGCGCTCGCTGGCGCCGTCGAGGTCCTGGATCAGGGTCTGGTGCGCGCCGGTGATCGAGCCGCGCACGCGCTCCGCGTTCGACACGATGGCCTCGCGCTGCGCCACCAATTCGTCGATGAGCGAGCGGATGCGGATTTCGTTGTCTGAATAGGCGCGCTCCAGCGTCGAGATCTCACTGCGCACGAGGGTTTCGAGCTCTCCGGCGCGAGCCAGCGCCCGCTCGACGCCATCGCCGACGGCGGCCACTTCACGACGCACGGCCTGCGAGACGGAGAGGACGGCGTCGGTGGAGAAGTTTTCCGGCTGAGCCAGACGCACGGCGACTTCGCCGACCGCGCGGGCCACCATCTTCATCTCCTGCGAGCGGATCGTGAGCATCGCGGCGATGAGGAACAGGAAAACCGGGGCCACAAGCCCGACGGCGCCGAGTGCCAGCTGCGAGGCCGAGAAGGTGGTGAGCAATTGCTCGGGGGTCGTGATGCCCTGCGTATATACGAGGGCCCCGACGCCGCCCAGCCAGAGCAGGGACGCGAGCGTGGCGATCACATAGGCGCGGGGCGAAGGGCGGACCTGAAGAGCCTGCAGCATCACGCCCACGTTCTGACGGTCGTCGTTGGCAACGGCATTCCGGTCGGGGGCGACGAAGCCGGAGCGGGCCATGTCATCGAAACGAGGGTCATGATCGTCTGCCTGGGCGGACAGGGAGTCTGAGCCGAGACCGAAAGGTCCCTTGGTGAAGTCGTGATCGTCGATATCCGGCAGCTTGGGCTCTTCGTAAGGCTTGCCGCCCGAGCGCTCCGGGGTGTGGATCACGAATGTCTCGTCAAGGTTGAGCGCCTGCTCGACGGCCGACAAGGCTGCCTCGGCCGGGTCCTTCATCTTCTTGTTCTCGGTCGCCATGATCCGCCCTCGTGACGCAACTGATGATGGTTGAAGCCGCCTCATTCTCTGAAAAACGAGGTGAATGCATGGCTTCAACCGGTACGGAGCCCCGTTCAAGGGTTTCCGCACGGTAATCTGTTATTTACCAAGCAAGTCTAGCGGCCGATCTGAAACAAGGAAACCCGATGTCCCCTGCCATTTATGAACGTCGTTAACGGCTTAGTAACCTGCTCTACCGGGAAAAATTGCGGCGAAAAGACGGCAGGTTTTGTATGCGTCTCTCGTCTTCCGGCGCAGTCTGTCATAAGTATGCGCCGACAAGCAGAGGTCCGCAATGATCAATATTACGTTCATCGATGCCGAAGGCACGGCCCGCACCGTCGAGGCGGAGGAGGGCGCAACCGTCATGGAAACTGCCGTCCGCAACGGCATTCCGGGTATCGAGGCAGAATGCGGTGGGGCCTGCTCCTGCGCCACCTGTCACGTCTATGTCGCGGAAGAATGGGAAGCCGCGACGGGCCAGCCTCAGCCCATGGAGGAAGACATGCTCGACTTCGCTTTTGATGTGCGCCCCAATTCGCGGCTCTCGTGCCAGATCCGCATCAGGCCCGAACTCGACGGGCTCGTCGTTCACACTCCCACCCGTCAAGGCTAAAGCTTCCTCCGTGCAGGGGAGGAGGCTTTTGTCGTCATGCCTCATTTTTTGATGGCGAACCGGATCCACTGCGCCGGAAAACGCTCTGTCTGGAGATACGCTCATGTTCAAGACGATCCTGGTGCCCGTCGATCTCGGTGAAGTGGAGGCGGCGCAACCCGCCATCGACAAGGCCGTCGAGCTCGCCGGCATTGCAGACGGCTCCCTGCGGCTGATCTATGTGCGCGCCATCGTGCCGGTCACCTACATGGAGTTCATGCCGCCGACCTTCGACGAGGAGCAGCAGGGCGAGGCAGACAAGAGGCTGGCGGCGATCGCCGCCAAGGTGAAGCTCCCGGCAGAGCGCGTCTCCGCTGTGGTCCGGCTCGGTTCGGTCTACAACGAGGTCCTGGACGAGGCCGAAAAGACCGGCGCCGATCTCGTCGTCATCGGTTCGCACCGGCCGACCATGGCAACCTATCTGCTCGGCTCCAACGCCTCCACCATCGTGCGCCATGCCAAGTGCTCGGTGCTGGTGGTGCGGGCATGAGCCTCACACCTCTTCCGTCGTGGCCGGGCTCGTCCCGGCCATCTCGAAACCGAGAAGCGCCGCGCCTCAGACAATCGGGATCGCCGGCACGAGGCCGGTGATGACGAGGGCGACCGGAATTTCACTCCTCAAGACACCTTCGGCAGAAGCTCCGCCGGCAATTCCCCTGCGCGGAAGGGGCGCGGCTTGTTGAGCCTGATCATCGGTTCGATCTGCCATGCGCCCACGATGGCGAGAAGCGCTCCAAGCAGGGCAACGCCGGTCGCTCCCATCTGGAGGGCCTGCCAAATCAGGTAGGCCATGGCCAGTAGCGATGCGACGGCGAGCGCCGAGGTGGGCAGCCAGAGCCCCATTGGCTTTCCGGCCACGAACCTCGCCTGCGGATTGGCGCGGGCGATGGCCTCGCAGAGGGCATGGGTGAAAGCGCGGTATTCCTGGGTCAGTTCCTGAGCCTCAACCAGGCTCTTCCAATTGAGCGAGCTGAAGGTGAAGGACTTGCCGTCCTTCATGATCACCTTCGTGCGGAAGGCCTTCTGTGCCAGGCGACCGGGCTCGTAGGTCATGCGCACCTTGTCGACGGCCCCGAGCTGGACCTCGTGCACCTTGCGGCCGGAATCCACCGTGAGCTTCTCGCCCTTGAGGATGAAGGAAATCGGTCCGCCGAAGGGCTTGGGGCTGTGGGTGTAGGTCTGGGTCATGCAGCTTCTTATCCGCGCATCATCGGTTCGGCAAACGGCCCCACTTTGTCGGACGAGGTTTATCGCACCAATTCACGCATCGCGTGGTCGATGCCTTCGAGATTGAGCGGATACATCCGCTCGCCGAAGAGCTGCCGGATCAGGGAAATGGAGTGGGTGTAGCCCCAGTGCGGCTGCGGCACCGGGTTCAGCCACACGGCTTTAGTACTACTGTGTCATAAACTTTGTGTGGCAGCAGGGACATCGTGGGAGCCTTCGCACGAGAGTGCAGATGAGTTCAGCCCGGATGGTGGCGATCGACTGGGCGACGTGGCGTTCGGGGCGGATGGGTG
>NZ_VOSK01000028.1 GCF_009296175.1 Microvirga tunisiensis | reverse complement strand
GTGGTGCGCAGCCGCCTGGCTGCCGAGCCGAAGCTCGCCAACCGCCGCTACAAGCCACCCGATGCAGACGCGTTGCCGCCAGCCCTCCAGGTCATCGCTCATGCCAAGGAGGTCTCGCATCCAGACACCTGACCTTGTCCTGATGGCGGGTCAGTTGACTGGCGATGTAAATGCGTATTTGCGCCTCAGGTTCAAAGCGATAACAAACCACCTGAACGGTGCAGCGGGGCATAAATGGATTATCAAGTAGAGCTGGTTGCTCGTGCATTTTACGATGCCGAGTATGAAGATTGCCTGTGGGATGGCGAGGCTGAATTCATCAAGCAAGAATTTCGCGAATACGCGCGCAATGCTATCAATCTGCTTCACGACGACATCGGAGTTCTGCTGATGGCTCTCGAGAGAGCGACGGCTGAGGAGCATCCGGAACGGTCACGGGCCGCAGCTTAAACCACCTCTCCTATCGGAGTTAGAAGACTTGAGGATCGCGTTCCGACGTTCGATCCTCAAGCTCGCTTGAAAGCGATGCCGGATTTCAATGCGCATCCGGCGGCAGATCCGCGATCCGCTTGATCTCAAAGACGACCAGCATCAGGAACACAGACATGATCACGAGGCCGAGCGCATGCGTGAACACACTCGTGCTGACCCCTGAAGCCGAAGAGACGAGAGCCAGGAGGATCAGGAAGGGGAGGCCGAGTGCAATGGCTAAAACAGCAAGAACGGACCGTGACATCGGGGTGATCCCCTGAGGGCTTGAGGAAACGTTCTACTAGCCTGGGAATCGTGGAGAAAATGAGGTTGAGACCTCGCTGCAGCTTCGAGGGACATTCAAAAATCCCAGCGCTGCGCCTTGGAGACGAGGAATTCACGGAAGACTTGGACGCGCGCCACGGAGCGCATCTCTTCGGGATAAACGAGATAACTGTCGAGCGTCGGCATCTGCTCGTCGCGCAGAACCTGCTTGACCCGTGGATTATTGCTCATCGCGTAATCGGGAGCCATGCCGATCCCGGCTCCGTTCTCGATGGCCTGCCGGAGCGCCAGGCTGTCATTGACCACAAAACGGCTGGGACGAGGGTCCTTGGGATTGCGCCCCAGATTCGTCAGGCGATGCAACCCGAGGATGAAGGAAGGCTGATCCCCTCCCAGACTGACGATGGAATGATGATCGAGATCGTCGATGCTCTCCGGCTCCCCGAAGCGCTCGATATAGGTATGGGCAGCATAAGCGTGGTACTGGATGGTGAAGAGGCGGCGCTGGATCAGATCGGGCTGAGCCGGCAGGCGTAAGCGAATGGCGATGTCCGCCTCCCGCATCGCGAGGTCCAGTTCATCGTTGGTGAGGATGAGTTGGATGCGGACCTCAGGATAGAGATCGAGAAATTCCGTGATGCGCCGGGCAAGCCAGATGCCGCCGATTCCGACAGTCGCCGTGACCCTGAGATCGCCGGCAGGGCGCTCGCTGGTCTCGGTGAGGCGCTGACGCGTCTCCTCCAGACGAAGGCGGATATCCTGGGCGGCCCGGAAAAGCACGTCGCCATGCTCCGTCAGGACGAGGCCGCGGGGATGCCGGTGGAAGAGTGGAACCTTCAATTCATGCTCAAGGGCGCTGATCTGCCGGCTGATGGATGATTGGTTGACCCCGAGCTTCTCGCCGGCACGGGTGAAGTTCCCGGCGTTAACGACTTCGTAGAACAGTCTGATCTTGTCCCAGTCCAATGCAGATCCTCAGGCATGATGAAGGGCGCGCGGCAGCCATCGACGGCCAAATGGAGAACACGGCGACCGGTCAGGTCAAGCCTTATCTTCAAGAGCTAGGGAGGGGCTCGTCGGCTCGATCGTCCTTACCCGGACGGGCCGATGGCTGGATGGACCCCGTGAGAGTGATGAGCGGGAACTCGATCATGCGCCGTAGGCCGCCGGGGTGAACTCGGGCTCGGTCTTTGCATCGATCTCATAGGGAAGGGTGTGCCCGATCAGTTCGGTGCCAACGACCCGCCGCCGCGGGTCCACTCCTGTGATGCGGACGCCTGTTTCCCGCCATTCCACCTTGAGTCAATGATCGGCATGGGGCGCCGCACCACCTGTCAGGGCATCGTCCGGGCGAACCGAAGGTTCGTGTCGGCGAAGAACGGGATCCGCTGTTCCGTACGATGCGCTAGACAACAGAAAAGTCGATCCTGAGCGTCGTGTCCTGGTCGATCGTCGCTGTCTGGATGGCATCGACATCGACGCCGAAACCGCTATCGGCGTAGCTGACGTCGATATCCGCATCCTGGTCGGCATCGATAGCCTGCTTCACGCCGATCGCCACCTTGATCGCAAACTTCTCCTCGAGCTCGTCCTCAATATCCACGTCGATATCGACGTGCTGACGGACATCGAGATCGTTGTTGACGAAGAATTGGCTCTTGCCGTTCCAGCCGTCCATCATCAGATCGAGTTCGGTATCCTGTGCGATATCGACCTCGTTCTTGAGATAGAGGTCGACATAGAGGACGCCCTCGACCTCATAGATATCGAGGTCGATTTCGGTGTCCTGGTCGATCGTCATCGATTGGTCGAGACGCAGGAACATGCGATTGTTGCCGTCGATGTCGAGCTCAACGTTGGCGTCCTGAACCATGTCGGCATCGTTGTCCATGAAGACGCGGATCTTGCTTTCGCCCATCCAGCCATTGAGAAGCACTTCCGCGTCCTGATCCACGAAGGCGGTCTGGACGATATGGATGTCGTCGCTGTCCGGAACCGCAATCGGGATACCGGCTGAGGCCAGTATCCCGGGCGGCGTGGCCGTCTCCGGCGGAATTCCGGTTGCCGCTGGGTTCGACATCGGAGAGTCTGCGTCCCTCTCCTCCACGGCGTGTCCAGGGTGCTCCCGATCTTCGTTCGTGAAACCGCCATCTGTCGGGTGAGGCGAGACGCCGTTAGGGATGAGACCCGTCCCATAGGCAGCCCCTGAGGGAGATGCATGCGCCGAGAATGTGCCCGATCCGCTGTCATCGACCTTCATGGCTGAATGGTCGCCGCCAATCGCATCCGCCCTATTCAGATCGACTGAGGACGAGGAGGCGTGTGCCGCCGGGTTCTGTGCCGCCGGAGCTGCGCTCCCTTGAGGTGATGGACCGGTGTCCTGATGGATCGGCCCCACGTGAGGCACCGCAGGGTCGATGATGGGATTGGAGGAAGCGGAAGTCGATAGCCCGGAATCCGAGATCTGGCGAACCTGGCCGCCATCGTCGGCCGCCTGAACGATTTCATCCTGCTTTTCGATCAGGAGCGGGAGCAGGTTGCGTGTTCCCCTGTCGGGTGACAGCATCGGCGTCGACCTCGCGCGGCCGTTATGGACAAGACAATGTAGAGCGCGGATGCGCCGATGCGCCAGTCACCCATTCAGGCGGTATCGATCTGCCTCAGCCAAGCATGACGTATCTGGCGGGTAATGCCGGCGACCCGTCACGATGTCGATATAACCCGATCTAGTCCCAACGGACGACACCTGAATGGGTTACGACCCTTAACTCAAGCCGTTGAGCTGACGATGCCGGAAGACCGCTTCCGTTCTGTTTGTGGCGTGCAGCTTGCGCATGATGCGCTGGATATGCACTTTGATGGTGTTCTCGGAAATGTTAAGGGAATGGGCGATCCACTTGTTGGACCATCCTTTCTGGAGTGCTTCCAGCACATCCATTTCCCGTGCTGTAAAGATGACTGTCGCGCCGTTTGTCTCTGTCTTCAGCATGTCTCCGGTTTGCTCCACGATCGCGAAATAGGGTTGTTGACTGGCATGGGGCAGAAAAAGAGGTTGATGCTCTTCCGGCACCAAGTCGCGCGCATCCTTGGTCCCGTTGGCGAATGGCAAATCTCCATTCGCAAAACGCGGAAAATAGGTGCCGCCCACCATCACGAGCTGCAGAGCGGCGACTGCCACCTTGAATGAGGTGGACATCGGGATGATGCCGCGTACGCCCATGGCGATTGCTTCCTGCACATCCTTGATTTTCATGCACATGGAGAGGATGACGATCGGTACATCGGGGTGGTACTGGAGGATGCCTCTGGTTTCATTCGTCAGCTGACCTCCCGAGGGTGAATGCGACTGAACCCTCAATAGTACGAGCCCAACCGGCGTCCCCTCGGCGTGGGAGAATTCACCGACCGTTGAAAATCCGATAACGGGCATGCGAGGGAATGCACTGCCTATCGCGTGGACGAGGCATTCCTGCGAGAATGGTTCATCATCGATGATGACGAGAGCCTCTGAACTCATACCATTCGGGTCACCATCAGGTGTCGCATACGAAAAATGCATCACAACCCTCCTTCATGTGAGGCGAATCTCGTTGAATGGGTTCCCAAGAATTTTTGCGTTTCCTACAGCGACTGATCTCACGCAACGATCGGACACCAAGGCCGGGCAAGCACTAATATCAGGGCTATCCCGCCCCTGATCCGGCATACAACGTAACTTGGCGTTTAACGCCGAAGGCGCAAACGATACGCAAAGGCTATTCTACAATAGTTATACGCTTATTTTAACCTTTTTTCATGCCGATTTCTAACAAACAAACTGCTAAGCTTTGTTTCAAATCAAGCCTGCCTTGAACTTATCGCAAGGACTATTGCTCCTGACGCGTCATCTCGGAGAGCTTCAAAGGCACTCTGTATAAGTCAATTATCATAACCGCCTCCCGCATGATGAGAAAGGAAGCTTTTCCATCCTCTCACCGCGTCAACATTCACACGGATTAATCGAGCGCTATAAGATGGGGGACTACTTCGGGGTAAGCTCCATTCTCTGGTCGTGAGAATGCCGAGATATCGAGAATTTCCGGTATCGATCATCAGGTTAGAGGATTTGCGGCGCACATAGCCCCAAAGGATTACCGCATCAACAAACTCATTGGATCGGCTGATCCGTCAGCTAATGCGACGTCTGCAGATGTGCGCTCATCGCCTGAACGGGCGACATGAACATTCACCTCACCCATTCTGCGGCATGCGAATCGGCAACTTTCTCTCTCGCCATGCATGCGGGAAGCTCTGCCAAACCGCCCCGGAACTCCACGGGACGGCTGCAACCACCTGAGGAGCGCGAGAATGGCAGACCTATCAGAACTCCTGAGCGGATTCGGGTTCGACTTCGATCTCGATGTCGAGTTGAAGAACAGTCTGGATCAATGGCAGGACCAGAAGATCGACACCGACGCCAAACAGAAATCCGACATCGACCAGGATAATGACAACTTCGGCAAGGTGGACTACAAGCCGGTCCAGCTCGCCAACAACGACGCCAGTGCCAACAACAAGGCCTTCACGAACACCACGACGGACAACGATTCGAAAGTTGACTCGGACGTGACCTCCAATGGCGACTCCAAGGCCATCGCCGACAACGACTCCAATGGCGGCTTTGCCAAGGCCGGCGACCTGTACGGAGGCTGGTCGAAGGGCGGCGACACCGACGGCGGCGACACCTATAGCGGCGACGCCAAGACAGGCCCGACCTTCGGCGGCATCGCGAAGGGCGAAGGCGGCGACGGTGGCAAGGGCTACGGCGGCGACGGTGAGGCGGGCGACACCTACAGCGGCGACGCTGACACCGGCGACGGCAAGGGCGGCGACGGCGATTCCGGCTGGGTTAAGACGGGCTATGCCGACGCCGACGGTGGCGATGGAGGCGACGGCGGCTGGGCCAAGGGCGGCGACGGGGAAGGCGGCAACGGTAAAGGCGGGTACGGCGAGGGCGGCAACGGCAAGTGGGGTACCGGCGGCGATGGTACTGGCGGCGATGGTACCGGCGGTGACGGCGACGGCGGCTACGCTGAAGGCGGCGACGGCGGCGACGGCGGCGACGGCACTGCGACCACTGGCGACGGCACTTCGGGCGCTGGCACGGGCGGCACGGGCACGTCGGGTAGCGCTACGACTGGCTCCGCCGACGGCGGCGACGGCACGGGTGGCGCAGGCATCGGCGGGGCTGGCGCCGCAGGGACAGGGACGGTCGGCGACACCACGGGCGGCAGCGCAACAACCGGCGCAGCCACCGGTGGCGACACCACAGGCGGCGACTCGCAGGGCGGCAACGCGGTCGGCGGCAACGCCCACGCGAACAGCGGCGACACGAGCGGCGACGCCCACTCCGAGGCCGATAACGACGCCGTCGCGAATATCGACTCGAGTGCGGCCGGGAACGCCATGTCCAACACCGAGCAGGGCGGTGGCGGGACTGCGGCCTCCAGCCAGGACATCGGCGACTTCGCCTTTGACCAGGACAACGACGCCGACGCCACGTCCACGCAAGACCAGGCTGTGACGGTCGATGTAGACCAGATCATGGAGGCTGCGCAGGACGCTAACCTGTCGTTCACCTTCGACTTCGGCGATTTGGACTACAGCTTCGGAGTGTAGAGCAACAGACCCAAAAGTGGGTTCCACTTTTGGGATTGATCCGATGCTCCCTCTCAAGCGGTGCATCGTTGGGCGCGGAGAACCGGGTCCGCACGATGCGCCAAGCGCCGGAAACGGCAATCCGGGACCGTGACACTCCTGCGGCCCCGGATCGGCGCTCGCGCAACCTGCTCCAGCATAGCGCGAGCGCCCGCCCAATCCCGACTGACGCGTCCGGAGACTGCGTATGGCCATGAACTGGATGAAGGTCCGCCATCAGACCGAGATGGAGCACGCCTTCCGGCTCTGTCGTTACTCGCTGGCCCTCGTCGCGGGCTTGAGCTTCTTCGTCAATCTGCTCGCCCTGACCATGCCGCTCTACCTACTGCAGGTCTACGATCACGTGCTGTCGAGCCAGAGCCTCGACACGCTCTTCATGCTGACCCTCATCGTCATCTTTGCGCTCGCGCTCCACGCGGTCATCGAAGCCCTGCGACGCGAGATGCTCGCCCGCGTCGGGGCTTGGCTCGAAGAGCGCCTGCAGGCTCCCGTTCTCACCGCTGCCGTGCAGGCGGCGCTGCGGGCCGACCCTGCTGGAGCTGCGCAGGCATGGCGCGACCTCGGCACCCTGCGCCAGTTCTTCGGCGGTTCTGCCTGCACGGCCCTCTTCGACCTGCCGTGGACGCCCATCTTCCTGCTCGCCATGACCCTGGTTCATCCGCTTCTGGGTGCGATCGGCATCGTGGCCTCCCTTATCCTGTTCGGCTTCGCTTGGCTCAACGAGACCGTGACGCGCGCTCCCTTCGCCCGCGCCGCTGCGGCCTCCTCTGAGAGCCAGCACCGCTTCGAGTCGCTGATGCGCAACGTGGAAGCGATCACCGCTATGGGCATGCTGCCCGGCGTGGCACGCATCCTGTCCGACGAGCAGGCGCACGCCAAGGCGGCTCAGCTGTCGGCGGGAGCGCGCGCCTCGACAATCCAGGCCTCGGCCCGCTTCGTCCGTTTTCTCGCGCAGGTGCTGGTGATGGCGGCCGCCTCGTTCCTCGTGATCCGGCACGATGTCAGCCCGGCTGCGATCTTCGCCGCCTCGATCCTGCTCGGACGCTCGCTCGGGCCCGTCGAGGGCGCGATCGGCACCTGGAAGGCCGTCACCAACGTGCGGCTCGCTTACGACCGCATTCGGCGCATCATGCAGGCGGCACCGCCGCCGGTGAAAGGCATGGAACTGCCCGCGCCGAGTGGCCTCCTCGAAGTGGAGCAACTCACCTATGTGCCGCCCGGATCGACCGAACCCATCGTGCGCCGCCTCTCGATGATGGTCTGCGCCGGCAAGGTGCTCGGCGTCGTCGGACCCTCCGGAGCCGGCAAGTCGACGCTTGGTCGCCTGATCGCCGGAACCGTGCCGCCGACCACGGGGCATGTGCGCCTCGACGGGGCCGATGTCGGTGTGTGGATGGCCTCTGGCGGCCATCGTTACTTCGGCTACCTGCCGCAGGATGTAGAGCTCTTTGCCGGTACCGTCGCGGAGAACATCTCCCGCCTGTCCGAGGCGAGCTCCTCGGAGGTGATCGCAGCCGCCCGGCTCGTGGATCTCCACGATACCGTCATGCGGCTGCCCAGGGGCTATGACACCCATGTCGGCGAAAGCGGGGCGCGGCTCTCCGGCGGCCAACGCCAGAAGCTGGGGCTCGCACGCGCGTTCTTCGGCGATCCGCGTCTGATCGTTCTCGACGAGCCGAATGCCAGCCTCGACCCCGAAGGCGAGGAAGCGCTGCGTCGGGCCATCGACGAGATGAAGTCCCGCGGTGCGACGATCATCGTCATCGCTCAGCGTCTCGGCATCCTGTCGGTCGCCGACAGCGTACTCGTGCTCGACAACGGCATGGTCAACGCCTATGGCGAGCGCCGCGAGATCGCCGAGCGGATTGCTCAGGGGCGCACCGCGATCAGAGTCGTACAGCAGGCGAAGTCGAAACCGGAAGCACGTATGCCGAAGGTCAATGACGGGCCGATGATCGCCGCGCCGAGCCAGCAGGCTGACAAGGGAGCTGCGTGATGGCCAGGACATCTCCTGTCATCGACCTGTCCGATGTCCTGCCGCCGCCGCCGCCCACACCGTTCAAGCGGATCCGGTGGCTGACGTCGATCGCCTTCGGGCTCGTGGCCGTGTTCATCGGCGGCTTTGGAATCTGGTCGGTCACCGCACCGCTGGAAAGCGCTGCCATCGCATTAGGCTCGATCGAGGCTGAGACGAGCCGCAAGACGGTGCAGCATCTGGAAGGCGGCATCATTGCCAAGATCCTGGTAAAGGACGGCGACGCCGTGAGGGGCGGCCAGCCGCTGATCCAGCTCGATGACACCAGGGCCAAGGCGACCGCGCAGGCGCTTCAGGGCCAGCTGCGCGAGGCGCAAGCCCGCGAGGCACGGCTGCTGGCCGAACGCGACGGACATGACACCATCCAATTCCCGCTTCCCTTGCGCCAGACGGCGGGAAAGGATCCGGCGCTCGCCGAGATGCTGGCCGGTCAGGAGCGCATCTTCAACAGCCGTCGCCAGCTTTACCAGTCGCAGTTCGCGGTACTGGTGCAGCGGCAGCAGCAGATTTCGCGCCAGATGTTCGGGCTACGCTATCAGGTCGATGCCGCCAAGAAGCGCGCAGAGATCATCAAGAGAGAGATGGAAGCCATCGCTCCGCTCGTTGCCAGAGGCGTCATTGCCCAGCCGCGCAAGCTGGCGCTCGAACGAGAGCAGGCCGAGATCGATGGACGGCAAGGTCAAGCGCAGGAAGAGATGGCGCGCGCCGAGCAGGGGGTAGGCGAGGCCCATGCCCAGATCCTCAAGCTGCGCAGCGATCGGGAGGCCGAGATCGCTCAGAGCCTCCGTGAGGTCCAGGCGCTAGTCTTCCAACTCTCCGAACGCTCCGAGGCTGCTGCGGACGTCCTCGCCCGCACTCAGGTGCGTGCGCCTGAGGACGGTGTCGTCACCGATCTCCGGATCCGGACACCGGGGGGCGTCGTGGCGGAAGGTCAGCCATTGCTCGACCTCGTGCCGAAGCACGACCGCCTCATCGTCACCGCTCAGGTGAGACCCGACGACATCGATGTCGTCCATCCTGGACTGCCGGCCCAGGTGCGGCTCATGCCCTACAAGCACCGCCGCGTTGCGCCGGTTGCGGGCACGCTCACCTATGTCTCGGCCGATCGCATGACCGACAAGACCAACGAGCGCTCCTATTACACGGCGCGTATCCGTCTCAACGAGGATTCGCTGTCTTCGCTGCCGGGGATCGAGGTGATGGCCGGCATGCCGGTCGAGGTCCTGATCAAGACCGGGAAGTTCACCGCAGCCGGCTACCTGCTGCGTCCTGTGATGGATAGCTTCAACCGCGCATTCCGCGAGGATTAGGCCTCATAGGCATGATGTACCCGTGAGGATCTTCTGGCGCTCAGGATCCTATCTGCTGCAAACAGGCCCCTCCAGCGCATAACGGGCTTGAACGAGAGGCAATCAGCGGCAGGACTCCTTAGCATGATGAACTACCGCTGCTTCGGATGAGATGGCTTCGTGCCTTATACCCATCCAGAGAATTACTGACTCGCATTTGCGATGAGGTGCATGGCGTGATTCACTGAGGAGCGTGGCGCTGTTGATGGAGGTCAGCATGGCCGGGCTCCCGATCTGTCAGGACTACTCACCAGCCGACTTGCGCCAGCGCGCTGCCCGCGAGCGGGATCCCAGGGCTGTCCTGCGCCTCCTGGCGATTGCCAATGCGCTTGAGGGGATGACCCGGGCCGAGGCGGCACGGCTGGCCGGCATGGAGCGTCAGGCCCTGCACGATGCCATCCAGCGCTTCAATGCCGAGGGACCTGACGGTCTGCATGACCGGCCCCGGACCGGCCGCCCGGAGCAGCTCAGCCCTGGTCAGCAGGCCGCGCTCAGGGTCCACGTCCTGCACGGGCCGGAGCCCGAGCGCGATGGGGTGAGCGCCTGGCGTCTGGTCGACCTGTGCGAGCATGTCGAGCGGACTTATGGCGTCCACTACAGCGAGTGGGGGCTCTCGTGCCTGCTCAAGCGGCTCAACCTGTCGCGCCAGAAGACCCGGCCTTCGCACCCGAAGGGCAATTCGGCCGCGCAGGCGGCGTTCAAAAAAGGAGTTGCCGTCAAAGCTGCAGGCCGTCGCGGCAGAGCATCCTGAGGCGCGTCTTCAGCTCTGGTGCCAGGACGAAGCGCGCTTTGGTCAGAAGGGCCGGACGACACGGGTCTGGTATGAGCGCGGCGTGCGTCCGCCCAGTGTCGTCGATCAGCGCTTCGAGAGCCTATACCTGTTCGCCGCCTGCCGTCCCGGCACAGATGAGACCTTCGCGCTGGCCTTGCCGCGGGTGAGTGCCGACGCGATGACGATCTTTCTGAAGCACTTCGCGCATCAGCTTGAGCCGGGCGTGCACGCGGTGCTCGTGCTGGACCAGGCCGGCTGGCACGACGCGCGGGCCTTGCACGTGCCAGAGACGATCACGCTGTTGCCTTTGCCGCCTGCGTCACCCCAGCTGAACCCGGTGGAGCGGGTCTGGCTGTACTTGCGTGAGCGTTATCTCTCGCATCGCGTGCTCGACGATTATGAAGCAGTGTTGGACGCGGTCTGCCGCGCCTGGACCCGTCTCCTTGATGAGACAGGCCGCCTCACAACATTGACGGCCTACCCGTATCTCACTGCGTCAGCAATTCCCTGACCGGGTATTACTCAGCAGCCGAGCGTCCTTCGTTGCTGCTTCCGCGCTCGGCGTCTCGCTTCACCTCGACTGCGTTGTGATGGTCGCCCGCCGCTTCGCTGCGAGTCTGCTCTGCACCTTGGGTCTCAGGCCGCGGTTCCAGCCCCACCTTCTGCTGCTAGCTGTTCCATCGCTGTCACAGCGAGTGGTCACCCGGTCGCCTTGGTAAACCTCGTTTACGAGCATCGCATGGGCGATCTGGGTTTCAAGCTCGGAGCGGATCAGACGCCGCTCATGCGCCGAGCTCCGATCGGAAACCAGCCGCCGCAAGGTGATCGGCCACGCTGTTATCAAAGATCACGGGAATGCAGATGCAGTCGGTGAGTGCTAGGATGATTCTCCAACGCACTCAGAAAATATTTACATGATGGTTCCAATGGTATGGGTCAGCAAAACGGCTATCTGGCTGACGGACAAGGTTTGCGCTTCTCCTGAGTCATCAATCCAGGGGCATTCTGGATCAGACCTTTTCAGCCGGACGAGCGTTTGAGAGCCACTGAGCCCGCACGAAGGCATAATCATCCTCAACCGAAGAGGCAGTTGATGTCACACGCCAAACTCTTCACACCGTTCCGGATCGGAGATCTCGAACTCGCCAACCGGATCGTCATAGCGCCCATGTGCCAGTACTCGGCCGAGAATGGCTGCATGAACGACTGGCATCTGATCCATCTGGGCCAGCTTGCCCTCTCGGGCGCGGCGCTCCTGACCATCGAGGCGACGGCGGTTCTGCCTGAAGGCAGGATCACCTATGCGGATGTGGGTCTCTATTCCGACGAATGCGAGGCAGCCATGCGACGCGTTCTGGAGGGCATCCGTCGCTGGTCCGACATGCCGATCGCGATCCAACTGAGTCATGCCGGACGCAAGGCCTCCACGGAGGTGCCCTGGAAAGGCGGCAAACAAGTTTCGCCCGATCACCTCAATGGCTGGCAGACGGACGCGCCTTCAGCGATCCCCCACGAGGCTGGCGAAGTGCCTCCAAAGTCACTCGATCAGGAGGGGCTTGCGCGGGTGCGGAATGCCTTTGCCGACGCGGCGAGACGCGCCGCAAAGCTTGGCCTCAGCGCCGTTCAGATCCATGTGGCTCACGGCTACCTGCTCCACCAGTTTCTCTCACCGTTATCCAACCAGCGTGATGACAGCTATGGCGGTTCTTTGGAAAACCGGATGCGCTTTCCGCTTGAGGTGTTCGATGCCGTTCGGGCCGCGTTTCCGACCGAGCGACCGGTAACGGTGCGCGTGTCGGGCACGGACTGGGCCGCAGGTGGTTGGACCATCGACGAGACCGTGGAATTCGCAAAAGCGCTCAAGGCACGAGGGTGCAGCGCGATTCACGTTTCGAGCGGCGGGCTTACACCAGCGCAGAAGATTCCGGTGGGGCCAAGTTATCAGGTACCGCTCGCCCGCTCCTTGCGATCAGTCGGAATGCCCGTCATCGCCGTGGGTCTCATTACGGATCATGTGCAGGCGGAATCCATCCTCGTCACGGGTGACGCCGATCTGATCGCTCTTGCCCGCGCGATCCTCTACGATCCTCATTGGCCTTGGCACGCAGCGGCGCATTTCGGTGCTGCCGTCAAGGCACCGAACCAGTATCTTCGCTCCCAACCACGGCAATACCCTGATCTCTTCAAGGTTCGGGCGGACGACTGATTGTTGCCGAGGCGAACGGAAACAGACGTTAGTTCGGGTCGTCTAAGCGAAACCGGCCGGATCAGTCCAGCGGCGATCTATCGCCAGTCCACTCTGTCTGACCGCGGCTGATCCCGGCCGGGTCCGCGGCTCGCCTCGACGGAAGTGGGCAGGGGCCGCACCTTCTCATCCCGAGCCATCTTCTGATTGTCGGGACTATCGACAATAAGGCGTGCTCCTCGCTGATAGGTCAGGTAGTTCCACAGCCAGCTGAACGCCACGACGGCGCGGTTGCGCAGGCCGATCAGGAAGTAGACGTGCGCGATGCCCCAGAACAGCCAGCCGATGAAGCCCGTAAGATGAATGGAATTGAGCTTCACCACGGCAGCCTTGCGCCCGACCGTGGCAAGGTCGCCCTGATGGCGATACCGGAATGGTCCGGGCGAGGTCCTGTTTTCGACCCTCGAGGCAATCACGTGGGCCACATAGCGGCCCATCTGCTTGGCTGCCGGAGCAATTCCGGGTGCTGCCCTTCCAGCCGCGTCGACTGCTGACGCGGTGTCGCCGATCACGAAGATCTCGGGCCTGCCGGGAACCGTCAGATTGGGCTCGACCTTGACCCGCCCGGCACGGTCGTGGTCCACGCCGAGCCACTCGGCGGCCGGAGAGGCCACTACACCTGCGGCCCATATGACCGTGCCAGCCTCGATCCGAGTCTCCTCCAGACTGACCCCGTCCTGATCGCAGTTAGTGACCCGGGCTTGGGTCCTGACCTCCACGCCCATCCTCTCCAGCGCTTCATGGGCATAGGCCGAAAGATCCTCCGGGAAGGTTGGCAGCAGGCGAGGTCCCGCCTCGATCAGGATCACTCTAGCGGCATGCGTGTCGATCCGCCGGAACTCTGACGGCAATGCATGGTGGGCCACTTCAGCTATGGCTCCGGCCATTTCGACGCCGGTCGGGCCGCCGCCCACGACCACGAAGGTAAGCAGACGGCGTTGTTCGGCATAATCGTCGGTCAACTCGGCGTGCTCGAAAGCGAGAAGGATCTTTCGGCGGATGGCCGTCGCGTCTTCGATCTGCTTCAGCCCCGGAGCAATGGGAGCCCATTCCGGATGTCCGAAATAGGAGTGTGTGGCGCCTGTCGCGAGGACGAGATAATCATACGGGACAGTCACCGTTCCCGCGTGGATGATGCGCACGTCGGCATCGATGCCGGTGACATTGGCCAGAAGCACCGTCGCATTCGTCTGCCGCCTGAGGATGCCGCGGATCGGCCAAGCGATGTCAGCCGGTGACAAGGCCGCCGTGGCGACCTGATAGAGCAGTGGTTGGAAGTAGTGGTAGTTGTGCCGGTCGATGATCGTCACATCGACAGGAGCCCACGCCAGGGACTGGGCCGCCGTCAGCCCGCCGAACCCCGCTCCGACAATCACGACCTTTGATCTTTCAGCGGTCATAATGGGCCTCGCTTATTTGCTTGGGAATGGCATGCGTATCAGCACATCCCAAGAGCCCAATGGGTGCAGCATCCCTGATGTTCCGCATCCAATGCAATTTTATTGCGTTTAGCCTCGTCTGTCTAGAAATCTCCCCGATGCAAAGCCAGTCCGTAAGTTGGGCCGGATTGGCCAAAACATGATCTGGCGCCTTCAGACATCGTCCAGGTACCCTTGGCACTCTGCCAAAGAGGCTTTGATGGGCTCACCCGATCTTGGGGGTATAGCGGTAGCTCTGGGTCGGACGATCCAGCACCCGCCGCCCCATGAGGCTTGCGACACGATCGACCACGAGCAGGGCCGTGCGGCCGCGTTCGTCGAGAAACGGGTTGAGTTCGACCAGGTCGAGGCTGCCCACGAGATCGCTGTCGTGAAGGATTTCCATGACGAGATGTGCCTCGCGGAAGGTCGCGCCGCCAGGAACGGTGGTGCCGACGCCAGGCGCTATCACAGGATCCAGGAAGTCTACGTCAAGACTCACATGGAGAACACCGTCTGCCGCTGCGACACGCTGCAGGAAGGCATCAAGAAGCGATACGACGCCGTTCTCGTCGATGGATCGCATGTCGTGAACCGTCACGCCCGCACTTTGCAGCGCAGAGCGCTCTGCGGGATCGACACTGCGGATGCCCGTCATGCAGACGTTCTGTGGCTTGATCGGAGCGGCAAGAGTGGGGAAGTAACCTGCGAACCCGTCAAGGCCTGTTGCGTAGGCCATCGGCACGCCATGCAGGTTGCCGCTCGTGGTCGTGCCAAGGGTATGGAAATCCGGATGTGAATCGAGCCACAGAACGAAGAACTCACGGTCTTCTTCCGCCGCACGCCGGGCAAGTCCGGTCATCGAGCCGGCCGAGAGGCTGTGGTCGCCGCCGATGAAAATCGGCATACCGTCGCCGCTGGCCTGATAGGCTGCTTCGGCGATAGCCTCGGTCCAGGCGACGATTTCCGATAGAGCCTTGATGGCAGTGTTCGGATGCTGCAAATCCCGGAGCGGCTTAGGCACGATGTTGCCTCGGTCCTCCACAACATAGCCGAGGTTTTGCAGTTCGGTGAGCAGGCCGGCGGTACGAAAGGCGCTCGGCCCCATATCGCAGCCAAGGCGGCCCGCGCCCACCTGAACCGGCACGCCCAGAACGATACACGGCTTCGATGTCATTCTGTTCTCCCTCAGGCTCTGCCATGCCGACACGCAGCCATAGGCAGCCATAGTGAGTGGAACAGTAAAGTTTGACAAAAGGATTCTGCCGGCGGATCGCATCGATAAGCCCGACTTATCGATGCGATTCACGGATGGCGTGCGTAGGCGTCTTCTTGCATTGATTGTTCAATGATGGGGCGTGCCGAGCCCAGGACGAACCAAAGCTCAGTCCTCACCGAACTCCGATGAGCCGTTCGGTGAGCAGGAAGCCCATGGTCATGGCAACCACCAACAGGGCCCCGACAAGCTTGGGCGGGGCAGGAGATGGGATGTCGAACCAGCGGCAGAAGGCTCCGATGGCAAAGGCCATCAGGAGCCCGGCAAGAAATTCCAGCATGGATCACCCGGACTGCCGTTTCTGCGCGATACGCGCGGCCCCTGTGTAGCCATCGGGCCCGCCACAGTTTCCCCGCTGGGATGCCTCGCGATGGGACGCGAGGCGATCCACGATCTCATAGCCGGCCGACATGGCCAGAACGAGGGCTGCTCCTGTGAGAGCCAAAGGTGCCGGAAGAGGCAGCCCAGCAAGACCGCACACGATTCCGACACCGAGAGCAAGGAGCAATCCAAGCAAGACCTTCATTCTAGCCTTTGATGAATGCGAGAACGTCGGCGTTGAACTTGTCCGCCTCGGTCTGCGCCAAGCCATGGGGGCCGCCCGGATAGACCTTGAGCTGGGCTCCCTTAACGATCTTCGCGGTCTTTTCCGCCGACGCTTTGATCGGAACGATCTGGTCGTCATCGCCATGGATCACGAGCGTCGGCTTGTCGATCTTCTTCAGGTCCTCGGTGTAGTCGACCTCCGAGAATTCACGGACGCAGTCATACTCACCCTTGATGCCGCCCATCATGCCCTGAAGCCAGAAGGATTCGCGCAAGCCCTCGTTGATCTTCGCGCCGTCCCGATTAAAGCCATAGAATGGAATGGTGAGATCCTTGAAGAACTGCGAGCGGTCGCCGCCGGTGTTCTTGCGGATGCCGTCGAAGACCTCGATCGGCGTGCCTTCTGGATTGGCTTCGGTCTTCAGCATCAGGGGCGGCACTGCACCGACGAGAACAACCTTCGCGACCCGATCGGAGCCGTGGCGGCCGATGTAATGCGCTACCTCGCCGCCACCAGTGGAGTGGCCGATCATGATGATGTTTCTGAGATCGAGCTTCTCGATCAGTTCGGCCAGGTCATCGGCATACTGATCCATGTGGTTGCCGTCCCAGGTCTGGTCCGAGCGGCCATGGCTGCGGCGGTCATGCGCGACGACGCGATAGCCCTGCTGGCCGAAGAAAAGCATCTGGCCGTCCCAGGCATCAGCCATGAGGGGCCAGCCGTGCGAGAACAGAATCGGCTGCCCGGTTCCCCAGTCCTTGTAAAAGATCTTGGTGCCGTCCTTCGTCGTGATTGTGCTCATGATGTGCTGTCCTTCTGCTTGTTTTGAAGTTGCTGCCGTCGCGGCTTGTCGACCGCCAGGAGGTGCTGAACCAAGGGAGGGGCCGCGCCCTGGTGAAATCGTCGGGCTTCGGCCTGGATGTCCGCGTCGGCCTTCGAGATCCGCTTGTGCTGACGTAGATGTTCGGCCCAGGATTCGACGAAGAACCACTCGACGATGCGTTCGGGATCGGCGGCATCCTCGGAAATGCCCCACGAAGAGGCGCCGTCACGCCAGCGCTCCTCCGAGAGCCGCTCGAGAGCCGCGAGGAAGGCGGCGCGATCTGCCGGCAGGATGCGGTAGGTCACCATGACCATCACCGGCCCCCTGTCATGCGAGATGGGTTCGGCCATGGCCGGTTCAGGCCAGTGCAGCGACGGCGTCAGATCGCCGTCGCCGGTCGGCAGAGGAGCGCGGCGAGCCAGTACGGCAACCACGACAAGACTGAGACCAGCAGCGATCAGAGTGGCATCCGTGCCGATCTCTTGCGCCAGGAAGCCCCAGCCCAGGCTGCCTGCCGCCATCGCGCCATTGAAGGCGGTGAGATAGATCGCGAGACCCCGGCCCCGAATCCAGTTCGGCAGGATCGCCTGCATGGTGCTGTTGAGCGTGGTGAGCATGGCGATCCAGGAGGTCCCGAGCACGAAGGTCGCAATGATCGCGACGATCTCGGAATTCGTCAGGGCGAGAAGGGCCGTCGAGCCGGCGGTCACGAGTGTTGCGGCGAGCACCAGCCGATCCTGTCCGAGCCGGGCGCGGGTCCGCGGCAGCAGGATGGCTCCTGCGATGGCGCCTGCCCCGACGCTGCCGAGCAACAGGCCATAGAAGCCCGGTCCCCCGCCAATCTCCTGTCGCGCCACGATGGGCAGAAGCGCCCAGACGGCGCTGGCGAAGGCGAAGAACAGTACGGCCCGCCACAGGATGCGGTGGAGATCCCTGCTCGCCCGGGCGTAGCGCAATCCGGCGCGCAGCGCCCCGCCGAAATTCTCCCGCAGACCGTCATCCGCGTCCGCTTCGCGTCGCCACCACAGCAGAGCGCCTGCGACGAGGACATAGGTGAGGACGTCGAGACCGTAAACGGCAGCGGCTCCCGCAAAAGCGAGCAGAAATCCACCCAGGGCGGGCCCGATGGACCGCGCGATGTTGATGCCGAGCGAATTGAGCGCCACGGCGCCTTTCAGGTCGGATCGGGGAACGAGTTCCGGCGTGATGGCCTGCCAGGCCGGCGTCGCCAAAGCGGCGCCCACGCCGCCGAGGAAGGTGAGGACGACGAGGCTTTCGACCGAGACCGCGCCCGTCCAGGCCAGAATGGCGAGCAGGGAGCTTACGCTTCCGAGAACAATCTGGAGAACGATGAGAAGGCGGCGCCGGTCAAGGATGTCGGACAGGACACCGGCCGGAATGGCCAGAAGGAAAAATGGCAGCGTCCCGGCCACCTGAATCATGGCGACGGAGGCGGGCGAGGCGGAGATTCCCGTCACGAGCCAGGCAGATGACACGTCCCGCATGAAGGTGCCGATGTTGCCGAGGACCGTCGCCGTCCAGATTACCGCAAAGAGGCGGTGACGGAGAGGAGCAAAGGTGCCGGGGGGCGGAGACGCCGACGCACCGGCGATTCGGGTCGAGGTTTCCGTCATGACCGAACGCCCCGGCCATTGGCGAGCAATGCTGCAAGAGCAAGACCTCCCATGATGGCGACATGCTCGAAGAACGTCGCAGTCTGGCGACCGCGATCAGGTCCCTCGAAGGCCCAGAAAGGGTGAGCCAGGAGGGTTGCCAAGAGTGTGAACACTGCCAGGACGCCTGCGCCGAACCAGCAGGCGCGACGGGTGAGGAACAGAATGGACCCGCCGAGTTGCGCGCCAATGACGAGGGCTGCCATCAATGCGGCGGGCTCGAGGCCGAGGCCCGTGATTTCGTTCACAGCTCCAGCGAAATCGGTGAGTTTCACGACGCCGCTGATCAGGAAGGGGATGCAAGAGCAAGGCGCGCCAGATAGTCGAACCCGGGTAGGGCCAACATTCGGGTGATCGGTCGGGGAGCGGCGATATTGATCATGGCGCGTTCCTCAGAAAGCCCAGCAGGAGCAGCCGAGAGCGCCCCAGAAGGAGCGCGAGTCCGAGGTGGGCGGATTGGAGCCCCAAGCGCCGGCATGGGAATGGCCATGCACCCCGCAGTTGTTGGCGCAGCCGCAGGCCGCCGCGAAAGCATATTTGCGATCTCCTTCAAGACCGGCGCGGCGCTGCTGATAGCCCCCGAAGGCGCGAACAGGCGCCCAATCCGGCATCGGCGGGGGTAGCGACGGCGCGAGATCCTTGAACTCGGCATCCCCATGAACCGGTCTGCCGCCGAGCAGCGTGAGGACGGACGTGATGTCCTGAATCGCGTCTTCCGGAATGGAGAAATAATCGTCGGACAAGACCGCCAGATCTGCCAACTGGCCTGCTTTGATCTGTCCCTTCTTGCCTTCTTCCGTGGAGAACCAGGCATTGGCTTGTGTCCACAGGCGCAGAGCGCTTTCCCGATCGAGACGGTTCGCGGAAGGATAAAGTGTCAGCCCTCCCAGGGTCTTTCCCGTCACGAGCCAGGATAGCGACACCCACGGATTGTAGGAGGCCACACGGGTGGCATCGGTGCCTGCGCCCACGGGAACGCCGGCTTCCAGCATGCGCTTGATCGGCGGCGTGCGCTCCGCCGCCTTGTTGCCGTAGCGCTTGACCGCGATGCCGCCGCCGAGAGCTGCGATGCGGTCGATGTTACGGTCGTCGATGGTCTCGGCGTGATCGATGAACCAGTGCAGGCCTTCGAGCGGCACGTCCCTGTTCACTTTCTCGAACACGTCGAGAGCCCCGGTGATGGTTTCGTTATAGGTGGCATGCAGCCGCCAGGGCCAGCGGTTCTGGGCAAGCAGCCGAACGACGGGCTCGAGGTCTGCCTCCATCGAGGGCGGCATCTCAGGCCGCTCGACCTTGAAGTCCTCGAAATCCGCAGCCGAGTAGACCAGCATCTCGCCGGCGCCATTGTGGCGGTAGAGATCGTCGCCCTGGCCTGGCTTGACCTGCTTCGCCCAGGAGTCGAAGTCGTTCAGCTCTTCCTTTGGCTTCTGGGTGAAGAGATTATAGGCGAGACGTACCGTGAGCTGGCCTTCGCGATGCAGTTCCTCAATGATCTGGTAATCGTCTGGATAGTTCTGGAATCCGCCACCAGCATCAATGACACCGGTCACTCCGAGCCGGTTCACCTCCCGCATGAAGTGGCGCGAAGAGTTTTTCTGATATTCAGGTGGGAGCTTAGGGCCTTTGGAGAGGGTCGCATAAAGGATCGTGGCGTTGGGCTTGGCGATCAGCAGGCCTGTCGGATTGCCGTGCGCATCGCGCTGAATCTCACCTCCCGGAGGGTTCGGCGTGTCCTTCGTATAGCCGACGGCGCGCAGTGCAGCGCCATTCAACAGCGCGCGGTCGTAGAGATGCAGGATGAAGACGGGCGTGTCGGGAGCGACGGTGTTGATCTCATTGAGCGTCGGCAGCCTCTTCTCGGCGAACTGATGTTCCGTGAAGCCGCCGACTACGTAGACCCATTGCGGAGCCGGCGTGCGGTCCACCTGCTCCTTGAGCATCCGCATGGCATCGGCAAGGGAGCGAACGCCGTCCCAGCGCAGTTCCATGTTGTAGTTGAGGCCGCCGCGGATGATGTGCATGTGACTGTCGATCAGCCCGGGTATGACCCGACGGCCCTTCAAATCCACGCGCCGTGTTTCGGGGCCGGCGAGATTCATGACCTCCCTCTCGTCTCCGACGGTGACGAAGCGCCCATCCCGGATGGCCAATGCGGAAGCTTCGGGCGCCTGACGATCGAGGGTCGTGATCCTGCCGTTGAACAGGATCAGGTCGGCGGATGCATTCATCGTCTGAGCCTCCAAGCTTCTGGAAAGAGCAAAGCCAGCCCCGAATGCGCCAAGTCCAGCGATAACTGTACGACGATCATGAGACATGGACATAACCGGCTTTCGCTCGCTGCTGCCGTTCATGGCAGTCGAGGTGATGGGAGATGAATGGAACGATGCAGGGCGTGCTCCTGCATCGGCCAGAATTGATGGTTATTCTGCAGCCACGGCCGACGTGCCGTGAGCGCCTTCGCTCGCGCCGAACATGGTCTTGGCGTAGATGATGCCAAGGCCGTAGGCACCGCCGTACTTCTTCGCGATTCCTGTCGTCATGTCGTAAGTCTCGGTACGGGCCCAATCGCGCTGGAGCTCGAGGAGATATTGCAGGGCGGTCATCGGCCGGACGCCGGCCTGGATCATGCGCTCTACCGCGCGCTCATGTGCCTCGGTTGAAACATCGCCACATGCGTCTGTGACGGCATAGACCTCAAAGCCTTGTTCGAGCGCGGAGAGCGTCGGGCCGACGATGCAGACCGAAGTCCAAAGACCTGCAAAAACGAGGCGCTCCTTTCCGATCCGATTCACCTCATCGATGACGGCGGCATCCTCCCAGGTATTCATGGACGTACGGTCGAGAAGCTTCTGACCCGGAAAGGAATCGGTGACCTCAGAGAACATCGGTCCCGAAAAGCTCTTCTCCGCAACGGTCGTCAAGATCGTCGGGATCTTGAAGCCGGCGGCTGCCTGAGCGATCATAGCCGCATTGTTACGAAGGTTCACAGCATCGATGGACTTCGTCGCAAACGACATCTGCGACTGGAAGTCGATGAGGATCAAAGCATGATCAGTGTGGTTGATGAGCTTTGAGCCAGGAGTGGGAGATGCTTTGATGGCCATGATCGATCCTGTTCTGATGGGAACTGCCGGAGAACAATCGGGCCATTGGCCCTGAGGGAACTACGCTGAAAGCCTCAGCCTGTCACCGCTAATACCTCTGAAGGGGAATGCCGTATTCGTTGGAGGCGTGGACGAGAATGTAGGCGCCCACCGCGGCCAGAAGGCCGATCAGGAGAAGAGTGATCAGGAAACCCGGGTCCCGAAAAATGCGCATATCTTTTCGTAACGAGTTGGCGGATGGCGCTGTCATCGTCGATCACCAGAGAGGTTTGTGCGATAGAGGCAACTGGAAGGCGAAGCCGGTGTTCCGCGAGGTATGCTCAAGATCATTCGGCGACCCGACGCGCCCAGAAGCCACGACCTGGATCGTAGCCCCAGATTGCAAGACCGAAAAAGATAACCAAGGCCAGGACACAAACAACGAGCGCTATCGGTTCGAACTAGAGGTAGAGTGCGAAGCGGATCAGCTCGACCGCATGGGAGAAAGGGTTGAGCCAAGCCACCGCAGCAAGTCTTGGACTCACCTCCTCCAAGCGCCAGAGGGGGTAGAGCGCCGTCGAGGCAAAGAAGAGCGGAAAGATGACGAAATTCATCACGCCTGCGAAATTCTCGAGTTGACGGATCATGGATGAGAGGGCGAGGCCGAAGGCCGCCAGCATCAGCCCGGCGATGCCGAGTGCCGGCAGTACCGTTAGATAGCCGAGAGCCGCGGGCCGGACCTCCCAGAAGCGGGCAAACAGAAGAAACAGATAGACCATGGGTAGTACCGTTACGGTATTTGCAAGCAAGCGGGCACCGAGCAGCCACCAGCGCGGCAATGGTGCCGTCAGGAGCACCCGCATAGACCCCATCTCCCGATCGTAGACCATGGAGAGCGAGCTTTGCATGCCGTGGAACAGCAGCATCATTCCAGCCAGTCCAGGGACGATATAGACCTCATACAGAATGTAGGTCTGGTACGGCGGGATGATCGAGAGCCCGAGCACTGACCGAAAACCCACGGCGAAGATCCCAAGCCAGACGAGCGGTCGCACGATGGCCGCCGCAAATCGCCCGCGCTGTCCGATGAAGCGCAACATCTCCCGGCGCATGATCCCGATCAATGCGCGTAAGGCGTAGCGCATCTTCATGCCGATCGGCCCGTGATCTTCAGAAAGGCAGCCTCGAGTGCTCCATCCGGTGCGAAATCACACGCCTCACCTTCCCAGCGAACATTCCCCTGATGCAAAATGATGAGCTGGTCGGAGGGCTCCACCTCGCCGAGCATATGGGTGGCCCAGAGTACGCTCAAGCCGCGACGGCAGAGGGAGCGCACGTGTGTCAGGAGCAGTTGGCGGCCGGCAACATCAAGACCGGCGGTAGCCTCATCGACAATCAGGAGCTTGGGTCGACGCAGCAGCGCCCGCGCGATCTCCACACGTCGACGCAGGCCGCCCGAGAGAGACCGCACCTTATCATCTTGCCGATCATTGACACCGAATCGTTCCAGCTCCTCAAAAGCACGCTCCCGCGCTTCCCGGCGCGAGAGCCCGTGCAGAGCGCCATGATAGGTCATGTTCTGGTCGACGGTGAGATCCAGATCCAAGGTCGGCATTTGGAAAACCACGCCAAGGCTCGCAAGCGCCGGCAGCGGATTACGGCGGATCGAGTGTCCGAAGATGTGGATGTCGCCCTGCTGCGCGCTGTAGAGCCCCGTCGCCAGCGAGATGAGGGTCGTCTTGCCCGCGCCATTGGGACCCAGGAGAACCGCGAAGGAGCCGGGCTGGACCGACAGATTCACATCGGTCAGGGCTCGCCGGGCACCGAAGCCGTGGCTCAAGTTCCTGATAGCAAGAGCTGTCATGGCGCTACGACGAGCCCCCAAGGTGAACGGCCGACGCCAATGGTCTTCACCACCTCGCTATTTTCGATATCGATGACCGAGACATCGCTCGAATTGCCATTGGCCGCGTAGAGGCGCCTCTCATCCGGTGAGAGCGCAATGTGCCAGACCCGCTGACCGACGAGGTAGGTGCGCAGCACCTTGAAAGTCTTTGCGTCGATCTCGGCGACTCGGTTCGCGGGGCCTAACGCCACATAGGCTCGAGAGCGGTCGGCTTTCAGCTGAATTCCGACCGCCTGGATGAGCTCACGTGGAACGCCAGGCACGTCAAAACCGATCTTGGCCAGGGGCTCACGCGTCTCGGCATCGAACACTTCCACCGTCCCGCGCAGTTCGGACGAAACCCAGATCTGACGGCTGTCCGCCGAGACCTGCGCTACGCGTGGGCGCGTGCCGACGAGCACGTTGTCGACGAGTTCGAGTGTCTGGGCATCGATCACGTGGAGCATGCTCGTCGTCTCCGACGTATTGACGACGAAGCGCCCGTCTGGGCTTGCCCCCATTCCCTCCGGCTCGACGCCGACCTCCACTTCATTGACGATGCGCCGCTCCGGGATATCCAGAACGGAGACGAGGTTGTCGTTCTCGTTAGCCACGAACAGCCGGCGGCCGTCCGGATGCAGCACGAAGAGCTCCGGGTCCTCGCCGGAGGGCAATGATCCCTCCACCTTTCCGGTCTTCAGATCCACCACATCGATGCGGTTATCGTCGCCGAGCGCCACATAGAGCTTTTGCTTGTCGGCACTCAGTCCGATGCCCCGCGGCCGCCGCCCAACAGGGATCGTGCCGACATGGCTCAGGGTAGCTCCATCGATGACGGACACCGTGTTGTCCTGCTCGTTTGAAACATACACCGTTTCAGCGAAAGCAGCCTGCAGGCTGAGACCCAATCCAAGCAAAACCAGAGTTAGAATTTGCATCGGCTCTCCTCCCGGTCCGTCCCCAAAGTATCGAGTTCCGATCCGCGATGCAGATAGCCTGCCTGCGGGGAAACGGACACGAGGAGCCGTGGCCCCGCAATGAGGATCGGCTGGCGCATCTGCCCATCCCAGGCACGGAAGCTCTGCCCCTGCCCCTTGAAACCCGACAGAATGAAGTCTGGACCTCGCAGGTACGACATGATCTCGACCGGATCGCTGCTGCGGGCGCGGGTAGCCGCTTCGCCGACGGCGCGGACCGCTGCCCAGGCGGCGTAATCGACAGCAGTCATCCTGCGGCCATAAGATTTCTCAAACCGGGACTGAAGCTGCGTTGCGCCCCATTGCTCGGACACGGCGCTCCAGCCTGTGGCGACGAGCCCATGGGTGCCAACCACCGGACGGGGCCGTGCCGTGCGATAGGAAACATACTCGCCGAACCCGTTCATCTCATCCACAACGACGAGCACGTCATGATCCGCAGCCTGGGTCATAGCCGGAATTTCGGTTTGCAGTGTTACATGTCCCGTATCCGTGCGCCCATGACCAGGCTTGAAGGTCCATTCCTTTTCGACGGCGACCTCGGCCCCAAAGCGCGAGGCTGCGCGGCGGAAGGCCTCGGCTTGCAGTTTATCGCCGGGCGTGCTGCCGATCACAAGAAACCAACGCCGCCAGCGCTTCGTCATCAGGTACTGGGCGAGGGCATCAGCCAGCATGGACCGGCTCGGAATGGTGTGGAGCACGTTGACGCGGCAGGACTCGTTGCGAAGCGAGTCATCCGGTGCGCGGGTATTGAGAAGCAGAATCTCGCGCGCTTCTGGAGCAGAAGCAGCAGCCGAAAGGAGCGGCGCATCGAGATCGGAGACGACAAGCCTGATTCCCTCGTCGACCAGTTTACGGATGACGTCCTCCGGCTGGCCGTTCTTCATCACAACGCGCTCGACGAGCCTGAAACCCTGCCCTGTGAACCGACCCGTGGTCGCATTGTCAGTGCTCCCCAAGCGTGCGCCTGCAGCACCCTCATCCCGGATCTCCTGATCGAGCGGAGAGATCGGCTTGACGGGGTCGCGCTCCTGCGTGACGACAGCGATGGTGACGACACCCTCACCAGCTAGAGCAGGGATAGACAGAAGCATCGTGATTAGGACCAGCATGAACCTCATTCAGCGGCCTTCGACCTTTGAAGAAGCCGGTCATCCACGATCCGAGTCGGAGAACCACCCAATGTGATCACGCGCTGGGCGAGAGCAGCCGCCTCGTGCCAATGATGCGTGACAAGGAGCGTCGTCGGACACAGCTTCCGGACATGGATTGCCACGAGATCCTGCATCTCACGAGATGTCTCCTCGTCGAGAAGTGCAAAGGGCTCGTCCAGCAGGAGTAGTTTCGGTTCAATCGTCAGTGCCCGGGCCAGGGCTACGCGTCGCGCCATCCCCAGCGAAAGCCGTTGCGGATAGGCGTCCTCCGACCCAGCCAAACCGACCTGGGCCAGCCATTCCACAGCTCTTCCGGGTCGGTCCGGAATCACAAGCTCCAGATTCCGGCGAGCTGTCCGCCAAGGGAGAAGACGGGGCGTCTGAAAGAGATAGCCGACAGGCTGCCGCAATCCCGTGATAGATCCGTCGAAGTCTGTATCCAGCCCGGCTACGATCTGCAGGAGGCTGGATTTGCCGATGCCGGATGGCCCTACGATGGCACAAACCTCGCCATCGGCCAGATCGAAGGACAGGTTTTCGAACAACACCCGAGCCGGAGCACCTCCTTGGGCTGGATAGACTTTTTGCTTGATCGTGATCTGCATCGTCATCGCCGCCACTGTCCTGACCGGCGTTCGAGCGGCGCGAACAGCACGATTTCGATGAGCAGAGCACAAAGGACGAAGGCCGCCGCATAGGCCATGACCCGCGGCACGTCGAAGAGCTGAAAATAGCTCTGCAGTTGAAAGCCGATCCCATTGGAGCGTCCGAGCAGTTCGACCACAAGAACGATCTTCCAGACAAGTGCGAGCCCGTTGCGCGCGGCAGCCAGAAGGTAAGGCGCCAGTTGTGGGACGATCACTTCGCGAAGCGTCGTCCAGAGGCCGAAGCGGTAGACCTGCGCAACGTCCGTATAGTCCCGGTCGAGGGCTCTCGCGCCCTCCCGAAGCGTGACAGCGACATTGGGGATCTTGTTGAGGGCCACCGCCACCAGAAGTGCAGTCTCTATCAGACCAAGCCAGACATAGGTCAGGATGATGACCACGAGCGCCGGCAGGTTGAGCAGGATGACGAGCCAGGGATTGAGCCAACGGTCGAGCCATTGCAGACGGCCGAGGGCAATTCCAAGCGCCGTGCCGACGACCATCGCGATGACGAAGCTGATGCCAACCCGCGCTAGGGTGATGCCGAGGTGATGGAACAAGGGCCCGCCGATGGCCTCATGCATGAGGCTCTGCAGCACCATGAGAGGCCCAGGGAAGAGCCTGCTCTCGGCAAGCCCTGCCCCGATCTGCCATAGGCTGAGGAGCAGCAGGATAGAGGCAATCTCCTGCCATGTCCCCTTGCGCTCGGCGCCAGCAGCACGCATCGACAGCCTCAATAGGAGACAGGGGGCCAAAAGGTCTTCACGTCGAGGACCTTTGCCGAGCCGACAAGCTTGTCGCCTCCGATCCTGACCAGGATAGCATAGCGATCGGACGCCGCCTGCCGCTCGGCCTCGGACCATCGATCCGGAGTACCAACGCGAAATCCGGCTTGGAGCGCGCCCAGCACCGCCGGATCGTGCGTCCCGATGAGGGGCGCGAGGCGGATCCATTCCTCCTTTGAGCTTGCAAGTAGCGCTTTTGCGCCACGGGAGGACCCTATAAAGCCCTGCACGGCGGTGCCTTCACGCTCGGCCCACTCCTCCCGAAAGGCATAACCGAGCATCGGCACGTGACTATCGATACCAAGGCAGCGGATCATGTCGGTGACGGACAGGAAAACTCTGGCGCCGCTGGCCTCCAAGCGAGCGGCATAATGCCAATAGGTGAGAACGGCATCGATGCGACCGTGCGCCAGTTCCTCGTTGAGAAGTGGCGGGGCTCCAAAGACAGGCTCGACTGCCCCCGCAAAATCGATTCCCAATTCCTTCTGTGCATAGGCCCGGAGAAGCAGCCAGCTTTTGTCGAGAGGTCCGCCTGCAACCCCGATCCGCTTGCCTTTGAGATCGCTGAGACTGCCGATGTTGGAAGCGGTCGGCACCATGAGTGCGCCTACGGCTCTCGAATAGGGGACAAAACTGAAATCAGCCCCCTCACTCCGCTGGCGAGCAACCCAAGGCCAGTCCGTGACAATCATGTCCACCGCGCCCGCTTGCAGCGCCACCTTGGCCGCTTCGTTGGAGGCGAACTCGATCGGCACGACGGTGATCCCGTGCTTTCTGTCGAGTCCGTGATGGCGGAGGGTATCGATCTCCCAAGCGACGGTTCCGAACCTGAGCAGGCCGACTCTAAGCCCGCGGTCATCTTGAGCCTGCGCAGGTCCTAAGACGATCAGGCCAAGGATGAACCAAGCAATTCTGAGACACATGGCCGAACTCTGACAAGCAATGGCCCAAATCAACGGTCAAGCTTCAACTTAGTTCCGAACTTGCATTGCTTTTCAGGAGTTTTACGACAAGCGACAGGCACAAAAGCTCCCTTGTTGATTTTCTCAGTCGGCGTTTTTGATCGTCAAATCTTCGGCATACCGGCACTAAGTCCAAAGCAGTCCATGAGAACGGTCGTTCAAGGGCCTGCTCGCCGTGCAAGATGCTGACGATCTCCCCTTCCGCTCTACGCCAGAGCTTGACGTTAGATTCGCAATCCGAACCTCAGCGGACATAGCTGGCAGGGCTGTCTTCGCGATCGCATGACCTTACCGCCGGTTCCGGGATCAGATGTCTGCATCATATGCAGTTAGCGGAGCATCGCCCTTCGCCAAACGCCAGGGCTCGCGCCAACGGAGCGGGTGAAGACGCGAGTGAAATAGCTCTGATCTCCGAAACCACCGATGAGTGCAATGTCGGCCAAAGGCAAGGTTGAGGACAAGAGAAGGCTCTTGGCCTCTTGCACGCGAATATGTGTCAAATACTGGTGCGGGCTCATTCCCGTCGTGCGGCGGAAGGCCTTGGCAAAATAACTAGGTGTGAGACGGCATTCACGCGCGATATCGGCAATTGCAAGGCGAGCTGCAAGACGAGAATGCATGATCTCCTTGGCGCGGCGCTCCTGCCATGGCGCGAGGCCGCCACTGGTAGTGATCGGGGGAATATGCATGCCCCCATAACCTTCAGCGAAGTAGGTCAGCAGGCTCAGCGCCATCTGATCGACGAAAAGCTGATTGGTTTGAGCCAGTTCCGGCGGCGTCGACAGGAGGAACCCGCACATTGCGCCGAGGATTGGGTCCTTAGCATCCGGTGACGAGCGCAGAGCCGAGACAGGCGAAGCCCCGCGCTCGTAGGCCAGTTCGTCCAACGCCTCCTTACGCAGGTAGAATTGTAACGTATCAAATGGCCCACGGACGCGACTTCGGGGATCCTCCGAGAGATCGATGGCGTTCACCGTCCCTGCCCCGAAGCCTCGCGCATACCGCATGCGACCTTCCGACCAGAACTCGTGCTCTTCAACGTCATTCAGTTTGTAGGTAACACTGAACGCCGTCTCGGGCTCGATCGAGGCTGTTCTGTCCCGATCCCGACGGGTACAGGTCAGCCGAGTCACGGCGAGTGAAAGACGATCCTTCTTCGAGACGTGTAGAATGCTCTGACTGACCATCTCAAGATGGTTTCCAAGCCGTTGGCCGAACAACCCGGATTGTGTGTTTTCCTGAACGGTTGTCATGTCAACTCGCTTCAATCGATTGGAGCCGTGGCCTTCTTTTTGGACCCGCCGCAGCCCACGCTTTCTGCACGACGGAGGTGTTGGCGCTTATGTTATCTCCTCAAATACATGTCTATTGCATGTCGGGATCGGCAGCGAAGGCAGGAGCAGTTCAAGCTCGCCCCGTCGCTCCTCAAGGGAGGAAGGCAGCTTCAAGCCCATACCCAGCGCCTCGAAGCTCTCATCCACGTCGACGCCCGGTCCATCCGTCGCAATCTCCAGGAGAAGACCGCAGGTCGATCGAAAATTGACGGATCGGTAATAGATCCGGTCCTTGGGCTCCGTCGTGACAATCCCGTACCGATCATGAAGTGCTTGAACCAGAGCATCCTGGTCTGCAGCGTCACGCGCGCGGATTGCAACATGATGAATGCTTCCTGCTCCAAGCTGCCCCCGTGCGAGGCGCCCTGTTTCGTCCAGCGTGATGGTGCCGCCCGCTCCATCATGGGTTGCGAGCCGAACGAGTTTGCCGTTACGGCCTATTTCGGTAAAGCCTAGGACCTCCCGAAACAACTCGCTCAGCGGATCAGCCTCGCGCACTTTCAACACAAGATCGTGAAGTCCCTGGAGAGCATGGGCGGCCGGAACTTCAGATGAATTCCAAACTGCGGGCTGAGTGAATGGATTTGCCTCCACGAGAGCAAGCATTGCCCCGTCCGGATCTTCAAAGGTCAAGCAATTTTCGCCAAACGCCGTCTGATCCAAACGATGGGGAACATCTGCCTCACTGAGGCGCCGCGACCACCAGTCCAGAGAGCCCGATGGAATGCGGAACGATGTCTGCCATGCTTCGCAAGCCCCGCGCCTCCCACGAGGCACGCGCTGCCATGGAAACAAGGTGAACAACGTGCCAGGCCGACCGGCTTCGTCCCCGAAGCAGAGGTGGAATGTGCCCGGATCCTCGTGAGAGACGGTCCGCTTCACGAGCCTCATTCCGAGGAAACACGCGTAGAAGCGGCAGCTCCGCTCAGCGTCGCTCGATATCAGCGTGACGTGATGAAGGCCGCGTCCGGCCATAGCTATACCCCAGCGTATCGTTTCCGATACCCTATCGGCTACGAGAGGCGTTTGTCTTGTCCTCTTTTGCCGATGGACACGCCATTCCACAACAGCACGACCAAATCGTCCAAATCTGTTTCAATTTCGACAAGATTCTAAGGTCAGGATCACATTTTCGGGAACATAGCAAAAGCTGAACGGTTAGAGTCGAGCCGCTGCTGATGCGGTGCGTCCAAGTGTTCCGGAGAACCTATCTTGGGTGGAGCTCGTCTTGCCCTCGTTCTGGCCATTTCGCTGATCTTTCAGCCTAGTTCCCCGATTCTGGCCCAATCGGCGCCGCCTCAGCCTTCTGCGCCGTCCTTTGCCTCGGCACCCGAGGATGGGCAATGGACGATTCCACAGAAGAACTATGCTTCCACGCGCTACAGCGATCTGTCCGAGATCAACGCCGAGACTGTCAAAAACCTTCAGGTGGCCTTCACTTTCTCGACCGGGGTCAACAAAGGGCAAGAATCTGCGCCGCTCGTCATCGGCGGCACGATGTACGTGCTCTCTCCCTATCCAAACATCCTCTATGCTCTCGACCTGACACAGCCCGGCGCCCCAATGAAGTGGCAGTACAACCCGAAGCCGGCCGCGGCCGCGCAGGGTGTGGCCTGCTGCGACGTGGTCAACCGTGGTCCCACCTTTGCCAACGGTCGGATCTTCTTCACGACCCTGGATGCCCATGTGGTGGCGGTGGATGCGGAGACGGGGGAGGAGGTCTGGAAGACGAAGCTCGGTGACATCAACCGGGGTGAGACCATGACGATGGCACCCTTGGTCGTGAAAGATAAGGTGTTCGTCGGCATCTCGGGTGGCGAGTACGGGGTGAGGGGCTGGATCCAGGCTCTCGATATCAATTCCGGGCAGAGCGTCTGGAAGGCGTACAACACCGGTCCGGACCAGGACGTGAAGATCGGTCCGAACTTCAAGCCTTTCTACGACAGTGACAAAGGCAAGGATCTCGGCGTGACCACCTGGCCGGCGGATGCCTGGCAGCAGGGCGGGGGAACGGTCTGGGGATGGCTATCATACGATCCAGATCTCAACCTTCTCTATCACGGGACCGGTAATCCAGGTCCTTGGAACCCCAACCAGCGCCCCGGTGACAACAAGTGGACCGCCGGCATCTTCGCCCGCGATGCTGATACGGGCGAGGCCCGATGGTTCTACCAGACAGCCCCGCACGATCTTCATGACTGGGATAACATCAACGAGTTGATCCTGCTCGACATGGACTGGGAGGGAAAGCCCCGCAAGGTGCTCGTCCATCCGGGACGGACAGGCTTCCTCTATGTCATCGACCGGGCAACAGGAGAGGTACTGTCCGCAAAGCCGTTCCATGCCTTGACCGCCGTAACGGGCGTCGACCTCAAATCAGGGCGCATCCAGTACAATTCCGAGAAGGAGCCGGTGAACAATCGCGTAGTGCGCGACATCTGCCCGACCGCGCCTGGCGCGAAGGACTGGAACCCGAGCGCATTCTCCCACAAAACCGGTCTACTCTACATCCCCCACATGAACATGTGTATGGATTGGGAGAGTGTCGAGCCGAACTACATCGCCGGCACGCCTTATGTGGGCGCCGAAGTCCGCATGTATCCCGGCCCCGGTGGCCACATGGGCGAGTTCACCGCCTGGGACCTCAGGGAAGGCAAGGAACTCTGGACCATCAATGAGCGCTTTCCGCTCTGGAGCGGCGCGCTCGCAACCGCGGGCGATGTCGTCTTCTACGGCACCATGGATGGGTGGTTCAAAGCCGTTCACGCCCGGTCGGGCGAAGTGCTCTGGCAGTTCAAACTCGATTCCGGGATCATCGGCCAACCGACCACCTATCGCGGGCCTGACGGCAAGCAATACGTCGCCATTCTCTCCGGCGTCGGCGGCTGGGCTGGAGCCATCGTCTCCAATGATCTCGACCCTCGTGATGGCTCGGCGGCCAAGGGGTTTGTCAATGCCATGCGGGAGCTCAAGAACGTCACCACCAAGGGAGGAACGCTCTATGTGTTCAAGCTTCCTTAGGGGGGCGGCTTTTGCCGGTCTGCTGGTGATCGCCAGCGGCGTTCAGGCGCGCGAGCTTCGCGTCTGCGCCGATCCCAACAACCTGCCGTTCTCCAATGAAGCGGGCGAGGGGTTCGAGAACAAGATCGTCTCCTTGGTTGCACAAGAACTCAATGCGGAGATTCGCTACACTTGGTGGGCGCAGCGCCGGGGCTTCCTCCGCAACACGCTCAAGGCTGAGACCTGCGATCTGGTGACGGGCCTTCCTGCCAATCTCGAAGGCGTGCGTACGACCACGCCCTATTACCGCTCGTCGTATGTCTTTGTGACTCGGACCGACGGTCCCGACGTTCAATCCTTCAACGATCCGGTTCTCCATCAGGTGAAGATCGGCGTTCACCTCATCGGCGACGATGGCTCGAACACGCCTCCCGCCCATGCGCTGTCCCGCCGTGGCATCATCGATAACGTGCGCGGATTCATGATTTATGGAGACTACAACGATCCCAACCCCCCAGCGCGAATTATCGAGGCGTTAGGAAAAGGCGAGATCGATGTGGCCATCGTCTGGGGGCCCTTTGGCGGCTATTTCGCAGAGCGCGAGGGCGTTCCGCTCAAAGTGACGCCCGTGCGGCCGATCTTCGACGGCCCGCAGCTGCCTATGATCTTCGATATATCCATGGCTGTGAGGAAAGAGAATGATACGTTGCGCCAGGAGGTCGATGCGGCGCTTGCCCGGCGGCTGCCGGAAGTGGATGCGATCCTTGCAGCTTATGGGGTTCCGCGTCTTGACACAGGCCTGAAACAGGCGGGGCGCGTACCATGAGATGGCTCCTGATCCTGTCCCTCGCTGCTTTCAGCCTCGCCGCCTGCGAGAGGGAGGATCGTGAATACCGCTCCAATCCGGTCACAGCCGAGACGAACGAAAAGATTGCGCTCTCGCCTCTGTCCGCCGGGCCTGGCAGCCCGAGCGAACAACGATCGGGGCTGGGTCAGCAATACGAGGAGAACGCCTATCACATCTCTCAGGGTCAGCGGCTCTACACGTGGTTCAACTGCAACGGCTGCCATGCCAATGGGGGCGGTGATTCCGGGCCCGCGCTCATGGATGATCGCTGGATCTATGGCGGGCAGATCGAGAACATCGTGCAGACGATCCGTGAGGGCCGGCCGAACGGCATGCCGTCGTTCCGGGGTAAGATCCCCGACGATCAGATCTGGCAGATTGCGGCATATATCCGCTCGATGGGGCGCAATGTGCCGAAGCCGGCAGCTCCGAGCCGCAGGGATGACATGAGTTCTGTCCCGGCCGAGCAACGCAGGCCCCCGGGCGAAGTGATCGACGGAGGGCAGATTCCACCTTCCGCTCAGATGCCGCAGTGAGGCGGGCATGAGAAGGGTCGGCCCATTCGCACTGTTCGCCGCTCTGCCTCTCGGAGGCTGTCAGGGCTGGCAATCGGCACTCGACGCACATGGGCCGTCGGCGCGCTCGCTTGCCGACATGTTCTGGATCTTCGTCGCCGTTCTGGCTACGGTCTGGGTCCTGACCATGATCACTCTCCTCCTCGCACTGCGCAGGAGGCGCCCCGCCGACACGGATCCGCTGGCGACGGATCCCCGAACCGAACGGCGGATGACCATCACGATCTCCGTTGCCATCGGTCTGACGCTTGTGACGGTCGTTTCCCTGACGGGCCTAAGCTATGCGGCTCAGAAGGTGCTGTTCGCCCACAAGGACGGAGCGTTGACGCTGCTGGTCACCGGGCAGCAATGGTGGTGGGAGGTCACCTACGAAGACCCCCAGCCGAACCGCGTCTTCACCACGGCCAACGAAATCCACATTCCGGTCGGCGAGCCGGTGCTGATCAAGCTTGAATCATCCGATGTGATCCACTCTTTCTGGGTCCCGAGCCTCACCGGAAAGATGGACGCGATCACCGGGCGTCAAAACCTAATTCAGATTCAGGCGGATCGTCCTGGCGTGTATCGCGGACAATGTGCGGAATATTGCGGTCTTCAGCATGCCCATATGGGTTTGCTCGTGATTGCGGAGAGCAAAGAGGATTTCGAGCGCTGGCGGGAACACCAAATCTCTTCTGCCATTCCGCCAAACGATGACGAGCGTCAGCGCGGCATGGAGATCCTTCTCTCCAAGCCCTGCGTCATGTGCCACCAGATCCGCGGCACGGATGCCGGCGGCAAGGTCGCTCCGGACCTCACCCATGTGGGAAGCCGGCGGTACATCGGGGCCGGGACCCTGGAGACGACGCGGGGAAACATCGCGGCCTGGATCGTTGATCCTCATGGCATCAAGCCCGGGGTGAACATGCCGACGATCCAGCTCGAACCGGATGAGGTTCAGCCTCTCGCAACTTATCTGGAGGGGTTGAAGTGACTCGGGCGATCACATCCCACGACCTCGATGCCGTTCCTGAAGTCTCGCGTCTCGCGACAGGGGAGCGTGGTGGTGTCCCGGGCATCCAGAGCGAAGCGGATGCGCCTCCGAGCCCCGACGAGTTGCGCGACGATCAGGTGGACGGTCCTGAACTGACGGCTCGTCTGGCCAAGACCTGGGGCACGGACAAGGGTCTCATCGGCACCCTGTCCACCGTGGATCATAAGATCATAGGCCGCCGCTTCATCGTCACGGCCATCATCTTCCTGTTTCTAGGGGGCCTGTCCGCTGTTGCCATGCGCATGCAGTTGGCCCTTCCCGAGAACAGGTTGATCGGGCCGGACCTCTACAACCAGCTCTTCACCATGCACGGCACCACGATGATGTTTCTCTTCGGCGTGCCGATCGGCGAAGCCTTCGCTGTCTATCTCGTGCCGCTCATGGTGGGCACCCGCAACATCGCCTTCCCCCGCCTGAATGCCTATTCGTATTACGTCTATCTCTTCGGCGGCCTCATGATCTGGGTCGCCTTCATGCTCAACATCGGGCCGGATGTCGGTTGGTTCGCCTATGTTCCGCTCTCGGGTCCGGAATTCTCGCCGGGCAAACGGGCGGACTTCTGGGCGCAGATGATCACCTTCACGGAAGTATCGGGCATCGCGGTGGCGATCTCCGTCATCGTGACGGTCTTCAAGCTGCGCGCGCCGGGCATGACGCTGGATCGTATTCCGCTCTTCGTCTGGGCGGAACTCGTCAATTCCTTCGTCATCATCTTCGCACTGCCGGCGGTGGTCACGGCCTCGGCCACACTGATGATGGACCGTCTCGTCGGCACGCATTTCTTCAATCCGGCGGAAGGCGGCGACGCGCTGCTCTATCAGCACCTGTTCTGGTTCTTCGGACATCCGGAGGTCTATATCATCTTTCTGCCGGCCACAGGCTGGGTATCGGCCATCGTGGTCACCTTCGCCCGCCGTCAGGCCTTCGGCTACATCGCCCTCGTGCTGTCGCTCATCGCAACCGGGTTCCTGTCCTTCGGCCTATGGGTGCATCACATGTTCACCACCGGCCTTCCGCAACTCGGCGCCAGCTTCTTCACGGCCTCGAGCATGCTGATCGCCATCCCGAACGGCATTCAGATCTTCTGCTGGATCGCGACTCTTTGGGACGGCCGGCCGGTATTCCGCACGCCGCTGCTCTTCATCATCGGCTTCTTCTTCATCTTCGTGGCCGGCGGATTGTCGGGGATCATGCTTGCCTCCGTGCCGCTCGATACCCAGGTCCATGACACCTTCTTCGTGGTTGCCCATTTCCACTATGTGCTGATCGGCGGCAACGTGTTTCCGCTGATCGCCGCGGTGTATTATTGGTTCCCGAAATTCACCGGTCGCATGATGAGCGAGCGGCTGGGCAAATGGCACTTCTGGCTCGCCTTTATCGGGTTCAACGTCACCTTCTTCCCCATGCACATCACGGGACTGATGGGCATGCCGCGTCGGGTCTATACCTATCTGCCGGAGATGGGCTGGGCGAACCTGAACCTCGTCTCGTCCATCGGCGCGGTCCTGTTTTTCGGGAGTTTCGTCCTCTTCCTCTACAACATCGTGTCCAGCGCTCGCCGCGGTCCCTTGGCAGGCGCTAACCCCTGGGAGGCCGGGACACTCGAATGGGCGACAGCGTCGCCGCCCATGCCGCAGAACTTTGATCGCATTCCCGTCGTGACGAATCGCGAGCCGCTCTGGGCCAACCGCGACAGCCTGCCCGTCGTGGCAGGATTGAGCGTCGAAAACCGGGAACAGATCGTCTCGACGATTACGCATGGGAGGGCGGATCTGAGGGAAACCTCGCCCGAGCCTTCGATCTGGCCCTTCATGGCGGCGATTGCGACGACGATCCTCTTTGTCGGCTCCATGTTCACCCCTTGGGCGTTGGTGTGGGGCAGCATTCCGCTTGCCGTCGCTCTCATGGGCTGGTTCTGGCCAAAGCCAAGCATGGAGGACGAGAGATGACCCTGGGCTCTCACTCTAGCAGTAACATGCTGCCGCATCGGGTCGTGCTGAACGCCAGGCAGATGCCGGGCTATGCATATGGCCCACGCAGCCCGATTTGGTGGGGAACGGTGGGCTTCGCCGCGGCCGAAGGCATGGGCTTTGCCCTTGCTGTGGGTATGTATTTCTATCTCGTCTTCATCAATGGAAACTGGCCGCTGAGTGCGCCGCCGCCCGATCTCCTCTGGTCGAGCATCTTTACTACCCTCCTGCTCATCAGCATCTGGCCGAACCAACGCGCCAAGAGGGATGGGGAGCGGGAGGGCCTTGCGCGAACCCGCCGCAATCTCGTGCTCATGAGCCTGATCGGCGTCGCCCTGCTGGGTATCCGCGTGTTCGAGTTCGGCACGCTTCACGTGCGCTGGGACCAGAATGCTTACGGATCCGTGGTTTGGCTCCTTCTCGGCCTGCACACACTGCACCTTCTCACGGATCTGGGTGACACCATTGTTCTTACGGTGCTGATGTTCACCCGCCACGGCCATGGCAAGCGCTTTTCCGACGTGGGTGACAACGCGTTCTACTGGTATTTCGTCGTCGCCTCATGGCTGCCGATCTACGTGGTCATCTATTGGTTCCCAAGGTGGTGGTGAGATCATGGCGGCATGGCTCTCCCGAGGCGTTCCATCCGCAGGCATCTATGTCGGACCGGTGTCATGGCTCATCGACACGCAGTTCAACTACGCTGCAGTGCCGTGGGTCTGCGCCCATCAGATGCCGCTCATTCCCATCTTCGCCCTTGCCATGGCGGCCCTGAGTCTCTTTGGCGGCTTCCTGTCGTGGCGCGGCTATGCCAGTGCGGCACCGACACCGATGCCAGACTCCACCGGGGCGGGCCGCCCGCACCGCTTCATGTCCCTCATGGGAATCGCCATCGCACTTCTGTTTACAGTCGTCATTCTGCTCCACGGTGCAGCCGGGCTCGTCTTTCATGGGTGCGAGCGATGAGAGCGGCCGCCGTCCTGCTGCTGCTCATGTGGGCCAGCGAGGCGCAGGCCCATGCGGGCCATGTGCATTGGAGTGACACAAGCACCACCTGGACCTGGAACCCATGGGTCACCGTTCCTCTCGCGGTTTCGGGCTCGCTGTACATGATCGGAACAGTGCAGCTCTGGAGCCGGGCCGGCATCGGACGGGGCGTCAGGATATGGCAGGCTCTGTGCTTCGCCTCCGGCTGGCTCCTGCTTGTCCTCGCGCTCGTTACGCCGCTCCACTGGCTGGGCGAGCGCCTCTTCGTCGCTCATATGATCGAGCATGAGATCCTCATGACGGCCGCGGCACCGCTTCTCATCGTAGGCCGCCCGGTGGCTATGGTCTGGGCGCTCCCAGGGCGCGTCCGCTCCCGCATTGGCGGATGGGGGCAATCGCCTTGGATCGCAAGAGCATGGCTTTGGCTCACCACCCCTCTGACCGCCACCATGCTCCATGCAGTGGCACTCTGGATCTGGCATGCTCCAGGCCTTTACGAGGCGGCTCTGGCTGATCCCTGGATCCACTGGCTGCAGCATCTCAGTTTCTTCGTGACGGCTCTTCTGTTCTGGCGTGCGCTCCTCATGGGACGGGAGCGTACCTATGGAGCGTCGGTGTTCTACCTGTTCATTACCTCGCTTCATACGGGCTTCCTCGGCATCCTGCTCGCTTTCTTCCGCAGGCCGATCTATCCGATACAGACCTCCCAGGCTGCGGAGTGGGGGCTCACCCCGCTTGAGGATCAGCAACTTGCCGGCCTCTTCATGTGGATCCCTGCCGGGATGGTCTATGCCGGAGCGGCTCTGATCCTGGCCGGCTTGTGGATTGCCCGTTCTGGGCCTCGGCAACAGAGAGGAAGGCACGCTCATGCCGCGCGCTAGGGCCCTGCTACCATTGGCAGCCACACTGGCCATCGGAGCGGCAGGGCTCCTTCTTGGCGTCCCGCGCGCAGGCTCCACATTGCGCTCCAGACCAAGACAACGTGCTCCCTTCAATCCTGATGCTCATCTGCGGGGAATGCGCATTGCCGAACCGACCCGCTTCCGTTCTCGCTCGGTCTATCTGGTGCTCATTCTGCTTCTGCTGATTGGAACAGGCATCTATGCGGGATATCAGGTAAAGTTCGACCAGGATGCCCGCATCCGCGCGACGGCTCTCACCATGGGCGACCCGGACCTCGGGCGTCGCCTTGCAAAGCGCTATGGCTGTGCCGGCTGCCATAACATCCCCGGTGTTCCCGGAGCTCAGGGCATGGTGGGGCCAAGCCTCCAGGGATTTGCGGCTCGGGTCTATATCGGAGGCGTCGCCACCAACTCACCGGATACTCTCATTCAATGGATCGAGAACCCACGCTCCATCGATCCGAAGACGGCCATGCCCGTGACTGGCATCTCCCGAGCCGAGGCGAGGCATGTCGCGGCCTATCTCTACACGTTGCAGTGACGACATCCTTGTCAGCCAATGACAGAGGCGATTCTACAGGCAGCTTCGGTTTCTCGACATATACAGGAGGCGGAATCGCAATGAAGCCTGGAAATCAGGTCAGGTTATGCCTATATCAAGGATGTCAGGTTCGCCTGACTATGATCGTAGAGGCAGAGTGGAATAGGCGTTTAGGACGCGGGTTCGATTCCCGCCGCCTCCACCACAAACACACCGGCCGTCCAGGTGCCGCAAGGCGGGTTTTGGGCGACCGGTCTTTTATTGGGATCAGGCCGCTGTCCCGGTGTGTTTGTGATGGGGGCGACATGGGTTCGACTGGGCGCGATAAAGGCTAGGCTGCGATTAGGCTGAGCTACGGCCTTAACAGTGCAAATTCACAAATGCCAACGACAACGTTGACATGGGTGCGGTGCGCCTCGCGGCGTAACCATCCGGGGCTCGGGATAGCCTAGCAACAGAAACGGCACCTTCGGGTGCCGTTCCCATTTTTAGCTGCCTGCAGCTTCTTGCGAAAGCGCTGCTTCATACGAAAGAAAGACCCAATTGAAATGTCGGAGATCCAAGTGAACGGCTACGTCCGGGTTCCGAAAGGGACCATAGTTTACCCGACGGGCGATGGCGTAGAGGCTCCGTCCACCCGCGATCAGGTGGTGAAGGTCGCCAGAATCTTCGACGTGGACGTCAAGAGTGATAGTTTCTACCTGCTTCTCCCTGACGAGATGCGGCTGCGGTATTTCGCTAGTGGTAGCAAGCGCCCCATCGACCCTGACATTCTGGAATTTGCGGACCGTTTGACGAAAGGTGATTACCGGGCTGTCGAATGGTCGACCAAATGGGCATTGATTGCCGGTCTTCAGCCAGCAGAGGCTCCCGCTCGGGCCAAGGCTGGAAAGAAACTCGATGCTCCTGAGAAGAAATCTCCCACCAAGCAACAACAGATGGTCACGGGATCCGTATGGCGGTTTACCGAAGATACGGAGCTTCGCTACAAGGTTCGAAATCCAGCTTATGCCGCCGTGCGCGATGATATCGAGAGCGGCCTCCGACAACTGCCTTCCTATGTTCGAACGCAAACGGTGGAGGCCAAGCTGAGCGAACTTGGCGTCATCGACCATCTCGATGAGCCCTGGGGGACTGTTAAGGCGGGTGAGACCTTCACGGTTCGTAGCAAGCTGACGTCTGGTTTCGCAGGCGGGCAGGATGTGCCGATGCTTTTTCGGGGCGAGAAGTTCACGTTACCCTATGCAAGCCTCGAACCCGTCATCGAGTTGGTGACTGATCGTTAGGTCCGGATCGGCAAAGGCGGTCTCGCAACCGGTCGACTGCGCTGGTCATTGGCAGGTCCGACAACACCCATGGTTGTCGGACTCAATGGCAATCTGCTTCACGCCGCCTGCAGCCACGATTGTCTCCTCTCGGTTTCGAGGAGTTGCTCCGCTTTACGGGTGAATTCGCTTCCCGAGAGCCCTGGCTCGATCGGATCGAGATAGGAGACCGAAATCGTGCCGGCCCGTTTATAGGCACGATCAGGACCCCAGAACAGGCCCGAATTCAAAGCCACCGGCAGTACCACCCGGCCGAGCCTTGTATAGAGCAACTCCACCCCGCGCTTGAATTCGATTGGCACGGACGCCGACTTTCGAGTGCCTTCCGGAAAGATCAGCACGGAGCGGCCTTCGGCAAGCGCCGCCTGGCTTTCGTCGATCATCTTCCGGACCGCTTTCGAGCCGCTCTCCCGATCGATCAGGATCATTGGCGACTTGCGGAGGAACCACGAGAAGACAGGTATCGTGAGTAGTTCCCGCTTTGCGATGATCGCCACATCCGGGAAGAGCGTCAGGAACGCCAGAGTCTCCCATGTCGATTGGTGGTTGGCGATGATCAGGCATGGTTCGTCGGGAATGTTGTGCCGACCCCGTTCGGCGTAGGTCAGACCGACAAGCCATTTAAGGCCGACGAGGACACCGCGAGCCCACAACCGGGAGGTCAGCCGGACTCCACGCTCAGGAGAGCCAATCAGCCACAAGACTGCCAAAACGGGTGCGAAGAGGCCGGTCCAGATGGTCAGCAGAATATCGAACAGAGTTGAACGGACGCGCTGCACGGCAAAGTTACTTCTTTAAGTGGGTTGCCATATGAATGAGGAATGAGAACTCATTGATCCAGTGCTCTCGGCAGATAGTCCAGGTTGCCGAGTGACTGTGCTGGATCAGCTTGAGTACAGAGCACGAAGCGGCGCCAGATCGATGCTGCGCCGCTTGTCCGCCTGAGAGCGACTCCGATGCTCTGATCCCGCTAGACCTTCGCCTCTGTCGCCTCGGTGCGCGGGCCCGTATTGGGAGCTGCAGCGGGCTTGCGCGGCCCGGCGAAACGGGGCTTGGGCTTCGGAGCTGCAATCAATCCTTCTCGGATAGCCTGCTTGCGGGCCAGTTTGCGGCTGCGGCGGACCGCTTCCGCTTTCTCGCGGGTCTTTCGCTCAGAGGGCTTCTCGTAAGACTTCCGCGCTTTCATCTCGCGAAAAATTCCTTCGCGCTGCATCTTTTTCTTGAGAACTCTGAGAGCCTGATCGACATTGTTGTCGCGTACTAGAACTTGCAAGGTATGTCCCTTCTATATTCGATGGCGTCATTCCGCCATGATATGGTTGATGGATCGACGAACGATGCGCTTGAGAGGGGCTATGTGCTCCGAATTTCGCTCTCGCGCACCGCTCTCTCGATCACTCCGGATTTAATCCGGTATGAAACCTCTCCGCTCTGGTCAGCCGGCATAAGCCGCACGACCTCGTAAATGCTGGCGGCGCTCGTTCTGGCGTCAGAGAATCCCGGCTGCGCCAAGCGAACCATCTGTCGGACTTTGAACTTATGAGACATCAGTAAATCTCCTCGCGGCTGGGTAGACTGGATCAGGCACAGTTACTTTCGTGCCTTGCGGGCAGCGTAACGAGCATCGCGTGCCGCCTTACGCTCCGCCTCGAGTCGGACATCGCTCGCTTCCTTTTCGGCTGCTGCGCGCTGTTCTTGCGCCGCCTGATCCGCCGCACGGGCCTCACGCCTCGTGGCGAGGTCGGCTTCGTCCGCAAGGCGCTTGGTCTCGCGTTCAGCCACGCGAACGTCGCGCGCCGCGCTCAAAGCAGCCCGGGCCACCCGCCGTTCGGAAACAGCCGGGTCGTCGGGTCCGGGCCGCTGACGGAACTTTGCCATCATGGCCTCCTTCGCGCTCTGAGAAGCCTGGAGCCGCTCGTCGAAATCTTTTTGCTTCATGTCACCTGTCGATCTTATGGAAGCTGCCAACCCTGTCCTGTGCCGGTTATCGGACACGCCTGATGCTGGTGATGGTGCCTTCAGGAAGGGTACCCTGCTCCTGTTGGGCCCGGGCCGTCATTTCGACAATGCGCGTGTTGGAGGCTTTTTCTGGATTGTCGATCCAGAGATAAGCGCGGCGAGCATCGTCATAGTCCACCACGAACATCACCGATTTGGCGGGAGTTTTTCGAAACGTATACATCGTTTTCTCACCAGTCCGGCCATTGGGTCGTTGGCCATTGAAAAGAAAAAGCCGCCCCACCCGGGAGCGGCTCCATAGGCTGCACTTATGTGAAGTGCCTTAGCATTCTCAGTCGGCCTGGATGTTGTTGACGGCGACCTTGCCGGAGCGGCGGTCTTCGGCGGTGTCGAAGGACACCTTCTGGCCTTCGCGCAGGCCGCGGATGCCGGCACGCTCGAGCGCGGTGGCGTGGACGAACACGTCCTTGCTGCCATCGTCCGGCTGGATGAAGCCGAAGCCTTTTTGATCGTTGTAGAACTTAACGGTGCCCGTAATCATGGGAGTATCCTTGGTTAGGCTAGAAGTGCACGTGAGCAAAGGACGTGCCTTCGCACGACCTCACGCTCGGGTTCCTCGATGTTTGGAAGAGTGTCTGAACGTGCGCCTGGAAGGCCAAGGCGTAACGGCCCGATTGTCCGGCCAAATGTCGATAGAGGGTTATCTAGCGCCCACTTGCGGCGAATACAAGGCATGTTTGCGTAGTAATTTTCCAGGTCAATCGCGATCATAATCCAGAACTATATGTCCGATCCTGGTTTTTTGGAAGTGAAGTGTCGGCCAGCAGCACTCCTCAATAGCTCTCATCTCGCGGTTTTGTCATTATTTTCCCGTTCCGTCTTGTAATTCTCTGGAAAGTAGTTCATATTGTACCAATCCAACCGATACGTTCGGCCTGCTCTCTGAAGCTCATGATTGAGCGCCGAGCCTGCTTTCCTCACCTTTGAAGCTTGGTCGCTGCGTGGAACTACGCGGTGGATCCGTCGTTTTGCTCTGCACTCGACTTCATCAACAATCAACAGCAGTGGCACGGCTCGCCGCCGAAGTCGCTCAAGGACACTATGTACACAATTCCCTATACAAAGCCGGTAAAGGTGCTCTCTCAGCCCTCGCCGAAGAAGCAGCCACGCAAGTCCATCTCGACGTGGCAGCCACAGCAAACCAGTCTTACCCGAGAAGAAGTCAGAGCGATTATTCTCGAACAGATCGGTTAAGATCATCGGGATTAATTCAATCGGCCGGGTCTTCCGGAGTCCCCGCCTGCCAGCGCAGCTACGGTCCATCTCTAAAGACGTTCATGGGGACCGAGCTGCCCTCAGCTGTCTCTGGCCACCGTACCGATAACCCGGACTCAGGTCTGCTCGAGCCCTTGTCTTTCCTGACCTGTAACCCATAACGCTACAGTCGGCTTAACCAAGGTAAGGACCATGCCCTGCTCCCGAGAGGCTCTCCCGGTAGCTCCGCCCCATCCGGGTTGGATCCTGCGCGACCGAGTCCTGCCCGGCCTTGGCCTGTCCGTCAGCCAGGCTGCACGGGAGCTTCGCATCGCCCGCCAGACGCTCCACCGGATTCTTGCCGGCAAGGCTGCGGTTAGTCCTGAAATGGCGACCCGCCTCGCCCGTCTCTCGGGCACGATGCCCCGCTTCTGGCTGGAGCGGCAGCAGCAGCATGACCTCTGGCATGCGGAGCAGGCGCTCTCAGGTTTGCTCGGGCTGATCCCAACTCACACCCTTCCGGCCGCTCTTCAGGCTGAGATTGGACTTCCCCATGACCGCTAAGCCTCAGGCCATCCCCAAAGCACGGACCGGGGTTGCGGGTCTCGATGACATCCTCGTGGGAGGCCTGTCGCCCGGGCACGTCTACCTTCTGGAGGGCAGCCCGGGCACTGGCAAGACCACCATCGCTCTCCAATTCTTGCTCGAAGGGGCAAAATCTGGAGAAATCGGCCTCTACATCACCATGTCCGAGACCGAGAAGGAGCTGCGCGACGGCGCGGCCTCTCATGGCTGGGCCATTGGCGATGGAGTTCATGTATTCGAACTCGTCCCTCCGGAGAGCCTCCTCGACGATGAGCACCAGCAGAGCCTGCTCTACTCGTCCGATCTCGAGCTTGGCGAAACCACCAAGGCGGTATTCGACGCGATCGACCGGACCAAGCCGGTCCGCATCGTGATCGACAGCCTGTCGGAGATTCGCCTTCTGGCGCAAAGCTCCCTGCGCTACCGCCGCCAGATCCTGGCGATGAAGCATTACTTCGCCAGGCAGGGCGCGACCGTTCTCCTGCTGGACGATCTGACCACGGACGTGAACGACAAGACCGTTCACAGCCTCGCCCACGGGGTGGTGCGCCTGGAGGAGCTCACGCCGAATTACGGCGCCGAGCGCCGCCGCCTGCGGGTGGTCAAGTATCGCGGCCAGTCGTTCCGGGGCGGGTTTCATGACTTCAACATCGTGGAAGGCGGCGTCCGGGTCTTTCCGCGTCTCGTTTCCAGCGAGCATAAGACAGGCTTTGCCCGCGACGTCCTCACGAGTGGAATCGGCGAGCTCGACGCACTCCTCGGCGGCGGCGTCGAGCAGGGCTCGAGCACATTGGTGATGGGACCTGCCGGGACCGGCAAGTCCCTCCTGACCGTGCAATTCGCCGTCTCTGCGGCCGGACGCGGCGAGAAGGCGGCTTTATTCATCTTCGACGAGGAACTCGGCCTCCTGATCGATCGGGCCAAATTGATCGGCATCGACCTGGATGCACTGTGCGCTGCTGGCAATCTGTTTATCGAGCAGGTTGACGCAGCAGAGCTCTCGCCCGGCGAATTCACCGAAAGGGTGCGCACCAAGATTCATCGTCACGGTGTGAAAACGGTCGTGATCGATGGCCTCAACGGCTATCAGGCCGCCATGCCGGAAGAGCAGTTTCTGACACTCCACATCCATGAGCTGCTGCAATACCTGAACCGCCAGGGCGTCTCGACCTTCCTGACCGTTGCCCAGCACGGGCTCGTGGGCGACATGAAGTCCCCTGTCGATGTCACCTATCTCGCCGACACAGTGATCCTGCTGCGCTACTTCGAGGCGTTCGGGCAAGTCCGGCGGGCGATTTCGATCATCAAGAAGCGGTTCGGCTCACACGAGAACACCATTCGCGAGATGCGCATCACCAGCAAGGGAATTGCCCTTGGGGAGCCTCTGGAGGGCTTCCAGGGCGTTCTGCGAGGCACGCCGGTTTTTGCAGACCGCCATCGCGCGCAGCTGCTCAAAGACCGCTGAGCATGAACGCCATTCTCCACCCGCATTCGGAGCGCGCGATCATCCTGGCGCCTCATGGACGGGACGCGACTATCGCGGCAGACATTCTGAGGAGTGTGGAGATCGCGGCGGAGGTCTGCCCTGACATGCCGGCGCTCGTGCGTGAAATGGCGCAGGGTGCAGGCTTCGCGCTCGTCACGGATGAGTCTCTGCGTACGGCGGATCTGAAGGACCTCTCCCGCTGGCTCTCGGAACAGCCTCCCTGGTCGGACTTTGCTTTCGTGTTGCTCACTCTTCGCGGCGGAGGAATTGAACGCAATCCAGCCCTGGCACGTCTCTCCGAGATTCTTGGCAACGTCGTCTTCCTGGAGCGCCCCTTCCACCCCGGCACATTGGTGAGCGTCGCGCGGTCGGCTTTGCGGGGGCGTCGAAGGCAATATGAGGCACGAGCCCGGCTGGAGGACCTCCATCAAGGCGAGGAGCGCCTGAGAGCCGGTCTCGACAAGGAAAAGCGCGCCGCCGAGCATCAACGTTTGCTCATCGACGAGTTGAACCACCGGGTGAAGAACACGCTCGCGACCGTACAATCCATCTCGGCCCAAACTCTGCGTACGGCGGAGACGAAGGAGGATGCGCGCGATGCGCTGGAGAGGCGGCTTCTCGCCCTCTCCCGGGCACACGACGTGCTCACCCGCGAGAGCTGGGACGGGGCCGACTTGGTGGAAGTCGTCGAAAAAGCTCTTGAGCCTTATCAGATCTCGGGTGAGAGCCGATTTCACATCAAGGGTCCGCACGTGCGCGTAACGCCCCGCATGTCGCTCGCTCTTGCGATGGCGCTGCATGAATTGGCAACCAACGCGGTGAAGTACGGTGCTCTATCGAACAAGACCGGCACGATCGAGGTGTCATGGAAGGTGAGAAACGGGGCTATGCCGCCCCAGCTGACCTTGAGTTGGATTGAGGTCGGAGGACCGCCCGTAGTCGCTCCCCGCCGACGAGGCTTCGGATCGCGCCTTATCGAGCGCAGCCTCGCACACGATCTGGATGGCCAAGTGGAAATTACATTTGCACCAACGGGAGTCGTTTGTACCGTCGATGCCCCCGTCGCCTAGTTGTCTGGATGCGAGACCTCCTTGGCGGCAGCGATGACCTGGAGGGCGGGCGGCAACGCGTCTGAATCGGGCGGCTTGTAGCGGCGGTTGGCGAGCTTCGGCTCGGCGGCCAGGCGGCTGCGCACCACCTCATCCGGTGCTCGCCCCTTCAGCACGCGCTGACGTCTCCTGTTGTAAGCCTGATTGAAGCCCTTGAGCA
>NZ_VOSK01000289.1 GCF_009296175.1 Microvirga tunisiensis | reverse complement strand
GACTGGGTCGCCGATCAAGCCCTTCTTGTGAAGCCGATCCGTCGTTGCCCAGTCGAAGCCCTTCCAGGCACAACGCTCGTTATGCAGCGTCAGCCATAACAGCGCCAAAACGGCATCGTCGATCTTGTCCTCATCGATCTCCATGAACCGACGTTACCACGCGCGGCACCCAAAATCCCGCGGCCCCGCTCGGATGGATACGGACTTTGTCTGGGGTCTGATCGCCAGCATGTATCTCGGCAACATCGTCGCCGTGCTCATGGTGCTCGCTACCATTCCGCTTTTCGCCTCGATCCTGCGCATTCCTTTCGCGATCATCGGTCCCGTCATCGTGGTCGTATGCTTCATCGGTGCCTACACGGTCGCGGGTCGTCCGTTCGATCTCTGGCTGGCCCTGGCCTTCGGCGTGGTGGGATATCTGTTCAAGAAGCTGGATTATCCGATCGCGCCGCTCGTTCTGGCGATGGTGCTCGGAGACAAGGCGGAGGACGCTTTCCGGCAGTCCATGATCATGTCTCGAGGATCGCTCTCGATCTTCTGGTCGAACGGCCTTGTCGCAACGCTCATGCTGATCGGACTCGCGCTCGCCCTCGGTCCGCTTCTGAGCACCGTGCTCGGCCGCCTGGTGAAGCCCAAAACCTCATCAGCGGTCGCCTAAGCCTCATGTTCAAAAGGCCCGCTCGAGATCGGGCGGGTCCCATTGAAGGAGTATCCAATGGCGGCATCCACTTCAGTCAATGTGGCGTTCCTCGGTATCGGTCTCATGGGATCGCGCCAAGCGAAACGACTGCTCGATGCGGGCCATTCATTGACGGTCTGGAACCGCTCCCGCGAGAAGGCTGAAGCGCTTTCCGCTTTTGGCGCCCGTGTCGTGGATACGGCCGCCGAAGCCGTGGCTGACGCAGATGTCGTCATCCTCATGCTGGAGAACGGCAGAATCGTCACCGATGTACTGTTCTTGCAAGGCGCGGCAGGATCCCTCCGGCCGGGTGCTGTCCTGGTCGACATGAGTTCCATCAAGCCGGCTGAAGCACAGGAGCACGCGAAGCGCCTCGCGGAGCGCGGCGTCCATCACATCGATGCACCCGTTTCCGGCGGAACGCTTGGGGCAGAGCAGGGTACCCTCGCGATCATGGCCGGCGGCGAGTCCGATATTTTCGACCGTGTCGAGTCGATCCTGGCGATCATGGGCCGGCCCGTTCACGTGGGTCCGCATGGGGCAGGACAACTGGCGAAACTTGCCAACCAGATCATCGTCGGCGTCACCATCGGTGCCGTTGCCGAGTCGCTTCTGCTGGCGCAGCGGGGAGGTGCCGATCCGGCCAAAGTCCGAGAGGCTCTCCGTGGAGGCTTTGCCGAAAGCCGCATCCTCGAACTGCACGGCCAGCGCATGGTCGAGCGCGATTTCGTCACGAAAGGCCGCTCGGTCACGCATCTCAAGGATCTCGACAACGCGTTGGATGCTGCGGAGCGCATCGATCTGGATTCTCTGCCCTATACAGCTCTGACGGCAGATCTCTTCCGAGGCCTTATCGAGAATGCAGGCGATCTCGATCACAGTGGGCTGCTCGTCGAACTGGAACGCCGGAACGCCTTAGGATCTTCGATCGAATCTTAAGTCGCAGCGCGGCTTCGTTCCAGCAGTTCCGGGAGCCGAGGAGAGCCGAGGCGTCCCCCGAAGTGCTCGCACTTCATGGCCGCCGCAACGTTGGCCATCTGAATGGTCTCGGGCAGAGTCCAGTTGTTGGCGAGACCATAGGCGTAGGTGCCGTGCCAGACATCCCCGGCGTTCAAGGTGTCTACGGCGCGGATGGGGATGGTTGGAAACTCATAGATAGAGCCTTCCACCGCCTGGCGCTGCCATATCAGTGCTCCTGCCGATCCAAGTGTCACTCCGACAACGTCTGCTCCAAGAGTGGTTGCAACTTCCACCAATGCTTCTCTGGGTGAGGCGCTCGCGGCAACGGAAAGCAAAGCAGGCTCCGAAAACAGAACGTGGTCTGCAAGACCAATCATCTCGCGGAGCGATTCGGGAGGCGCGACATCCGCGTCAAGAATCGACGGAACGCCATGGCGGCGTGCTTCGGCAAGCAGCACCCTTGCGCCTTCGAGCCAACGCATGTCGACGAGAACGGCAGCGGCTTCTGCCACTTCGGGAAGCGGAAGCCAGCTCGGATCGGAATCGAGTGACGGATCGGTGTACGGTACTACCAGTCTTTCGCCGACACTGTCGACGAGAATGGTCGAGAAGGCGGTGCGGGCGCCTGGGATCCTGCGAATCCGGTCGATGCGCACGGTTTCACTGGACAAATCGCGCAGGAAGCTGTCGCCGGTGGGATCGTCTCCTATGCGTGCCCAGAGTTCGACGTTGCCGCCCAGACGAGCGACGGTGGCAGCCGCGGCTGTGGCCATCCCTGAGGCCGCCTGGACAGCCCTTTCCGGCAGCACCTTGGCGCCATGGCCCGGGATTTGGTCGACCTTGAAGATAGTATCCCAGAATGCGCACCCGAGGCAGATCACCGGCTTCTGGTTCATCGCTTTCGTCCGAAACTGTCGATCGCTGGCCCGAGTCAGACTAAAACATCGCTCGGCGCATTGGGAGGGCGAAGGCTGTCACTCGAGCCTGAGTGCCCGCGCCCGAGCATTCATGATGTGAGAAATTGCGGCCTCCACGGCGGCCGGGATATCCCGCCGCTTCATGGCCGCGATGATGGCGAGGTGCTCGCGCATGACGGGAATCACGAGATCTTCGTCGAGGCTCGTCTCGTTCTGGCGAATGAGGCGCACCTTGATCCAGTTCACCCGGTATGCCTTCGAGATGATGTCGTTGTTCAGCTCGTCGATGATCGTCTCGTGGAATTCGCGGTCCACCTGCTGTGCCTCGGCGACAAGGCGTTCCGTCAGACCGTCCTGTGCGGAAGCCACGATCGACTGATGGGCAGCTTCGATCCGTCCGATTGCCGCTTCGCTGGCCGCTTGGCTGAAGGACGCGATCGCCTCGCGCTCGAGGATCAACCGAAACTGGAATGCATTGCGGATCAACGTGATGTCGAGCGGCAGGATCTGCAATCCGCGTTGCGGGACGGTCACGATCAACCCCTCCGCCTCCAGCCGGGGAATCAGCTCGCGGATCGCACCGAGAGATTGCCCTGTGAGGGAGACCAATTCCCGCTGGGTCACAAACTGGCCAGGCTTGATCTCGCTTCGCAACAACTGGTCCGTAAAGACGTCGTAGGCCCGCTCGCGCAGCTTGAGTTCCGAGCGGGGCGCTCGGCGGGCCATGCTCATGCGACGGCCTTGGTCACATTTCCGAATGGCTCGAGCAGTGATACGGCTCGCGCCGTGGTCTGTTCGTCCAGTGTCGGAAGAGGAGGCCTTGCGGCCGCCCAAACCGGATCTCTGCGCACATGAGCGACGAGCGCCTTCACCATCGGGATGACGGGGCGCCGGACGATCTCCTGAACCAGTTCGACGATGCGAGGATCGTCTCGTCCGTTCTCCGCCAAGGCGATCACGGCTTCGGGCAGGATGTTGGCCACTCCGCAGATGGATCCTGCGGCACCCGCGGCGCAGGCCCGGCCGAGATAGGTTTCATCGCCGACAAGGATGTCGAGATCCGGAAAGGCCTTGATCAGGGCGAATGTCGCCTCGGCGTCGCCCGCGCTGTCTTTGACGCCTCTGATGGCGCCGCGATAGCGATCCTTCAGGCGCGATATGACCGTGTGGGAGAGGGGTACGCCGGTCATGCCGGGAATATGATAGAGGATGACATCTCGAAGATCGCTGCCGACAGCCTCGAACACGGCCGAATACCAGTCGAACACAGCGTCGTCCGGGGCAGGGCGGAAGTAGAAGGGCGGCGCCAGCAGGACCGCATGGGCACCGCGGCGCAAGGCTTGGCTTGTGCTATAGGCAGCCTCCTCCGGCGAACAGGCGATCACGCCTTCCACCAATTTTTCCGCCGGGATGCCGAGCCCTACGACCTCGTTCGCGACGCGTTCGCGCTCGGCGGCTCCGACGGAGGGGCCCTCGCCAGTCGTCCCGAACAGTGTCGCCGTCCGGCAGCCGCGGGCAAGGCAATCTTTGGCATGGGCCGCCAAGCGGTGAACATCCACCTTTCCCTCGAGAAAGGGAGTGACGAGGGCGGGACTGATGCCAAAGCTGAGCGACAAGATAGCCTCCAATAACAGCTTCGGCTGCTGGCCGAGCAAGTGTTGTGTTGACACTAACATGTTACATGGTGCTTAATCGGTTGCAAGCACCGAAAAGAGTCCGAAAGGACCGTTACATCAAATCACGGAGGAAACGGGCAATGGTCGGATCGGTTACGCGTCGTACATTTCTTGCAAGCACGGCGGCGGCTGCCGCATACGGTTTCGGCGGCGTGATGCCCGCCTTCGCGGATGTGAACTGGAAGAAGTACGCCGGCACGAAGATCGGGGTGAACCTCATCAAGAGCCCGCGCGGCGAGGTTCTCCAGAAATACGAGAAGGAATTCACTGACCTGACGGGAATTCAGGTTTCATCCGAGCAGACGCCGGAGCAGCAGCAGCGGCAGAAAGCCGTGATCGAACTCAACTCGGGAAGCCCGAGCTTCGACGTGGTTCATATCAGCTACCACGTGCAGAAGCGCCAGTTCGAGAAGGCCAATTGGCTGGCCGACATCAGCGGCTTCATGAAGAATCCGGAACTGACGGATCCGAGCCTCACCGAAAGCGATTTCTCTCAGGCGGGCTTGCTCTATGCGAAGAATCCGCAGGGGCAGATGCTGTCGCTGCCGTTCTCCGTCGATTACTGGCTGGTGTACTGGAACAAGGAACTATTCGCGAAGAAGGGGCTCTCCTATCCGCAAACCTTCGACGAGATGGTGAAGGCCGCGGAGGCGCTGACGGATTCGAAGGAGGGGACCTATGGCTTCGTCGCCCGCGGTTTGAAGAATGCCAATGTTCCTGTCTGGACGAGCTTCCTTCTCGGCCAGGGCATCGATCCGGTCGATGCCAGCGGCAATCTTATGACCGACTCACCGGAGGCGATCGAGGCTGCGAAGCTCTATCAGCGTCTTCTCACCAAGTCCGCACCGCAGGGCGTCGCCGGCTTCAACTGGTCGGAATGCCAATCGGCTTTCCTGCAGGGCAAGGTCGGCATGTGGCTCGACGGCGTCGGCTTTGCGCCTCCGCTCGAGGATCCGGAGAAATCGCGAGTCGTCGGCAAGGTCGGATATGGTGTCATGCCGCGTGGACCGAAGGCGCAAGCCTCGGCGACGTTCGGCGATGGCATCGGCGTCACGGCTGCCAGCAAGAACAAGGAAGCAGCCTATCTCTATTGCCAATGGGCCGTCTCAAAGCTGATGGGCGCGCGCCTGCTGCAGGCGGGTGGCGGCGTTCCGTTCCGCCAGTCGATTCTCAACGATCCTGAGACTCGCAAGGGCGTGAAGATGCCACCGGCCTGGATCGACGCAGTGGTGGAATCGGGCAAGATCAGCAAGCTCGGACTTCCTGTCATCCAACCGGTGACCGAGTTCCGCGATGTCATCGGCATCGGGCTGACGAATCTACTGGGAGGAGGGGATCCGGCCGCCGAGATGAAAAAGGCGACGGAGCAATTCAAGCCCATCCTCGAGCGAAGCGAGAAGGCTTGATGCGAGCCGGATGGAAGAAGATCGGCATGGTGGAGCATGTCCATGGCCACCATCGCTGAACGCCAGGCCGCCCCGCTGACGGAGCCAGCGCCCACGACGGGCGCTCGCCCAAAAAGCTCCTACTGGCCCTTCGTCGTTCCCGCCGTGGCGGTGGTGGGATCGGTGATCGTGTTCCCGTGGGCGTTCACGGTATGGATGAGCCTGCAAGAATGGACGGTCGGTGGGGCCCGGCGCTTCACCGGCATGTCGAACTACATGCGTCTCGTGTCGGACGAGCGCTTCCTGACCTCCGTCGGTCATACGCTCGTCTACACGTTCCTGGCGGTCGTTCTGCCCCTGATCTTCGGTACCTTTGCGGCTCTCATCTTCAACTCCCGTCTGCCGTTCCGGGGCGTCCTGCGCGGCGTGTTCGTCATGCCGATGATGGCCACGCCCGTGGCTGTCGCATTGGTGTGGACGATGATGTTTCATCCGCAGTTGGGGGTGCTGAACTACCTTTTGTCCCTGATCGGCATCGGTCCGCAGGCCTGGGTCTTCAATCCCTCCACGGTTATCCCGTCGCTGGTTCTGGTCGAGACCTGGCAGTGGACGCCGCTCGTCATGCTGATCGTCCTGGGTGGTCTCGCGGCCATTCCGATAGAGCCTTATGAAAGCGCCGCCATTGACGGAGCAAACGTCCTGCAGCGCTTCCGCTACATCACGCTGCCGATGATCGCGCCGTTCCTTATGGTCGCCGTGATCATCAGAACTATCGATGCCTTGAAGAGCTTCGATATCATCTATGCCATTACCCAGGGCGGACCAGGCACGGCATCGGAAACCATCAATCTCTATCTCTACAGTGTCGCATTCGCCTATTACGACGTCGGCTACGGATCGGCGATTGCAGTCGTGTTCTTCGCCCTCGTCATTGCCCTGTCCCTTCTCATGCTCCATCTTCGTCAGCGCACGAAGTGGATCGACATTCAGGGTTGAGCATGAACCTCCGAAAAGCCGCCAATTCGCTCGGTCTTCTGTTCGTCGGTCTCGTGCTGGTCTCGCCGGCCATCCTATTCTTCCTTTGGATGATTTCGCTCTCGCTGAAATTCGAGGTCGATAATGCCGCGTATCCTCCGATCCTGATCCCCGAACGGTTCGCCTGGAAAAACTATACGGGCGTGTTCGAGTCGAATCGCTTCGGCCTCTTCTTCCTCAACAGCCTGATCGTGACCGGCGCCGCAACCGGACTCGCCCTCCTGATCGGCGTGCCTGCCGGCTATGGCATTGCCCGCATGCGGGCGACCAAGGCCGCCGTAGTCGTGCTCATCGCCCGCATGACCCCCGGCCTATCGTATCTGATCCCACTTTTCCTGCTCTTCCAGTGGCTGGGGCTCATGGGCACGCTCCTGCCGCAGATCATCGCTCACCTTGTGATCACGGTGCCGATCGTCATCTGGATCATGATCGGCTATTTCGAGACAACTCCGCTCGAACTCGAGGAGGCGGCCGTCATCGATGGTGCCAACCGCTGGCACGTTTTTCGCTATGTCGCCCTGCCCATCGCGAAGCCCGGCATCACGGTCGCGTTCATCCTCGCAGTGATTTTCTCCTGGAACAACTTCGTCTTCGGCGTCGTGCTGGCAGGCCGGGAAACTCGTACCCTGCCCGTCGCGGTCTACAACATGCTGTCCTTCGAGCAATTGAGCTGGGGCCCTTTGGCTGCGGCGGCACTGATCGTGACTTTGCCGGTCCTCATACTCACCATCATCGCGCAGCGGCAGATCGTGGCAGGCCTCACGGCCGGTGCTGTGAAGGGCGGATGATGCGTTTTCTGTCCTAAGTTCGGCACTGAGCGACAAGCCCTTCTGCCGGTTCAACAATGTCGGGGGTAAGTCCCAATTAATCGAGAAGGTGCCGCGGCCGGATGACGATTGCCGTTTTCAGCTGCGGAAAAGCAATTGCGCTATCCTGTCCGCCAAAAATGCCAAGCGTTTGTCGCAAGTGATTAAGCAGCCTCGCCGGAAAAGAGTACAACAAGGCCTTCCTTGTGGTCTCTGCCTCATGCCTGAGTTGTCCATGCGGGCGAAAGGGAGGACGGCGATGAACAGGATTCTCTTGGCTCTTGGCGCTCTGGGACTGAGCGATCTTCTCATTCCAGGCGAACCCGAAGTCCGGCTCAAAGGATTGGAAGCGGCTTATGCCGTGCAGCTCGAGCGGTTCTCCCTGAACGCCGATCTGGATCCGATCGGTCAGGTCGCTTGACGCGCTCGAGGCAGACGCCTTTCT
>NZ_VOSK01000288.1 GCF_009296175.1 Microvirga tunisiensis | reverse complement strand
TTGCTCTTCTGCTGCATGGCTCGTCCCCTGTGCGGGAGGCTCGGCGCCGGCCCATCCAGCGCAACCCTCGCTCATCGCATAGCTTGGGACGAGCCACCTCCACCGGCAACGAACATACGGTCTGCTGGTTGAAGGGATCCTGCAGCCATTGCGCCAAATCCCGGATCGTGTGGATCAAGAGATCGCAATCACAGCAGGTGCGGAGGGCCGCTTCTTCGGCGGCATGCCATCGCGTGCGATCAAAGCCTCGACAACCGCCCGGGCCGAGCGAATGGCATACCTGAGTTCTGCAGGAGAGCAGGAGGTGTTGCTGGACGAATCGTGATCATCAGCCATGGCAGAGCTCCCCCAATGGCATGCCAGTGATATAACATTTAAATGGGTTCATTGACCTTTGATCGGATCAACGTTGCAGCTGTCACCAGCCGATGCGATGCGGCTATTCGCTTACAGGTCAAACGCCCGGGGGCCATGAATCGGATTTGGCAGAACGATGCCAAATAAATGCGCGGCATCGTGTGAGGTTAGACCACGGAAATGACCTGAAAGCTGGAACTGGTGCGGCTCAGCAATTTTCGATCTTTTCGTACTCTCGTGTGTTGTGACTTCTGTGTTCGTCAGGAGGGTTGGGTGGGAATGGGGTCGAATGGGGATATCCTGGATTGCCTCATTATCGGAGGAGGGCCGGCGGGGCTGACGACGGCGTTGTATCTGGCCCGCTTCAAGCGCCGGTTCCTGGTGGTAGACAGCGGCACGTCCCGGGCGGCTTGGATCCCCACCAGCCACAACATCCCGGTATTCGCGGAAGGCATCTCCGGCAAGGATATCCTGGCACGGGCCCGCGCCAATCTCGAGCAATATGGAGCCACGATCCAGACCGGACGGGTCACGGGTCTACGCAAGCAGCCGGGCCACTTCATCGGGGTCGTGGAGGACAACGATAGCGGCATGAATCAGATCGCGGCCCGACGCGTGGTGCTGGCCACAGGCTCCGTCGATATCGAGCCAGATCTGCCGGACGTGCCCAATGCCGTCCAGCGGGGCCTCGTTCGCTATTGCCCGATCTGCGACGGCTACGAGTCCCGGGATCGGAAGATCGCCGTCATTGCTTATGGCTCCCACGGGATAGGAGAGGCGGTCTTCATCGCCCGCACCTATTCCCGCGACGTGACCCTGCTCACGTTGGGGCAACCCCTGGAGCTGAGCCCTGAGCAGCGGGCGAAGCTCAAGGAGCACGACATCAGGATCGCGGAAACCCCCGTCGAGTCGCTCGACATGGAGGGCGACCGGATTTCCGCCGTGCATATGGGCGGCAAGGCGCACCGCTTCGATGTGCTCTATTCGGCGCTTGGGCTGAAATATCGCTCGGACCTCGCGATCTCGCTTGGCGCCGAGCATGATCGCTCAGGAAGCCTGATCGTCGACAATCATTGCCAGACGACCATCAAAGGCCTTTATGCCGCCGGGGACATCGTCCGCGGTCTCGACCAGATCGTGGTCGGCATGGGCCATGCGGCGCTCGCGGCGACCCATATTCACAATCACTGTGAATTGCCGACCGAGGATGAGCCAGGCGGGGCGTGATGCTGCCCTTTAGGAAAGGGCCTTCGCGAGAAGCGGTAGGCTGATGTCCATGCGGTAATCGACCGAGGAATGGTCGTCGTGGAATTCCTCATAGGTGTGAGGAATGCCTGCGGCCTCGAGCTTCCGGTGCATGATCCGCGACCCATAGACCATGTTGTACTGGTCGATGTCGCCGCAATCGATGAATAAGGCCTTCAGCTTGCGCAGGTTTGTCTGATGCTCGCCCTGATCGACCATGCGCAGTGGATCCCAGCGCAGCCAGTTGGACCAGCGCTCCTCGATGACCTCGCAGGTCTGCAGATCCACCGGCAGGCGGACGCCGTAGAACTGGCTCGGATCGGGATCGAAGGTCGCGGCCTGGGCGAGCAGCATCAGCACATGCCAATCCTTGTCCTTCGCCTTCGGGCCGGCCTCGAATTTGCGTAAGAAAGCTTCGATGGACATGTTGTGGTCGACGAGGTGGCGCAGCGCCCCGGCGAACTCGCCGAGATGGTAGAGGTATTCGAAGCCCACGTCGCCTGAATGGGAGGCCGCTGCCGACCAGACCGAGCCGCCATGCCGCAGGGCATGGACCATAGCGCCGTAGCCGCCCGAGCTCTTGCCGAACACGCCCCGGCGTCCGTCCCCGCCGCAGCCGAAGCGGCCCTCGACGAAGGGGAGCATCTCGCGGATGAGGAAGGTCTCCCACGGCCCCATGGCGGTGCTGTCCACGTATTGATTGCCGCCCAGGCGCGTGAAGCAATCGGGAAAGGCCACGACGACCGGCGGCATGGCGCCGGTGCCGATCAGGCGGTCGAGGCGCTCGGGCACGTTCTCGCCGTAGTTCTTCCAGTTGGTATGGGCAGGCCCGCCCGCCGTGTAGCCGACGAGATCCACCAAAAGGGGCAAGTTCCGGCCGTCCTGGCCTGCGGGCACATAGACATCGATCCGCCGGCAGGACGGGTCTCCGAGAAGGTTGTCCCTGAGGCAGTGGCTGTCGAGCCAGAGGCTGTGCACCGTGCCAGCCGGCACATCATGGTCCTTGCGCATCGTCATCCTCATCGATCCTGATCGTCCAAGATGTGGCTCCCGAACGGGCACTTGTCCAGAATCCGGGCGTTCGAGGCGGTTAATAAGTCCTTCTCACACCTAGCCATTCCCGTGACCGTGGGTCTACGGTGCAGGTCGAAAAGTCAAAGCTTGGGGGAGTATTCATGACCAACAGTTTCCTGCCGCGATGGAGCCTGAAGATCGAAGGCGTCATCATGCCGGACGAACGGCTGCCGACCGGCCAGATGATCGTCGTGGGTCTGCAGCATGTGGTCGCCATGTTCGGCGCGACCGTGCTGGCGCCGATCCTGATGGGCTTCGATCCCAACGTCTCGATCCTGTTCTCCGGCCTGGCGACGCTGATCTTCTTCTTCGTCGTGGGCGGCCGAGTCCCAAGCTATCTCGGGTCGAGCTTTGCCTTCATCGGTCCCGTCCTCGTCGCCACGGGCGCGAGCGTGGGGAGCCCCAACCCGAACATTGCCCTGGCGCTTGGCGGCATCATCGCGGCGGGTGCGCTCTATTTCCTGATCGGCCTCGTCGTACAGATGGCGGGGCATCGCTGGATCGAGCGGCTGATGCCGCCGGTGGTCACGGGCGCCATCGTCGCCGCCATCGGCCTCGTGCTCGCGCCCATCGCGATCAGCAGCGCCTCGGGCGTCACCCCTGACAATGCGGCCGGCAGTGACTTCGCGCGCTGGATCGCGCTCGCCACCGTGGTGGCGGTGGGCCTCGTCGCCGTCTATGCGCCGGGAACGATGCGCCGTCTGCCCGTGCTGATCGGTGGCGCCGCCGGCTACCTGATCTACTACATCTGCGCCAATGTCCTGGGCCTCGGGCAGCCGATCGATTTCGCCAGGATCGGCCAGGCCGCCTGGTTCGGCCTGCCGACCTTCCAGAGCCCCGTCTTCGACGCACGGGCGATCAGCCTCATCGCGCCCGTCGCGATCATCCTCGTGGCGGAGAACCTCGGGCACATCAAGGCCATCGGCGCCATGACGGGCCGCAACCTCGATCCCTATCTCGGCCGCGCCTTCATGGGCGACGGTCTTGCCACCATGCTGTCCGGTTCCGCCGGCGGCACGGGCATGACGACGTATGCCGAGAACATGGGCGTGATGGCCGTGACCCGCATCTACTCGACGCTGGTCTTCATCATCGCGGCCGGGTTCGCGCTGCTTCTCGGTTTGTCGCCCAAGTTCGGAGCCTTCATCGGCACCATTCCGGGGCCTGTGCTCGGCGGCTTGTCCATCGTGGTGTTCGGCCTCATCGCCGCCACCGCAGGTCGGATTTGGGTCGAGAACCGGGTCGATTTCTCGAACCCGCGCAATCTCATCACGGTGGCGGTCGCGCTCGTCCTGGGAGCCGGCAACTTCAAGCTGAACGTCGCGGGCTTCACCCTGGATGGTATCGGCACCGCAACCTTCGGCGCCATCATCCTCTACCACCTGCTGCGGATGACGCCTGCGACCGCCGAGCGCCCGCATCCTGCGGAATAGGCACGATCCTTTTCCAGGAACACGCGTTTCAAGCCCGCGTTGAGGATCAACGCGGGCTTCGTCGTGCATGGTTCGTCCTCAATCCCGGCCGGCCGGAGGTCCGCATCCTTATCTCGTATGGGATGATGCCATGAGCTCCGACGAAAAACAGACTCTGCCGCCTCAGCTCCAAGACCAACAGCCCGGTCGCGAGACCGAGATGAATCCGCGGCCCGATTACGAACCCCGCTATCCCGGCAGCGATCGATTGAACGGGAAGGTTGCCCTCATCACCGGGGGCGACAGCGGCATCGGGCGGGCGACCGCCGTTCTCTTTGCACGCGAGGGTGCCGATCTCGCCATTCTGTATCTGAACGAGGGCGAGGATGCGCAGGAGACGAAGCGTCTCGTCGAGCGGGAAGGGCGCTTGTGCCTGACGATCGCCGGAGATGTCGGCGATCCGGACTTCTGCCGCTCTGCCGTCGATCAGGCCATCCAGCGCTTCGGCAAACTCGACGTGCTCGTCAACAACGCGGCCGAACAGCACCCCAAAAAGGATATCGGCGAGATCACGCCCGATCAGATCGACCGCACCTTCCGCACCAACATCTTCGGTTACTTCTACATGGTGCAGGCGGCCATGCCGCACCTCAAGAAAGGGTCCGCAATCATCAACACCACGTCGGTGACAGCCTATCGCGGCAGCGGGGATCTTCTTGATTACAGCGCCACCAAAGGCGCCATCGTCGCATTCACGCGCTCGCTGGCGCAGAAGCTTGCGAGCGACGGGATCCGGGTCAACGGCGTGGCGCCGGGGCCGATCTGGACGCCGCTCATTCCCTCGACCTTCCCGCCCGAGAAGGTAAAGCAGTTCGGAGCCAACACGCCCATGGGGCGTCCCGGGCAGCCCAACGAAGTGGCGCCGTCCTATCTGTTCCTGGCCTGCGAGGATTCATCCTACATCACCGGTTCGGTCCTGCATCCGAATGGCGGCGATCCAACGGAGGCTTGAAACGAAAAGGGCGGCTCTAAAGAGCCGCCCTCTCCAAAAACGAAGGTTGATCAGCGTCTGCGACGGATACGAACCGGAACGAGGTTTCGTGTTGGTGCCGTCAAGGCAAAGAAAAGCATGACGGCTGAAAGCGAGCCGCCAATCAGGAAAAGTATTTCGGCGATTTCGACCTGAGAGGCCGCGCCTGTAATGGCCGCAAGAGCAGTAACAACGGCAAAGATACAAAATGCACGAAGGGCAATTGAACGAGTCATTGACCATCTCTCCCAAGTGATCTGGAAAACGTATGGGTCGAAGGCGAGTTCCATGTGAATGAAAGCCTGCAGGAATACTTTTGAACGATCGATGAAACCGTTGATCATGGTTCCTGGAATGGAACCCTACAGTCGCGCTTGGCGTTGTTTGAACATCGTCGGCTTGTAGTCGATTGTACAGTTAGCGAGGTAACACCATGCTCGGTTGGGCAGTCACTTTTCTCATCATCGCCCTGGTCGCAGCTCTGTTCGGCTTCGGCGGCATTGCCGGTACAGCCGTCGAGATCGCGAAGCTGATCTTCTTCGTTGCGATCGTCCTCTTCGCCATCTCGGCCGTGATCGGCCTGTTGCGCGGACGAAGCCCCATGTGAGGCCGACAGGCATTCTGGTCGCAAACGCCGCCTCGCAAGGGCGGCGTTTTCGTTTGCGCCATTGACGATGCGGAAGGCGTGGCAGGCGTTCAGCCCTGCAGGGCTGCCCTTGTCATGCTGTCGGGGCCCAGGTCGTCGATGTCCTCGACGTTCAGCAGGGAGGCAAGACGAAAGCGGGCGCGGTTCACGCGGCTCTTGATGGTGCCGACCGCGCAGCCGCAGATATGCGCGGCCTCCTCGTAGGAAAACCCGGAGGCGCCGACCAGAAGCAATGCCTCACGCTGGTCGGAGGGGAGCTTGGCGAGCGCGCTGCGAAAATCCTCGAAATCCAGGTGAGAGCCCTGTTCGGGCTGCACCTTGAGGCGCCCGGTATAGGATCCGTCCGGATCCTCGACCTCACGGCGGCGCTTGCGATACTCGGAATGGAAGAGATTGCGCAGGATCGTGAAGAGCCAAGCATTCAGATTCGTCCCTGGTTCGAATCGATGCAGATTGGCCAAAGCCCTGAGGAGGGTATCCTGAACCAGGTCGTCTGCCCTGTCGACCTGACCCGAGAGCGAGATGGCGAAGGCCCGAAGGCTGGGAACCGCCGCGAGAAGTGCCTCTCGTAACTCTGGTTCGGGTTCTGGGGTCATTGAGACCCGCCCTTTCCCCATTCTTCCTGTCCAGTTGATCGAGCAGTTCCTTGAAACGGTCAGGAACAGGCTGCTGCATGAGCTCGTCATACATGGCGCGAAGCTGGTCGCCGATGCGCTTCTGGCTGCCGCTGTCGAGTTTGGGATCGGCTGTGAGCTTATCGTTCACGGACATGTCCAGAATGGACCGAGCAAGCTTCTTCCCCTTTTCAACCGTCATCGTCGTCCCCTTGCCATCCCATATTCTTCAGAGGGATAGCCAACCTTGGCAATATCCATATATTAGTTTTCGAGCAATAACGCTCGTTACTCCACGCGGTTCCATTCATGGAACTTTTGCAGCTTTGCCACGTTGAATGGACCGTCGGTACAACGAGTCAAAAGCACAGTTAAGGGGAAGCGAATGTCGACAGCGCAGCTTGTCGTCCAGCATTTACCGTATCTTCGCCGCTACGCACGCGCTCTCACAGGCAGCCAGATGGCTGGAGACGCCTATGTGGCCGCCACCCTGGAAACCCTCGTCAGCGAGCCTGAGACCATCGGTCCTTCCGGAAACGTGAAGGTCGAGCTCTTCCAGGTCTTCACGCGAATCTGGAATTCCCTGTCGGTGAACGGTCGCAGCGAGCAGATCCAGCGCGATCTGCCGGCGGAAGTCCGTCTCGGACAGATCACCCCGCTCCCCCGACAGGCCTTCCTCCTGTCCTGCCTTGAAGGCTTTGGAGAGGAAGAGGTCAGCCAGATCCTTGATGTCGACACGAAGACCGTTCGTGAACTCGTCGACGAGGCGGGCCGGGAACTCGCGGCCGACATGGCAACGGACATCCTCATCATCGAGGACGAGCCCCTGATCGCCATGGATCTCGAAGCCCTGGTCGAAGGCCTCGGCCATAACGTGACGGGCGTCGCCCGTACGAGGACGGAAGCCGTCAAGCTCGCCTCGGCCAAGCAGCCGGGTCTGATTCTGGCGGATATCCAGCTTGCGGACGGCAGCTCCGGTCTCGATGCGGTCAACGATCTCCTCAAGGCCTTCGAGGTGCCGGTGATCTTCATCACGGCCTATCCGGAGCGCTTCCTGACCGGTGAGCGGCCTGAACCGGCCTTCCTGATCGCCAAGCCCTTCCAGCCGGCCAACGTCTCCGCCGTGATCAGTCAGGCTCTGTTCTTCCAGCAGAGTGCCCGGCGCCGTGAGACTCGTGCCGCAACGGCCTGAATTCCAGGCTGATAGGATTACCAAGTAATAGCCCGGCCATTGGCCGGGCTTTTCTTTTATAATGGTGTATTAGAGGCAAAAAAAGACGGGCTCATAAGCCCGTCTAAGGTGCCGGCCAATGCACAAGGGGAATGCGGGGAGGACCAGGAGGCCGGTGCTTTAAGAACGCCTTTTCGAAAATAAAGGTTCCCAGCTTTTTTATCCCCCTTATATGGGCCGATACGTCAGTCAAGTGCTGGTCGCAGGTGCTGCCGTGATCTCCGAGGTTGAGCCCGATGGCGCTCATGCGAACCGTTCGTCCGCATCACCTTATATCCGGTTGGGCCTAAGCCC
>NZ_VOSK01000287.1 GCF_009296175.1 Microvirga tunisiensis | reverse complement strand
AAAGCGGACCTTCTCACGGCCAAGCTGAAGGGCAGTCCGTGACCCTGGTTGTGTAAAAACGCGAACACCTCAGCTCTCAACGAACTATTTGTACAACATCAAGCCCGTACACCGGGGAATCCCCGGTCTATCGAGGCTTACAGGAAATTAAATTGCTTCACGGAGCGGCCCGATCGCGTTTTGACACAGGCTCGACCCGATCCGGACCTTACGCCTTGTGGTGAGTTTGTCCCTGGTGGCGCGGTGTGTCTGCCGTGTGGGCCGCGTCAGAGGGCTGTCTCACGTGGCGCTAGCAACCGTGACGAGGCCGGCTTGGGGCCTGCGCGCGTCTTCGGCAGAGCGACGCTCGATCTGGCTCATCAACTCGTCGGCCATATCCTGGAGGCGCCGGCAATCCAGCTCCGGGAACTCGCGTGGCCGCGTGTCGATGATGCACAGAGTGCCGATCACCAGCCCCGCCGAGGTCCGTAGCGGAGCCCCGGCGTAGAAGCGGATGCCCTTCTCCAGCACGAGCGGATCGTCGGCAAAGCGGGGATCCTTGGTCACGTCGTCGGACACCAGCACGTCGTTCGCCGCAATCACGTGGGCGTCGAGCGATTCCTCATGAGGAGGCTGCTGGCTGACTTGGACTTCCTGAGTCGGTCCTGCCGCATCGGGCTGGGGCCGATGCACCTCATCCACGAAGGACACAAGGGCAATCGGGACATCGAACGCCTGCGCGACTTTCCTGGATGCCTCGTCGAACTGACGGCCCTTCACGGAGGCCAACCCGAGATCGTGCAGCGCCGCAACCTGCGCCTGCTCGGTGTCAGGAAGGACCAGGGGCGCTTCGCCCGTCGATGCCGGGCGGCAGACCCATGCATTCACCTGCTCGACACAGGCTGCCAGAGAGGCGAAGACCGCATCGGCCGTCATCTGCTTCTTGAGGTCGTCTGCTTGCTCCGTTGCAGGCGCCAGGTTCCAGCAGCAGACGATGAGCTTCATGTGCGGTGCCCGGCGGCGCAGCCGACGGCAGATGTAGCGGGCATAAGCCTGCGGCTGTGGATGCAGGTAGGACAGGCACACCACGTCCACGCCCTGAAGGTCGAGCTGCCCCAAGGCCCCCTGACTGACGGCGATCGGCGGGAGAACCCGAGCGCCGATGCCCTGTTCCTCGAGCACCTGCGCCATCATCTCGGCCGCCGCGCGATCGAGTTCCGTCCGTCCCGCCAGGCAGAGGACCGACGAGGGCCGTTCCTCTCGTACGGGCGGTGCGCGATCCTCATCCGTAGCCACTTCGTCGCCGGAGGTGGCGTTCTCTCGGACATGGTCCTCGACCTCGCGCACGACGCAGATCGCCGTGTCGGCGACGAGCCGTCGGTAGTTGGTGTCCGTGGTGCTGCGCTGGCGGTCGTTCTCGGCCAGGCGGAGGGACGGGATGGCCACGTTGTCGTAGAACTCGCGCGAGGAGTGTTCGTCGACATAGCCCTCGGCCATCTCCACCGCCTCCTCGAGATTACCGGCAAGCAGGCGTTGGTAGAGGCGCTCCTCCGGGGCGAGCACCGGGTCGCTGCCGAGAAGAACGCCGAGGAATTCGAGCTGCGGCACGTAGCGGCCGATGACCACGAGGCACACCGTCAGGGGGGTGGCGAGGAACAGTCCGACCGGACCCCACAGGCTGGTCCAGAAGATCGCCGCCATGATGATGGCTAGCGACGACAACCCCGTGCTCGAGCCGTAGAGCCACGGCTCGATGACGTTGTTGCTGATGAGTTCGGCCACCAGGAACAATCCCACCACCCAGAATAGCATCGTCCAGCCAGGATCGACCGCGATCGCAAGGGCAATGGGGAAGAGGGCGGCCAGGAAGGGACCGAGATAAGGAATGAAGCGCAGCACTGCCGCTAGCAGGCCCCACAGCAGAGCATTCGGCACGCCGATAAAGTAGAGGGCGATGCCGATCGGGATGCCGTAAGTCAAGTTCACCACAAGCTGCATCAGCAAATAGCGGCTGACCCGGGCAGCCGCGTCGTTGATGGCCTGCGTGCTTTTCTGGAGATCGCCAGCACCCGCTAGCTTAATGAAGCGGTCGCGCAGATCCTCGCGCTCGAGCAGCACGAAGATCACGAAGATCACCACCAGGCCGGCCGTGGCCAGCGGAGCGAGCAGCGGACCGACAACGGCCTGGATGATCTCAAGAGGCTTGGCCTGCGGGGCTTCGAGCCGCACGGTGACCGGCTCCTGGGCGGTGCCGCTGCCGAGCCTGGACCCGGGTGTCTGCGCCGGAACATTGTCAGGAGGCTTTTCGCCGGAGATCTGCTTGCCAACATCCTGGATGGTAGTCGTGAACTTGTCCACGATTCCCCCGCCGGGAGCGGAGGCCTGCAACGAGCGGATCTTGTCGGTGATGGTAGTCTGGTAGGCTGGAAGGTTGTTGGCAAGCTGAACGAGCTGGCGCCCGACCACGAAGGCAATGCCTGCGATCAGTGTGAAGGCAAGCGTGACGGCGACGAGAACCGCTGCAATCCGCGGCAGCCGCCATCGCCTGAGCCAGTTGACCAATGGCGTCAGAGCGAAGCTCAAGAGAATGGCCAAGGCGAAGGGAACGAAGATATCCCGACCGAAATAGAGACCTGCGATCGCCAGAACGATGCCGCCGGCGGTCAGGATGGGAGATCCTGCCGGCTGTAGGGCTGGCGAAGGTGGAGCCGGAGCCGGGTCGGCCATCGTGCGGTGCCTTCGGTTCAGGTTGGCCGGAGAACAACTCGATGCCAAGACCTTTAGATCCGTTCGGCGGTTCGGGTGCGTGGGCGCTCCCGCCTTAGCCAAGGTGTTGATGCTCGGCCTGTTACGGCCGAAGCTCATAGGGCCTGCGCTGCCCATCCCATGGCACGATCGGCAAGGTATGACTGAAGGGGCTGCCCACAATGCTGCCCCTCAAAATCAATGGAGCTTTGCCTTAGCTTCCGTCCTTCGCGAACTTATCCTGGACCAAGCAGGCACGCTCGCCGCAGCTACTGTGGGGATGACAGCGTCCTGCAAGCACCAGCTTAGCTGGAACGGTTTAGCAGCCTTAGCCATTGATCCTTGGCAGGAAGGACTGTTCCCATGAGCGATCTGGCGACAGACAGCGGCGCATCCGCCAAGGCGGAACTCGAACCCGGTCTTCACCGGGTGATGGGACCAGGGTTGTTACTGCTCTTCATTGTCGGCGACATTCTCGGCACCGGCATCTACGCACTCACCGGCCAGGTGGCGAAACAGGTCGGGGGTGTGGTCTGGCTGCCGTTCCTGGTCGCCTTCGTGATCGCGCTGATCACAGCGTTCAGTTATCTCGAGCTTGTCACCAAATACCCCAAGGCTGCGGGCGCCGCCCTTTACACCCACAAGGCCTTCGGCATTCATTTCGTCACCTTCCTCGTGGCCTTCGCGGTGATGTGCTCGGGCATCACTTCCGCGTCCACTGCCTCACGAGCCTTCGCAGCCAACTTCTCATCCGGCTTCGACCTCGAACTCGACAGCTTCGGCATCACGCTCACGGGGCTCCTCTTCATGGCGGTCGTCGCCATCGTCAATTTCCGCGGCGTCGGCGAGAGCGTCAAAGCCAACGTCGTGCTCACCTGTGTCGAGCTCACGGGCCTCCTGATCATCATCATCATCGGCGTCTGGGCCATCGGCGCAGGACAGGGCGACGTGTCCCGCACCCTCACCTTCGAGGCACCGGGGGACCGCGGCATGTTCTGGTCCGTCATCGCCGCGACGACGCTGGCCTTCTTCGCCATGGTGGGCTTCGAGGATTCGGCGAACATGGCGGAGGAGTGCAAGGACCCGTCTCGGATCTTCCCGAAGGTGCTCCTCACCGGCCTCCTCGCCACAGGCCTTATCTACATTCTCGTGTCGATCTCGGCCATCACCCTCGTCCCGGCAGCCGAACTCGGCGAGGGCGAGACGCCGCTCCTCAAGGTGGTCTCGGCCGGCGCGCCGGGATTCCCTCTCGGCGTCTTCGGCATCATCACGATGTTTGCGGTCGCCAATTCGGCGTTGATCAACATGCTGATGGCCAGCCGTCTCGTCTACGGGATGAGCCGGGAGGGCGTGCTCCCGCCAATCCTTGGCCGCGTGCATCGAAGCCGGCGCACACCCTACGTCGCAATCGCCTTCACCTCGCTCCTGGCCTTTGGCCTGATTACCTTCGTCGGCGCGGTGCCGGCGCTCGGCGGTACGACCGCACTGCTGCTTCTGGGCGTGTTCACCATGGTCAACATTGCGGTCCTCGTGCTTCGAAAGGACAAGGTCGACCACCCGCATTTCAGGAGCCCGACGATCCTGCCGGTTCTTGGCGCAATCTCGTGCGCGTTCCTGGTTGGCCCCTGGACCGGTCGCGCCTCCGTTCAGTACGCGATTGCCGGCATTCTGCTGGCTATCGGCATCGTGCTCTGGTTCGTGACCGTGTTGGTAATGCGTTCGCAAGGACTGAACCCGTCTGGAGAGGAACTTCCGCCCGTCAGCCACTCCGGCCCAGTGAACTGAAAGCGCAGGACTGCAACGACGTGGGCTTTATAGCTTGGTGTGGCTCAGGAGTGGTATGAACAGCGAGCGCGATCGGTGGATCTTACCGAGAGTCAGCGAGCACAATGGCTGTTGTCTCCCGGAGGTGATGACGCACCACGCGCGGCCACATCCGCGGATGTGGCCGCGCGTAGTACCGTATGAGTGCCTCCTGTGGTTTCACAGAGATACGGTGTGTGTAGCGAACATCCGCGCTTGGCACTGAGCTGCCCTTGTCCTGAGGTCCCTTGCCGTCCGCAAAGCGCCACTCATTCGGCTTATCTACGTTACACTTTGACCTGCTCCGGACTATCCTGAGGCTGGAACACGTGGCTGACGGAGCGGTTGATCCCATTGGCTCTCAATCCCATAAGCAGGTTCCGCGACAACGCTCGACCTGCTCGTCAAATCAAGCACTCGCATTCGAACCGGGGGCGGCGGAACATCCGCGCTTGCCCCCGGCTTCGCTCTCTGAGAAATAATGACTGCCTTGGGTGGCAGCCCTGCAGGTCAGTTCCTCTCGCGGTGTTATAGACCGAAGCAAGGCCCGCCTAACACCGAGCGAATGCAGGGCGATCCACCGCGCCTGCTACCAGAGGATGTGACGGTCACTCCGCCCTGAGGCCCTCTTGGCACTCGGTGATCCCGCACGATCGGAGTAGTGCGATGATCTCGGATAACGGGTTCTGCCCGATGATCTCGGACGATCACAGGCGCGCGATGATCGCGGACCACGGGTGGCATGCGATGATCGCGAGCCACGAAGCCGCTGCCATCGTAGCCGCGGTCACGTGCTGCGGCTCCGTCGTGTGCGGCAACGAAACCCAGACAGGCGGAGAGCGCGACGGCAACGCGGGTCAATGTCGTAATACCGGATTTCATGGGATGGCTCCTCTTCGACAAGTGAGGAGCTTACGACGCGCGCCATCCAAGATCTGTGACCGAGATCACAGGCAGAATGTTTCCGCCTTTGCTGCCTGCATCAGGGCACATAGATGATGGACATCGAAGTCGGACTGGAGAGGGACAGCTCGTCCGTGCGCCTGGAATGTCTCGTTCTGGCACTCCTGAGACGTAAGCACTTGGTCCGCTTCAGCGGTGAAGAACTGATGTTCGTTGAGCGGTCGGATCGCGAAAGGATGACCGAACCTATCTGAAAACGCTGACCATCTGCTCCTAGGAGAAATCTTATGTCTCGTAATCCCTGATGCAAAGGCCGAAACTTGTACAGATTGTTTGTTGTGGTGAGCGCAGTATGAGTTTTCGCACAAGCTCGGCCCAGAGCTGCCTCTAGCTCTTCCAGCAAAAGTCGCGTCTGTCACGGTTCCGTCAACGGCCTTACGCGAAATCTTGCCGTAAGACATTGATCTATACATTTCCACACCTCCTCAGGCTTTTGATCCGCTCCTTTTCATGTGGAGCGACCGGCAGTTGAAAACCTCGGATAGAAGGTCGTAGCAAGGGCCCCATAGTGGCTTTCACAGGAGTAGCCATGTGCTCAGGCGGTGTTGTCACGTTAACTCGGGTTTGAAACGCGCCCGTGTAGACGGGCCAGCATGAGCAAGCCTGTCAGCTACAAACGCCATCGCTTTCCGCCTCAGATCATCGCCCATGCGGTGTGGTTGTACTTCCGGTTTCCTCTGAGCCTGCGGCTGGTCGAGGAGATGCTGCTCGAGCGCGGCATCCTCGTTTCGTATGAGACTGTCCGCCGTTGGGCGCTGAAGTTCGGGCCGGCGTACGCTCGCCGCCTCAGGCGCAAGAGACCAAACCATCGCGATATCTGGCATCTCGATGAGGGGCTCTGTCGCAACAATTTGTTTCAGAGTTTCAGCTACTGAGACCCCGGTCACAGTAGCGGGGGACGCGGTGTTCAAGGGCAGGCATTTTGATCGATCTGTGATCCTTCTCTGCATCCGGTGGTACTTGGCTTACAATCTCAGCCTCCGAAATTTGGAGGAGATGATGGCTGAGCGCGGCATCTCCGTCGATCACGCAACCATTCATCGATGGGTTATCCGGTATTCGCCCGAACTGCTGAAGCGCTTCAACTCACGCAAGAGGGTTGTCACCAGCAGTTGGCACATCGACGAGACATACATCAAGGTCCGCGGGCGCTGGATGTATCTTTACCGGGCAATCGACAGCAACGGCGATACGATTGAGTTCTGGTTCAGCGAACGGCGTAACCTGACGGCCGCCAAGCAGTTCCTGCGCAAGGCCCTGAAGCGGCATGGCCGGCCCGAGAGGATCGTCATCGATGGCAGCCAGACCAACCGTAAGGCGATCCTGTCCTGCGATACCGCAGACCGGCTTCAGAACAGATCACAGCGTGATCTGAAACCCATTCGCATCCGCCAGAGTGCCGACCTCAACAATCGCATCGAGCGGGATCATCGGGCCATCAAGCGGCGGGTTCGCCCGATGATGGGGTTCAAGTCCACGAGTAGCGCTCGCACGCTCCTGGGCGGCATCGAAATGGTGCACATGATGCGAAAGGGACAGGCGAAATACGCCTGCACTCAGCAACCGTCGCTCGCTGAGCAGTTCGAGCGGCTCGCCGCATAAGCGAATACGATCCGCGCTCAGATCTTTCTGTCCGCAATCAGAAATTGCGACAGAGCCAGAAATCTTATCATCCCGCTTTGATCTGCTCGATGGCTTCATTCATCAGGCCGGACAGGACACCGGCCAGCGCGGCATCGCTGGCCGTCTTGCCAGCGGCCTCGAAGTCCTGGCGCACCTTGCGGATGACGTCGGCATCCCCGGCTTCCTCGAAATCCGCCACGACAACAGCCTTCGCATAGGTCTCGGCATCCGGGCCGGTCTTGCCGAGTTGATGGGCGGCCCAAAGACCGAACAGCTTGTTGCGGCGGGCCGTCGCCTTGAACAGAAGCTCCTCGTCATGAGCAAACTTCCTTTCGAATGTATCTCGGCGATCATCGAAACTGGCCATATCCGTCCTTCTCCTCAGGTTCGTGGCTTGTGCGATAGGGGTGCCCTGCGGCGACGCCTGTGGCCCACCGGGTTTGAAGCAGGCCCTAACCCGGCGCAGAAGCTTAGGGGATCACTGCTGCGTCAGGTTGATCTGTTAAATTGTCTGGATGCGAGACCTCCTTGGCATGAGCGATGACCTGGAGGGCTGGCGGCAACGCGTCTGCATCGGGTGGCTTGTAGCGGCGGTTGGCGAGCTTCGGCTCGGCAGCCAGGCGGCTTCGCACAACCTCATCCGGGGATCGCCCCTTGAGCACGCGTTGACGTCTTCTGTTATAGGCCTGATTGAAGCCCTTGAGCAGCGTCTCGAGGTCCCGATGGCTGTAGATGGTGATGCCCAGCACCTCGCGCTGCACCCGCCCGTTGAAGCGCTCCACGAGACCATTGG
>NZ_VOSK01000286.1 GCF_009296175.1 Microvirga tunisiensis | reverse complement strand
AAGCGGACAATGTTGGTAGTCTCGTTCATGGCGTATCGCTCTCTCGAAGAGGTTCTGGCAGGCTCGACACCCGCCTCGATACGCCGCCCTTCTCACACCGTCATCACCCAGTTTCCGCCATAGCTCATCAGCTCATCGGGCTCGGCAGTACGGACGGAGTTGACGGCCCCAATCGGCCAATGGCTACGCCGCAGCTTCGTGAATACCTATGGCAGGGATCCGGTGCAGATCCGCATGATGGGCGGTACAGTACCCACGGGCGTGGCAGTTAGCGCCCTGAACGTGCCATTCGCCATCGTCCCATTCGTCAATGCTGATAACAATCAGCACAGCGCGAACGAAAACATGCGGCTGGGGAACTACATTGAGGGTGTGCGTGGGCTTGCCGGCATGCTGACAGAGCCGTTCAAGGCGCCGTGAGCGACATCTGGGCAAGCGTCCCTTAAGAGCCTCTACGGGTCTTGATTGTAGTCCGGCAGGGCTTCTTGCCCGTGCACGAATTGTTAAGCTTGGCCGTTCCAACATGCCTGTACCGGGCGAGTCGCGTATCAGCCCGAATAATCTCCATAGCCCCAATGCTTGGAGCTAGCCCTGGCTGAGAGCCCTTACCCTCTCCGCCGGAGCTTTTTGTTTGTCGCTCCGGCCGGGAGTAGAACTGTTCAGGGCGCTGTCAGGTAAGCAATCAGTGGCTTATCGCATGCGAGGATCCGGTCGCTTAGACCGAAGACCTCCTGCTTCCAGGGATGCTGGAGGGCCTCGTCTCGCGACAGAATTCGTCCAAGTTCCCCTGAAGACCAGGAGGTTTGGTGAGGTTCGACCAATCCAACGTTGAAATTGTCCGGAGCGGCTGTCAGGTGACAGGCGAACGTCACGCGATCAGATGGTGAGGCTGTTTCTGCCCAATCACCGAGACTGATCACGAGGTCGGCGCGACGCTCGTGCGGGCCGTGGGCGAGAAGAGCGCGATAAACCGCGAAGGGCTCGCCATTGCGGTGGACGAACCGCGCCAACTGGATCGTCGGAGATCCACAGCACTGACATGAACCCGTAACGGGATCCGCGAATTCGATGCTGTCCATTGGCGTCCTCAAGGGGGCACGGGCACCTATGCCCGGAGTCGTTGCTCACGTTGTGCGGTGCTGGCCTGAGACTGCAGGTAAGCATCTCGATTCCGCTTGAAGGTAGCAGCCTTTTCCAAGTCCTTCAGGATCTTCTTTTGCGCCGGCACCTGACGCTGCGCATATCGGGCGCAGAGCCGAGGCAGGGAGAACGGGACCACTACGTCGGCCCGGTTCTTGCCAATTGCATCTTGAATGAGCTCGACCTGCTCTCCTGGCAGCGGCATTCCACCTTCCTCCCCGAGGAGCAGCAACAGGTTCATCACAGCGGAGGGCATTGCTCGGATGAGCTCCTTCCCGGGCTTCGCCGCGGCGATCTCCAGATACTCGGTCCGTGCGAGGGTGATTGTCAGGGTCTGGTCCTTGCTCACGGGACCATCGGCAAGCTCGGTGAGGTATTCCCGGAAACTCTGCTCCCGTGCCCGGGCCGCATCATCATGGCGGCCGAACCCTGCTTTTTGCCGGATCCACTGCTCACTTGGACCTTTGGGCCCAACCGCGACGATGGAGGACTTGATCAGGCCCTCGGCGAGACTCGGGCGAAGTTGCTCTTCCTTCTCCGGGTTGTCGATGATGAAGAAGCGAACGTTTGTATTCGCCACGATGGCCTTGATTTCGGGCAACACGCTCGGATCGAACGTCGTGACAGAGAAAGCCGTCGGCTTCCCTCCAAACGCATACGGGTAGAGGTCAGCAAACCTCTGGCGCAGCCGGCAATAGGCGGCGAGGAGATCGCGCCGCTGCGGCGTGAGCTGGTTAGGCCGGTCCAGAACCACCGAACGAAGGTCAGGTCGCAGGCTGTGGGCTCCCGTTGCCCGCTCGACTAATCGGACAGCAGCGACGTTGAGCAACTTGGCAAGCAGCCCTGCCTTGTCCTTGAGGAGATCGATGGCGGCCGACATCTGGGTGGCATTCGCCGGAGCCGCGAACCCTGTGAGCCACGGGAGGGCGAGAGGCCGCGCCTGCTGAAGGCTTGTGACGAACTTGCGCTGCTTGTCAGTTGGGCTGGCGCTCTCATAGTCGCCATCGTGACGGATCCCGACGAAGGCCACATATTTGCGGGCGACATCCTGGGTCTTGCAGAGGAAGGCCTGCTGCGCTCCTGTCCGTTCGTCGTGAGTGGCCACTAGCCAGCGCGGGAGATCCGGGGCGGCTTCCTCATCGTAGAGACCAAATTCTTTGAGGTCGCAGAACAGCGCCACGCGGCTGGAGAACTTCTTGGTCTCCGAATCGTACCGCCGCATGCCGGTCGTCATCAGACCAGCGGCAAATGGCTTCGGCACCGGGAGGGTATCCTCGTCGCCGATCTCCATGGTGGGATCGAGTGGGTCCTCGTACTGCTCACTGTCCCCCTCGCCCATCCGGACCCGGATCTGGCGCTGGCGCTCCTCGATCTGTTCGCGGAGGCTGGGATCCTTGTCGAACCATGCTTCGAACTGCTCCCGGATCGGAGCGGCCAATCCGCGGACCTGGCGGCGGCAGCGCTCCGGGTCGTTCCGGCGCATCGCGTCGATATCCGAGAAGATGCGTAGGACAGAGTTGCCGACATCGACGAAAACTTGATGGGTTTTGCCAGACGCCTTGTGAGCCCGTTCCCCTCGCCCGCTGATCTGCTTTACTGAGCCGATGGATCGCTCCTGACAGGCCAGGATATTGAGGTCGGTCTGTGGAACGTCGGTACCAACGCCCAGAGCATTCACGTTGACCAGAATGTCGAAGCCGCCGGCCCGGGCCGCACCAAGGAGATCGTCGCGCTTGATCTTGCGACCAGGCTCCTCGCCTTCCTTGGGCCCTTCCTCGGAGCCGTTGCGCCAGACGCGGATTTCGCCGGCCACGACAAAGGCTACGCGGGGCTTCTCCCCTTCCCTCACGTGCCCGGGAGGGAGGCCTTCTTGAGCCAGATAGCCGGAGAGTTCCTTAGCAAACTCGACGCTGTCGCAATGGATCATCGCCAGGGTAGCGCTGGCCGCACGCTTGGCCCAGATCCGGGTCACGGCGGCCACAATGAGAGCCGCAATCGCCTTGTCGCCCTCGCTCGCTCCTTCCTTGAAGAAGCGGGAGAACGCCTGCTGCGAGGCTTGGTCGACCGACTTATTTTCGGCCAGCAGCGCGAGGAACGCGCTCTCGATGAGCCGGACGGCATCGGCGCCGAGATGGGCCTCGAATTCACCGGTAGCGATGTCAAACCTCGTGGGGACCGTACGCCCTGTCGCAAGGACCTCGTCATAGGAGGCGACATCAATGAGGTCATGCTCGATGCTGGCGCCGAAGGCGTCCAGCGGGTCCTTGCCGTCGGTTCGAAACGGAGTGGCCGTCAGAACAATGCCTGAGCCGCCGGCGTGCGCGATACGGGACAGAACACGGGCGAGCTCCTCGGCGGCTGCCTTGTGGCCCTCGTCGATGAGGACCACCCCTCCCCTTTTTCCGAAGCGGTCAAGGGAGCGCAGGAATTCCTCGTCATCAAGCTTGTTGACAAGGGACATGTTCGTGGCGGGGATCACATCCGCGTCGAGCGAGTTCCGAACCATCGGCTGCTCGCCGATGATCTCGTTCTTGGCGACATAGAAGGCGGTCTGAGCACCTTTGACAGCCGGAACGCTCTGGAACTGGGCATAGTTCTGGCGCAGCAGGCTGACGTCGGGATGCAGGACCAGGATCGGCTTGCCTATGTCGATCGCGTCCTCGGCTGCCCCAGCCGCCAAGAGGCTCTTGCCGCTGCCAGTGGGCGCGAGGACCGCGCCAGAGCGCCCACGTCGAATGGCCTCTCGGACGGATGCAGCGATTCTGGCCTGATAGGGCTCGGCCTGCTTGTCACCGATCCGTCGGCTGAGTTCCGAAACGGAGGTTTGAGGCAAGGTGTCCGCAGGATTGGAGATTGGCCGCATTGGTCAAAGATCTGAAAATCAATAGGAAAGGGTGTGAAGGGGCGGACCAATCATGCGCTATGATTCGCAAATCAAACCGCGGTCTGCCGGTTGCAGCGATTATAGCCTGAAGGGTTGCGTGGGGCAGCGCTTATTGTCACGTTGGGCGCTGGCAAATGCGTCAAACGAAACGAACGCCCGGATGCCAAGACGGAGGGTTCCGCCCGTGTGTAATCTTTATAGTACCTATGCTACGCAGGCCGCGATGCGGCAGGCGTTCAACGTGACGCGCGACAGCGCGGGCAACGTCCCTCCCCTGCCGGCGATCTTTCCGGACCAGATGGCGCCGGTCATCAGAAATCATGACGGCGAGCGCGAGCTGATCCAGATGCGCTGGGGCTTCCCTCCTCCCCCGAAGGTCGGCAATCATCCGGTGACAAACGTCCGGAATGTCGGCTCTCCATTTTGGCGTGCCTGGCTCAAGCCGCAGTACCGAGTCCTTGTGCCACTGACATCCTTCTCAGAATACAAGGATACTCGCCCGCGAAAGACACCCGTTTGGTTTGCCCTCAATGAAGAGCGCCCCCTTGCGGCGTTTGCTGGCATTTGGCGTCCATGGACCGGCGTACGTGGAACGAAGGCTGATCCTGTTGAAGGTGAACACCTGCTCTATTCATTTCTAACATCAGAGCCGAATGGCGTGGTGGGGCCGATCCATCCGAAAGCGATGCCCGTCATCCTAACCACGCCGGAGGAATATGATGTCTGGCTGAATGCACCGACTGAAGAGGCCCTGAAACTTCAGAGACCGCTCGCCGATGACATGCTGCAAATTGTTGCAGAAGGGGAAAAGTCTGACGAAGCTAAAGTGCCGGCTTGAACAGTCCCAGCCTGTAGGCACGCGCTTGTGCGGTGAGGCTCAGGTGCTTACTTCCTGACGGCATATAACCGCAGAGCTGTCAGCCAACTTCTGTTCATGACTCGCGCTCCTCCGATAGCAAGCTCAGATCCATCCGACGGCCCCGGTCAGCTCAGCCTCGGCACCACCGCAACAGCCGCAGGGATGTTGTCTACCGCACTGGCGTCCCCGCTGACTTCGTCAGCTGGCGGAGGGCTGCTGTATCCAGTTCACTGACGACGGTCAGTTCTTTGCTGCGTTGGGGTCTCTCAGCTGACTTCTGGGTACCCGGTGCGGCGATCCCGACAGCCGCAGTCTGCGGACTGCGAGGCTGCTTCTCCAGCAGTTTTGCTGAGACTGCTTTGTCCTTTTGGGTCGTGCTGGTCCTCTCCCCAATCGATCCTGTCCTTGACACGTCATGGTTGGCGTCGCTGGGTCGGAGGTTCGCACCCTTGGCATCGGGCCTGACCGGAGGAAGATCCGCCAGGATTTGATCACGTCCTTGAGAAAGCCGATTGATTTCTCGCCGAGCGGTTGCAAGCTCTCCACGGAGCTGCGCCATCTCGGAGAGTGAGACTTGAATCTTCGTCTGCTCGGCAAAAAGCTGGGTCTGAGCGGCTTGCAAGCTTGTGACCTGATCATGAAGCCGGTGTTCGACCGCAGCCGACGTGTGCCTCACGATGGCATAGGAGCCCCATCCTGCGGCGGCTGACAGGCTGAGGGCCACAAGAAGACTGCGGTGTACGTTTGACAGGCGCGGCACAAAGTCTTGGAACATGGACAACTCCCCGCATACGCAAGCTGATCGAAATCCGGCGCTGCTCATTCGGGCCCGCGGTTTGGGCGACAAAGAGGCTGACAGCGACCGGCTCAGGCCGTCGGCCGCCACGATGCGGGTGTTTTTGTTGTCTTGGTTAATGACTTGTCAAAGCAGAGGGCTGATGAGCGGTCATGTTCTGCCGACAGTGAGCCACGTGACAAGTTCGGCGATACGTGATGGATCTAAGTGCTTGTACGATGCAGGTCTGAACCTGAGCGTCGGGATACACTGTCGTGGTCGCCTTCGAGATGCCCTTCAAGCTATCCTCTCCTGCTGTCAGCAGCGTCTCGATGGCTTAGGTTCTGAGTTCGTTCATGACCGTGGCCGGATCTTCTTGCCCCGTCCTGCTCGATCCACTGGCTCCTGCTCGGCGGGGTTCAACACCAGATCGTTCACCGCCCGGATTTGCTTTGCTGGTTTTCTGTTGGAGAGCTGAAGGACGCAGCGCCTGGACGCGAACCTTCGTTCCGGCGGAAATACGTATTGATCAGAGCTACAATCCTTTGGCCTAGCGCCTGATCCTTCTCAAGGTTTTCCGTGTCGAGGATCTCGAGCCGGATCTCGAAATCGGGGTCACAAATGAGAGTGGCCGGATCCTGCTCGTTACTTTCTTTCAGGCTGTCCAGGAACCAGCCTTCATCCGGATTCGGATCTTCGACATCAAGACCCGCATTCAGGCTCTCGACAAGATACCTGGCGAGACGATCGTTGATCCTCGTACCATCGTCTTCACCAAAGATGAGCCGAGGCTCGCCTTGAGGATCCCGGATGACGTGCTGCCGATCTCGTCCGGGTCGGGCGATGAACAGGGTCCATTGTGACGATGGGCTCATGGGCTTCTTCTTATCTGAAGATCAGGAGGGACAGCTTAGGCTGACCCGATCACCAATAGCACTCCCGCCTTCGGATCAGTATCGCCGTCCGAGCATCCAATCCCCCACCTCATCAAGGGCATCGAAGGCGCGATTGGTCAGGCGGCGCGGACCAGCCAACAGCCCCTCGTCCCTCTCCACGCCATAGGGCTGCGGACCGGGCGGCATCGCCTCACGGTATCCGCCGAACTCATCAGCCGGCTCGTCGATAGCCCAATTCCGCTGTGCAGCGGCAGGCGGCATGTTCATCAGCGGCCTCGGGCGCGTCTCATTCCTGGCCTCGGCAGAGCGCCGGTTCTCAGGCGGCAGGATGTCCTCGACCCGGCTCATGGCTACGGACTGCGACTGAGGCAGCGCCACCCGGTAGCCGAGCTCCTGGGCGACACCGGGCAGGTTCCGGACCGCCGCCCGGCCCGCCTCCAGGCCATGGCAGATGCTGAAGTACAGGGCATGGAAGTTGGCGTTCTGCCGGATGGTCTCACGGCTCTCCTTGGTCGAGAACGGCGCAAGATAGAACGCCATGGTGCGCCCAGCCTTTTCGGCGATGATCGCTGGTCTGGTTCGTGAGCAGTAGACGTACCCGTTTTCCTCGCTCAGCTCCCGGCGTCCAGCTGAACTCGCGTGGAAGGTCTTCACCCGGGTCTGCATGAGCGTGCCCTCCTCTGCCTTGGTCATAGGAGAGGCCGCCAGGATGGCGAACTCGTCGCAGCCATCAGGGCGGCAGAGCCCCCGGATGATGTCTAACCGATCATAGCTTTGGGCGAGGGCCGGGGTGGAGAGCACGAGGGCAAGGGCAACAAGAGGTCTGAGCATCGGTGGCCTTGGTCGGAGGGATGGTTAACGAAGTCTCACCACCGAGGTCGCGCACGAATGTGACGATTTCAGGCCGCTCCGCCCAATGGGATCTGGCGGAGATATCCGTGATCGCGCATTTGGCCGCGAAGAGCTCCAGGGCAGACGTCCCAGCGTGCGTTCGGGCAGGTTCGATCGTTCTCCTCCCTATGAGAACCCGAGCGTCAGGAGTGCCTTTCCGATCATACGATCCGAGCGGCCTTGGCCTGCTCGCGACCGCCGCCATCAAGGGCCGTATGAAGTGTCACATCTGGATCGCGTCCATGGTTTCTCTCAGCAGGCCGCGCAGACACGAAGGCGGCGCGCCATAGAGTTGCCGCAATCCCTAACCGACTCTTACTGTCGCTGGAAAAGGGATAGAAAAGACGTTGGTGCGTAAATCGGACCGGGGTGTCGTGCCAAGTCAGGGGTAAGGTATAGAGGCGGTCTTCTGAAACCGAGAGCCGCATGCCCTACAAGGTTAATGAAGAGCGCCGCCACAAGATTCCAAA
>NZ_VOSK01000285.1 GCF_009296175.1 Microvirga tunisiensis | reverse complement strand
CGGTAGATCCAGCCCGAGAGACCGCCGCCGAAGCTGAAGAGCCCCACGCGGAAGAACACGAGAAACAGCGACACGAGGGAAACTGGGGCTTGGGTCGGGTTCATGAGATATCCGGGACGAAGCCTTTGTTGCGGCCGGGCGTAGGGAGGAACCGAGCTACACCCGTCGCGCGTCACCCGACCTCCGAGAACGGTCTGTCCCGCACCTCTTTCTGAAGCACATCCGCAACGGCGAGGTTCCATCGTGCAACTCGCTTCCCGCGCCGCAGGAGCAGCAAGACGGGCGCAGCTCCCCGCATCTCAACTGACCGAAAGCCATTGAGCCGTGCTTGTCTTCCGGTGCTATGAGTGTGAGCCGAGGGGTGCGACCGCTGCGTTGGTCATGTCGTGAGTGTCGAAGATGCGTCGCAATGTGCCATCACGTTTCATCTCCTCCAAGAGGTGGCTGACTGCGTCCAGCGCGCGGACATTTCCTTTCGGAACAGCAACGGCCACCCCGGCCGCATGGAAGTGCCCATCCAGCATTCTGGCACCAGGGAACTGGGACAGGATACTTTGCAGCGACTCTCTTCCGAGGGCGAGCGCATCAACCTCGCCGCTGCGGAACATGGCCAAGGCCCTGTCCAGCTCAGCGACGCCGGCGGCTGTCGTTCTCGTCAAGGTCTTGCGGCTGCTGCGAATGGTGGCGGTATCCTCGACGCCAACGACCCGGACGCCTTCCTGATCCACGTCCTCGATGGTTGCGATCAGGCTTCCATCCGGGACCATGTAGGTGCTTTCGCCCAGGAAGTAATTCGGGCCGAAGTCAACGACCTTCTTCCTTTCGGCATCGACCGGAGCAAAGCCGATATCCCATTGGCCAGCATCCGCCGCCTCGATGATCTTTCCGGAACTCGCGAACTCGATCAGCGCCAGGGGAGCCCCGATCCGGGCCGCCACTTCCTCCGCGATGCCCACGGTAACGCCGCGCGGCTTACCTGATTGCGCATCCCGGGTTGCCCAAACGGCCGAACTAGCGCTGCCGACTGCAATGGCGGCCCGGAGTTGTCCGGTCGGAGCCAGCGCCTCACGCGCACCCTGCTTCTCCACTTGCATCTATCCCTCCTCCTGAAAAGCGACTTCACGGGTGTTGCGGACCACTGGTGCAAGTACCAGAGCGAGCAAGGCGGCCGCTACAAGCAGCATTGCGGCGCTGATTGGCTGTGTGAGGAGAACGGTCGGATCTCCTCGTGAAAGCAGCAGCGTGCGACGGAGATACTCTTCCATCATCGGTCCGAGGATGAAGCCCAGCAGCATGGGCGCCGGTTCGCAGTCGAGCTTGCGGAAGATGTATCCGAGGAAGCCGAAGGCCGCCATCAGGTACACGTCGAGCGTCGAGTTGTTGAGGCTGAACACGCCGATGGCACAGAAGACGAGAATGGCCGGATACAGGAAGTGGTAGGGGATGGCGATCATCCGTACCCAGAGACCGATCAGCGGTAGGTTGAGGACCAGCAGGAGAAGGTTGCCGATCCACATGGAGACGATCAGGCCCCAGAACAGCGCCGGCTGCTCCGCCATCACTGCCGGACCCGGTTGAATGCCCTGGATGATCAGCGCACCGATCATGAGGGCCATGACGGGATTGGACGGAATGCCGAGGGTCAGCATCGGAATGAAGGAGGTTTGGGCGCCGGCATTGTTGGCGGACTCTGGGCCGGCCACCCCCTCGATGGCTCCCTTGCCGAATTGTTCGGGATGTTTGGACACCCGCTTCTCGAGGGCATACGAGGCGAACGATGCCAGCATCGCGCCGCCTCCGGGAAGGATCCCGAGCACGGACCCGAGCACCGTACCGCGCAGGATGGGCGCGGTGATCCGCTTCCAGTCCTCGCGCGTGGGCATGAGGCCGGTGACGCGCTTGACCAGCACCGAACGCGTGCCTTCATCCTCGAGATTGCCGACGATCTCGCCCAAGCCGAACATGCCCATGGCGACGACCACGAATTGAATGCCGTCGGCCAGGTGAGGGACATCGAAGGTGTATCGGGTTGTCCCGGAATTGACGTCCGTCCCTATCAACCCGAGCAGCAGCCCCAGCACGATCATGCCGAGGGCATGAAGCAGTGATCCGTGCGCGAGCACGATTGAGGCCACGAGGCCAAGGACCATGAGCGAGAAGTATTCGGGCGGGCCGAATTCCAATGCTAGGTCGGCCAACGGCGGAGCGAACAGGGCAAGAAGTACGGTTGCGACCGTGCCGGCGAAGAACGAGCCGATAGCCGCCGTTGCAAGCGCCCGGCCGGCCTTGCCCTGACGGGCCATCTGGTAGCCGTCGAGCGCTGTCACGACCGAGGCCGACTCGCCCGGCAGGTTGACCAGGATCGCGGTCGTCGACCCCCCATACTGGGCGCCGTAGTAGATGCCCGACAGCATGATCAGCGCGGCGACCGGTGGCAGTCCGAAGGTGATCGGGAGCAGGATCGCGATCGTGGCGACCGGCCCGAGTCCGGGCAGGACACCGATGGCGGTCCCGAGAAAGACGCCGACGAAGCAATAGAAGAGGTTGCTGAGGCTGAAGGCCGTCTCCAGGCCAAGGCCGAGGTTGGCGAGAATGTCCATGGTTTCCTCACATCTCGAACCAAGTGCCGACGAGAGGCAGCGGCACTCCCAACAGCTTCACAAACACGATGACGCAGAAGGCGATCAGTCCGGCCAATGCGAGAGATGCCCGCCATCCGAACCGGAAATGCTGACTGGCAAGCGCACTCACGAGAATGAGGGCTAGAAGCGCGATCGCGAGGCCAGCGCGGTTGAGCAGCAGCCCGAATGCGATGGTGCTCCCGACGACGAGCAGGAGGGGCTTCCAGGCAATTGCTCCCACGGGCCCGCCGTCCCGCAGAAAGGAGCGGCCGATCGCCAGGAGACCGAAAGCCGTCAGGAGGCTCCCCAGGACCGTCGGGAAGTAGCCTGGTCCCATGCGGGTACCGGTGCCGAACGAATAGCCACTCCCAATGACGACCGCGGCAAGCCCGAACAGCGTGTAGACCGCGCCGGCCCAGAAGTCCTTCGGATTCCGAATTCGTAACATTTGGCGTTTCCATCCTCGATTGCGCCATACGGCAAGGCCTATAGGCCCTCAGCGGGTCTTCCGGGCCTTGCCGTTGGTCTCATGCCTGGCGGAGAGCAGTCGCGGAGCGGGCTGCGGCGACCTTGTGCCGATCAGATCCTGCCCGCTCCCCGTCACGCGGCACGGGCGGCGTAGGCTTGCAGCCGCGACAGGATCTCCGGATCGACCGTGATCCCGTCCCGCCGCTGTCGCGCGAGCTTTTGCATCTCGATCTCCCCGGGGACGAGCACTGGAGAGGCGGGATCGGCGGCGGGCGTGGAGTGCAGGATCTCGGTGAAATCATTCATGCGCCCTGCGAGCCACTCCGTCGAGCCCAGCGTGCGGGTATCGATCACGAAAAAGAAGTGGCCAAGGTCCTGCGGCTCGTCCGGGGCATCGACCCAGGACTTGACGTGGGTCAGGTAAGCGGCACCGGAGAGAACGCCGGCGAACAGGTCGACGATCAAGGCCAGGCCGTAGCCCTTGTGCCCTCCGATGGGCAGGAGGAAGCCATCCAGGGCAGCCTTGGGATCCGTCGTCGGTTTCCCGTCCTTGTCCGTCGCCCAGGTCGATGGGATCGACTCGCCTCTCTTGGCAGCATTGCGGATCTTCGCACGCGCCGCGACACTGATGGCCATATCGAGGATGATCGGATCACCGCCCGGGTTTGGCACGCCGAAGCCGACCGGGCTGTTGCCGAGACGGGCATCCTTCCCACCCCAGGGCGCGATCGTGGTGGTCGCGTTGCTGCCAATGATGCTTGCGAAGCCGGCTTCGGCGGCGATGAAGTTGTAGGGTGCAACCGGACCGAAGTGGTTGCTCCCGCGTGCGAAGGCGATGCCGACGCCATGCGTGCGGGCGGCTTCCATGGCGGCCTCAAGCGCACGATATCCCACGAGCGGTCCCACGCCGTTGTCGCCGTCGACCCGGGTGATCGTCGGCGCCACCTTTTCGAGTTGGATGCTCGGCTGCGGCTTGATCCCACCGATCTCGAGCCGCTCGCCGTACGACTCAATCCGGCTGACGCCATGAGTCGTGACGCCGAACAGGTCCGCGAGCACCAGGATCCTGCTTGCATCCGCAGCATCCCTCTGGCTGAGGCCCAGACCACGCAAGGCGTCCGTGGCGAGTTGCGCAAGGGCTGCCTCGGTCAATGAGGGTGCGTTCAGTGCATTATCCATCGGTTCAACTCTTCAAGGATTCGGGGAAAGGCAGGCGCACTCGGCCGGCCCGGGTTCTTGCCCGCCTGCTCGGCTGGAGCATCGAATGCACCGGCCGAGCAGGCGGGAACCAAGGGGATGACGGCAAGTTTGATGGTGGCCTGCGAGAGAGCTATTCAGCCTTCAGGTCGGCCTTGCGGACGATCTCGCCCCAGCGAGCACGCTCGCTGCCGATGAAGGTGGCGAATTCGGAAGGGCTCGACCCGACCGGAATGCTGGCGTCCTCTAGGAGCCGCTCGCGGACGCTCGTCGACGCGAGTGCCTTCACGGCCTCTTCATTCAACCTCTTGATCGCCGCCTCGGGGGTCTTGGCCGGCACCAGCAGGCCGAACCACTGGGAACTTTCGAACCCGGGGTAGCCCAGCTCAGCGACGGTGGGGAGATCCGGCAGCAGCGGGATCCGCTCGGACGTACCGACTGCCAAGGCGCGAAGCTTGCCGGATTTCAGGTGCGGCAGAAAGGGCGGCAATCCTGCCGACGCGGCTTCCGTGCGTCCGGCGAGGAGATCCGTCATCTGCGCTCCGGTTCCCTTATAGGGGATATGGGTCACGTCGATCTGCGTGGCGAGCTTGAGCTGCTCGAAGGCGAGGTGTCCCGCACTCCCGTTGCCGGCGGAGCCATAGTTCAACTCGCCTGGCTTGGATTTCGCCAGAGCAACAAATTCCTTGAGGTCCTTGGCAGGAACATCGGAATTGACAACAAAGATCACAGGTACCTTGGCAAGCAGGGTCACCGGCGCGAAATCCCTGTCGCTGTCGTAGGGGATCTTCGGCAGCATCGTCGGGTTGACGGCAAGCGTGCCGACGTGCCCCAGCACCATCGTATGCCCATCGGGAGCCGCCCCTGCGACATCCTGCATCGCGATCACGCCAGAGGCACCGGCCTTGTTCTCGACGACGACCTGCTGGCCCAAGCCCTTCGACATTTCCGCGGCCATGACCCGAGCGATAATGTCGGAACTTCCGCCGGGCCCATAGGGCACGACCAGCCGGATCGGCTTCGTCGGCTTCCACTCCTGGGCGTAAGCGGAGCCCGCGAAGGCCAGCACACCCACGGACAGGAGGCACTGGGCAAGCTTGCGCAGGCCGCCAACGGTCCTCTTGCGGGACACTTGCCGCAGCGCGTGGGCTGAATCGGGTACTGTCTTAACCATGGTTTGTTTCCTCTCGACGTTTGGCTGGGCTTCTGCTGGCCCGCTCAAGCGCGCTTGATGCTTCAGAATACCGGCCAACACGGTTTGATCCGCGTCAGCTTCGACGGTCAGGCCGCTGCGATCGCCAATTGTGGGGGTGCCAAGGCCCCTCGAACGCTCCTGGCCGCCACATTCGTGGTGCGAGGAAGCTTGACAAAGACACGGGTTGCGTCTGGTGTCCCGCAACGGCTCGGCTAGTCCTGTCAGGACCGGACGGGATGCACTATGACCAGTCGGCGCCAAGTGCGGAAGAACAGTAAAACTAAGTTCAGACAGTAGGTTTCCTTTACGATGGATACGCGTTTCCTGGAAAGCTACCTCGTCGTGGTGGAGAGCAGTTCTCTTGCCGAGGCTGCCCGTCAATTGAACCTGACCCCGGCCGCTCTCGGCCTGCGCATTCGCGCGTTGGAGAACGAGATCGGCTTCCCGCTCGTCATGCGGTCCGGACGGACGGTCAAGCCCACTGCTGCCGGACTGACCCTCGCCGCCCGCGCAAAGGGCTTCCTGCATGAACTGCGGGACCTCAAGATGATCGGCCACGAGGAAACCCTGAGCGGAGAACTGCGGTTGGGAGAGGCAGTCAGTGCGGTGTCGGGGATCCTCTGCCGCATCCTGCTCGCGTTCGCCCAGAAGTATCCGGATGTGGACATATCCGTTGCGAAGGGCAGTTCCGCCGACCTTTACCGGAGGCTCACCAACTCTGATCTCGATGTGGCGTTGGTCTTCGAGCCGCAGTTCGAACTTCCCAAGACATTCGGATGGGAGAGCATCAGGCGCGAGCATTACATCGTGCTCGCACCGATGGCATTGGCGGGGTCCGACCCGCATGAGCTCTTGAGAACCAAGCCCTTCATTCGGTACGACCGCACCCTCTGGTCCGGACAACTGGCAGACAACTATCTCAGCCGGATGCGGATCCAGCCACGGGAGCGGCTCGAACTCGACTCCCTCGAGGCTATCGCTGTCCTCGTCGATCAGGGACTCGGCGTTTCGCTGGTGCCCGAGTGGTCCAAGCCTTGGCCGGAGGGCATCAAGGTCGCCAAACTGCCTCTCCCGGGCGAAGCGCCCGTTCGCGACCTTGGCGTGCTCTGGCCTAGAAGCTCACCTCGGAGCCACATGATCCATGCACTACTGAAAGAGGCCGTCACAACCTGAGCCGGCGTCTTTCAGGGATCAGGAACCAATCCCGAGGACTTCGTCAGTCCCCAGGACATTCCATTTCATCCTGCCGCGGGTTAACGCCCTGTGGTTTGGGGCCCGGCCCCGACGATGGAAGCCCAACCACGGCCTTTGCATCTGCATTCTCCACTGGCCTCAGGCCATCCTTATCGTAAACCCACGCATCCAGATAATTGTCCGGAACGACTTGAGGGATGTTGAAGCTGCGCAGCAGTTCCTCCAGCTTGGGACCAGACTTGTACGTGTAGTGAAGGCCGCCGAGAAAATCGTAGCCACCCCGAAAACCGAAGTGATGCGGCATGACGTATTTCGGCTGGAATTGCGGGATCACGATGCGCGCTTGACTCACTACCCGCGTCTCGGGTCCACCCTGCCATATGTCGAAGCCTGTTAGCCCTGCGTCACGCACGGCTTTCATGAGGTTCACGGCTGGAGCGCCACGGTTCACGCCGTCGTCGACGTACTCCTTGAGAAGCTCCGATCCGGCGCCGCTATCGCTCATGTACCATGCGAGCTGCTTCTCCGGCGTTTGAACCGTGAACAGGAAACCATAGGTCTTGAAGTCCTGATTGGCTGTCAGCTTGCAACCACTGCTGATGCTATGGTTCCAGCGTACGACGCGCACCGTCACATGCGGGGAGAGCTTGATCACCTCGCCACCATGAATCGGGACGCATTGCTCTACCGGCACGCCACCGGCGGCCGCTTCCATGCACGCCTCGGCCGGAGCGTATACCTTGGCGCCGGTCTTCTTGGCCCAGTATGGCGTATCGAGGGAGTGGTCGAAGTGATGGTGGCCAACCAGCATCACGTTTATGGTGCCGCGTTTCGTCAGGGACTCATGCACCTTGTCGACAAGCTGCTCGTTCGTTGTCTGCTTGCCAAGAACCGGACGGAGCGAGACGGCACCGTCGATCAGCACACCAACGTCACCAATCTGGTAATGGTAGTTTGAGATACCAAACCAAGTCATCCTGACGTCTTTGGGCGCGGCCGGCTCGGAAGGCGCTGGTGCCGTTTGTGCTCCGGCGAGGCTAAGCATGGTCCAAGTGGCAAGCGTGGCTGCTACGGTTCTTAATGGGATCATGAGCGTTCTCCACAAAATTCGAATCAATCCTCGACCGCCTTGAAGCGTCCCAGGCCTTTCAGGAAGAAGGGCAGGATCAGGGCGATCACCGCGATGCCAAGCAGCGTTGCCGAGATCGGGCTCTGCAACAGCACCATCGGGTCGCCCAGACTGA
>NZ_VOSK01000284.1 GCF_009296175.1 Microvirga tunisiensis | reverse complement strand
CTGGGATGTGTTGCGGTCACCGACCAAGCTCTCCAAGCGATCTCGATCAGCGGCGGGAACCTCAATGCGTTCGATCTTGCCCATCAGAGCAGGATCGCACGTCGGATCGGATTTCGGAATCACTCGTCAGTGACAGAACACTAGCGTCGAAGATCAGTGGCTCTATCCGTTGCCGCCCATCGTCACGGCGCTTGCCAGGATCTCAGAGACACTCTGTCTCGACGGTTCCGGAGTGGGTACGCCGAAACGCGATTTCGTTATACGATACCGAGAGTTCGCATCAGGGGCAATCGGCTGATCGCTGCATCCCCAATGAGCCTCGTTCTGCAGGGAGATGAAATCCGCCTCAGCCAAGTGCCGATCACGCTTCCTCCGCCCTTCTCCGTGGTCCTGTGACAGAGCCATTCGGAAGAGGTGACCATCCTTTCTGATGCAGGAGGCGTGAGAAAAACTTCAGATCAGAACTTTGCCGGGCTGCTCCAGGGCTTTTATCGATACTCTTGCCTGCCTTTTCGTGCTCACCGCCATCATGGGCCAGTTGATCAGCAATGCCGCGACCGCATTGATCGTCATTCCCATCGGATTGGCGGCCGCGATAAGCGTGGGGATCTCACCACGCCCCGTTCACATGAGCATCGCGGTCGCCACAGCCGGTGCTTTCCTGACCCCTATCGCGACGCCGACGAACCTGATGGTCATGGGACCGGGATGGGGTGCGTTTGGCGATTACTGGAAGCTTGGATTGCCTCTGCTGATCTGGTTCTTCGTCGTGTCGGTCTTCCTGGTACCGTTGATCTGGCAGTTCTGACCGGCTCGTCGACGATCCGACATCAGCTCATCCGCACCTGCCAGGCGAGATAGGCAATCGCCGAGCCGACGCTGATCAGATTCATGCCAAGCAGAAATCCCAAAAGCCATACGGATGTCACCGGCAGATTCACCCAGAGGACGAGTGAAAGCACGATGCCGACCATGCCGCTTCCCAGCACCCAGCCCCAATTGGGAAACGGCCGGATCGTCAGTGCGAAGACCACTTTGGAAATACCTTCCATCATGAAGAACACGATGAGGAGGAGCGTGATCGTCGTCAGTCCCTGCTCCGGGTCGCGCAGGAACAGGAAGCCGATCAGCATGGCAAGACAGATGGAGATCAGCTGCAGCCAGAAATGCGGCACGTGCCGTGCGCTGATGAGACTGAGCGCCTGCAGCAGGCCGCTGATCACCAACAGCCAGCCGAGGAGAACGATCACTGCCGTCGATGAAAAGATAGGATAGACAATCGCAAGAACGCCGGCTGCGATCAGAAGTAGCCCCTCGATGAGATACCATAGCGAATAACGCTTGACGGCATTCCGCATCGCTTCGCGGAACACTTCCGCCGCGGCGTCCAACGATATTGCCATAACACCCTCTCTACATCTCAGCGCTCACGTCAGCTCCCGAACACCCGGACCGCGCTCGATGCCTGTGAGCCAGTCGGATCCCAAACCATGCTACCCGAAACACAGACGAGTGCGAACATGAAGGGCTTGAGAACGCTCATGCCGGTAAACTAGTGCTCTGCATCTCCACTGAAAGACGCAGCTTGCCGCCTCCTTCCCGATACACCGGCAGGAGCCCAGAAAGAGCAAATTCGGATCGCTTCGATCGTCCGGACCCGTCTATGGTGTTTCCGCCGCCATTGCGCCTGCAGCCGCGACGCCCTCGCCCGGACTCGGCGCATGGGCCTGCGACAGGGCGGCCTGGAGCTTTGCTTCCTGTTCCGGCGACAGCGAGGAACGTATGACGCGCCCTTTGAACCCTGAAAGCTCGGCCAGCACCTTCTCGGGCTGCGATTTCCGGATCAGCAGGAACAAGGCGGAGGTGTCGGGCTGAAGCGTCTCGCCGATGGATTTGATGAAGTCGTCGTTGATGCCGTAGTCGATCATGCTCCCGGACAAGGCTCCCGAGCCTGCTCCGACGGCGCCACCGATGGCGAGACCCGCGAGCGGATTGAGGAACAGCAACCCGATGAGGCTGCCCCACATCGCGCCGGACAGACCGCCGGAGGTCGCTCCGAGCTTCACGAGATTCATGCTCTGCTTGACCCGGACAGCACCGTCCGCCCCGCGGATGGCGACGACGGCGTCTTCCAGATCGATGAGATATTCCTTTTGCAGTCGGGTCAGTTCGGTCAGGACACGGTCTGCATCATTCGGGTTGTCGAATCCAACGACTACCAGCTCGGCCATGAGACCCCTCCTCCTGTAGCGACAGTCCCTGGAGAGTAAAGTGAATGGCTGATACGTCCATCAGGTATTACCCCGAGCCAGTGCGGGGATTCTCATGAGGCTCGGCTGAATATTCAGTCCTGCTACGGTTCGAAGCATCCGTCGTGGCAGCGGAGTTGCATGAACTCTTGTCCATCACGGGAGAGAAACCCTAGAAAAGGGAGATTGCTGCGGCCATAGATCAGGCTTTGCACCACGGGAAACCAGGGATTTCCCGAGTAGCCAAATCCGGCCTCTCGGGTGAGGCTGTATCCGATCCGAGCGTGTCGCGTGGAACCGAAACTCTGCGTCAGCGAAAAGCCGACGTGGTTTCCCGCTGCGCATAATGCGCTACTTGAGGATTGAGCATCGGATGGATCCCAGAAGTGTGTTCCAATTTTGAGGCCGATGCCGTGGCCCGCAGCCGGGTCCAAAACCCAGAACCGAGGAAGGAAAGTGCGATGTGGACAATCATGACGGCCATCGCGGCGAGTACGCTCATGCTTTCCATGGCAGCCTGCACCACACCGGGAGAACGTGCGGCCGGTGGTGCGGTCCTTGGCAGCGTTACTGGTGCCGCGGTCGGCGGAGCGGCAACGGGCCGGACGAGCGGAGCCTTGGCCGGAGCGGCCGTCGGTGCCGCCGGCGGCGCGATCGTCGGAGCATCGACGGCCCCGCGCAGCCCATGCCCCAATGGCACGTTCCGGGATGCCTCCGGCAATCTGTTTTGCCGTTGACCGTCCGCACCAGAGGCGCAGGACTTATTGCTTGCTGATGTGTTCTGCAGTCGCTTGACGCCGTAACTTACCTGCGTGGGAGCAGGCGACTGTATCCGTATATGCCAGCCACGGCTGTAGCGACCGGATGGTTTGTCTCGTGCCGGCATGAGCCGAAGCATTGTGCAACTGCGAGCCTTAGCCCCTCGGTCATGGACGAAGCGGCTGAACCTCCGTACGCTTCGCAACGCTGCCGGCGGCCCTGGCCTCCAATCGTGCAGGATCCTGTCGCCCGCACTTGAGACGGCGCAGGTCCGCAGCAGGCATCGGCGCTTCGGCCTTCATCGTGCGGAGATTGCCGACGGGACTGGCCGCTTCCGACAGGCCGGTGTTGAGGAGTTCCCGCATGACCAACGTCCGTGTCGCCGCGCTGGGCGATCCGAGAACCACGCCGACGACGCGCCGATTCCCACGAAGGGCCGAGACGGTCACATTGAAACCGGAGGCGCATACAAAGCCAGTCTTCGAGGCCTCGAGACCGGTGTAATCCTCGACCAGCTTATTGGTGTTCTTGAGCATCCGCCCGTTGACCGTAATGGAGGGCGTCCTGAGGAGGTCCAGGTAATCGGCATGGTAGCTCAGGAGCGCCAGCATCAGCACGGCCATATCCCGCGCATTGGTCACCTGTCGGTCATCGTGCAGGCCGGTCGGATTGACGAACCGGGTCCCGGTCATTCCGAGGCGCCTCGCCTCCTGGTTCATCGCCGAGACGAAGGCCTCCTCGCTTCCGCCAATGGTTTCCGCAATCGCGAACGACACGTCGTTGGCGCTCTTGACCATCATGACCGTGAGTGCGTCCTCCAAGCGAAGCGACGTGCCCGGCGGGACACCGAGCTTCGTCGGCGCCTGGGCGGTCGCCCTGGAGCTCAGGACGATCGACGTGTCCATGCTGACCCGGCCCGATTTGACGGCCGTCAGCGCCAGATGGGCGGTCATCATCTTGGTGAGCGATGCCGGATGCCAGGAGCGTGTCGGCTCCTGTGCGGCGAGAATGTCGCCAGTGGACGCATCCACCAGCAGCATGGGAGAGGCGCCGACGGATAAGGGCGTCAGGAGAAGGCCGGCAGCCAAGAGGATCGAGAGCGGCTTCATGCCCGGATCGTTGCCCGAACCGCGGCCTTACGCAAGCACCCGACGGCAAAAACCGTCCCGCTCTACTACTTTCGGGTTGTCGCAAAGGGATTTGGGAGTGGTCCCCAGGTCTGTCAGACGGCCGCCTCGGCCAGCAGGAGGACGATTCCCAGCGCGACCATGACGATGCTGGGCCAGTGGTGTTTGGGATGAAGAGCGCGCACCCGCTCCCGCGGCTCCAGGGTCGCGCCCAATCCCGTCGAGCCCATGCGATGCGGGTCGCTCAGGCGCCCTTTCCAGAGAACCTGACCTGCCGCGAGCACGATCCCGCCCACGATCAGCAGCGCACCGATCCAGATGAGAAGCATGCCCGACTGCATGAAGCCCTCCCCGATGAGGTCCAATGATCGCGAGCATAACACAGGGCTTCAGGAGAACACAGGTTTCGGGCTGGCCGGAACGAGAATTGCGGAGGCACCATCGTCGCTGCGGTTAGACCGCCTGTCCGGCACACCAGCCGGACGACCAAGCCCATTGGAAGTTATATCCGCCGAGCCAGCCGGTGACGTCCACCACCTCGCCGATGAAGTAGAGGCCGGGCACCGCCTTGGCTTCCATTGTCCTGGAGTCGAGTTCGCGGGTATCGACGCCGCCGAGCGTCACCTCGGCCGTTCGGTAACCTTCCGAGCCGGCCGGCTTGAAACGCCAGCGGTTCACGGCTTCGTCGATGGTACGAAGCCTCTTGTCGGAATAATCGGCAAGGTTGGCCGGCCCCTTCTCCGTCTCGGCGATCAGTTGTGCCAGGCGCTTGGGCAGGAAGGCGGACAGAGCGGTCTGGAGCGCCTGCCGGCCGTTTTGCGCGCGGGCGGCGCGCAGTTCTTCGAAGAGATTCACGCCCGGCAACATGGAGAGCACGATCTCGTCACCCTCGCGCCAATAGGAGGAGATCTGCAGGATCGCGGGGCCGCTCAGGCCGCGATGGGTGAAGAGCATGGCCTCGGCAAACGTGGTCTTCCGGCAGCCCGCCACCGCATCGACCGACACGCCCGCCAGAGGCGTAAGGCGCTCCAGCAAGGTCGGCTCCAGGGTAAGCGGCACGAGAGCCGGCCGCGTCTCGACGATCTTCAAGCCGAATTGCTGCGCGAGATCGTAGCCGAACCCCGTGGCGCCCATCTTCGGAATGGACTTTCCGCCCGTCGCCACCACGACGGAACGGCATTGCACCGTGCCCTGCGAAAGCTTCAGCGCAAATCCTTCCGGTGCTTTCTCCATGCTCTCGACGGAGGTCGAGAGACGAAGCTCCACGTTCCCCAGACGCATCTCGTTCAGCAGCAGATCGATGATCTGCTTCGACGAGCCGTCGCAGAAGAGCTGGCCCAAGGTCTTCTCGTGATAGGCGATGCCATAGCGCTCCACGAGAGCGATGAAGTCGCGTTGCGTGTAGCGGCGCAGGGCCGAAATGGCGAAGCTTGGATTCTGCGAGATGAAATTTCCCGGCGCGGCATTGAGATTGGTGAAGTTGCAGCGTCCACCGCCGGAGATGCGGATCTTCTCGCCGGGCTTGGCGGCATGGTCGAGGACGAGCACGGAACGGCCGCGCTTTCCGGCCTCCACCGCACACATCATCCCGGCGGCCCCGGCACCGATCACCACAACGTCGAACTGATCCAAGAGAGGTCTTCCTGAAAGAAATTTCTGACGCCTCCGCTCGAGAGACGCATGGAGAACTTAGCCTGAGGGAATGGAAAGGCTGTTCGTAGTGAACCTCGGAAGAAGGCGCAAGTATCCGTGCAGGAGGACTGCGTTGAAGCTCAGCCGCATCAGGCATTATTTGCGGCCGCAGCCGTCAGTCGATTGAAGCCGGTCCGTCAGGGGTGTACCATCGAAGCGTTTCCAAGCAGCCGCGCATCCCGAAGCGACGGTGTGTCAATACAGCCGCCCTCCTGGCATGCGAGCGTCCTCGTCTCATAGGAGGTTGTCATGACGATCGCACCAACCCTTCAACGCTACATGTCCGATCAAGGCATCAGCTACGACCTGATCCAGCACGAACCGGCAATGACGTCGCTGGGCACGGCCCATGCGGGGCATGTGCCGGGTGATCGGCTGGCCAAGGGCATCATGCTCAGCGACGGGCAGAACTACATGCTCGCCGTCCTGCCGGCGTCGCATCATCTGCGTCTGTCCGATCTCAAGATGGAGCTGGGCCAGGAACTGCGTCTGGCATCCGAGGATGAGATCGTCGAAGTGTTCCGCGACTGCGATCGCGGCGCCATTCCGCCCGTCGGCACGTGCTATGGCCTCGATGTCATCGTCGAAGACAGCGTGGAGCGGCAGCCGGACGTCTATTTCGAAGGCGGCGATCATGCCACGCTGGTTCACGTGAAAGGGGATGACTTCGCGCGGCTCAACCCGCGGGCTCAGCACGGCACGTTCAGCGACCGGATGTGATGCTGTGAGTTGGTGAGGCATGCCTGCGGTGGCGTACGAGAGCCGATAGGTGATCTATCCCTGGAGCATAGGATCCAAAAGTGGATCTGCACTTTTGGATCCGGTGCGCTCGATGGGTCAGCTCGGCGGCATCCAGGAACCGTGATAAGGCTCGTTTCATTCCGCCTTCGTGCAAAGCCTTGAACCCGCCCGTCCTCAGTCCAACGTGATCCTCGCCTCATGCCGCATCTCGCCGAATACGGCGCCCTGTTTGCAGCCGCTTTTCTCTCGGCCACCATCTTCCCTTTTCAGTCCGAAGCCGTGCTCTTCGTCATGCTGGCGGCGGAGCATTATCCCTGGTGGCTTCTCATTCTCGTGGCGAGCGTGGGCAACATCCTCGGCTCCATCGTGAACTGGTTCCTGGGCCGCTTCTTCGCCCATTTCGAGAATCGCCCCTGGTTTCCGGTGAAGCGCAAGCAAATGGCGAAGGCCGAAGGCTGGTATCATCGGTACGGACGCTGGACGCTGCTTCTGAGCTGGCTGCCGATCGTCGGCGATCCGCTCACCATCGTGGCGGGCGTGATGCGGGAACCCCTGCGGGTCTTTGTGCCTCTCGTGGCGCTCGCCAAGACGGGGCGTTATCTCGCCGTCGGAGCGCTGAGCCTGGGATGGATTTAAAACGAGCTTTTGCCCGAACATTCGCTACTTCTCGTCATGGCCGGGCTTGTCCCGGCCATCTCGATGCGGTGAGGCGCGGCGCTTTAGGCTATCGGGATCACCGGCACAAGGCCGATGATGACGACCTGAATGGTCGATAAGCGACTCATTTAAGGTCCCTGCAGGCTCGACCAGATCTCCTCCAGATGGCGCGGCCCCAGCACCGCGCCGGAGGCGGCTCGTATGACGGCCTCCATGCCGGCTGGCGGCTCGTTGTTCATGGCCCAATGCACGGCTTCGCGGAGGGTGGCGAATTCCCTTACGTCGCTGGGATGGCCCTGGCCGGTCGTGCCAATCGGCTCGTATTGCAGATGGGCCGGAGCATCCAATTCGGCTTTGGTGAGCATGTCGCGGTCCTGCCTTCGTTAGGGGTACTTGAGCAGGACAACGTTCTTCAGGCTGAAGGCGTTTCAGCCCGGTGCTCCTCGCGGGCGGTCGTCCAGACCTCCCGCGCGGCATCGGCATTCATCGCCGCAATGGCAAGACCCACGATCAGGTCCGGCCAAGCCGAGACCGTCATGGCCGTAACCAGGCCCGCCCTGTAGCGCGACGCGCGAATGTGTGAGTAAGGCGACGGCCAGATTTACGAGATGTCGCCTCCGGTTGAAGTCGACCTACCGTGTCACGGGACGACACGGAGGAGCGCATGAGCCGGCTCGATCAGGAGGCTCGCATGACTATCAAGGCATTGGCGGCGCGGGGAG
>NZ_VOSK01000283.1 GCF_009296175.1 Microvirga tunisiensis | reverse complement strand
TATGTTCGCAGTCCTCGTGCAGGCGAGCGGGTCATGGCCAGCGTCACCCGGTTCCTCGAACGGCGCCTCAAGCTGAAGGTGAACACGGCCAAGAGCGCTGTCGCTTCTCCGACCGAGCGGAAGTTCCTCGGCTTCAGCTTCCTGGACCGTGGCCGGATCAGGCGGTGCGTTGCACCGCAGGCGCTCGCTAGGTTCAAGCAGCGGGTCCGGGAACTGACGCGTCGGTCGGGCGGGCGCAGCCTCGCGCAGATCGCTCCGGAGCTATCCCGCTACCTCATTGGGTGGCGCGGCTACTTCGGCTTCTGCGAGACGCCATCGCAATTGCGGGACCTGGACAGGTGGATCAGGCGACGGCTCCGCGCCATCGTCTGGAAGCAATGGAAGTACGGGACGAACCGCTTTGCGGAACTGCGCCGTCGCGGTATCGGGAAAGATCTGGCGGCACAAACTGCCGGTAGTCCTCACGGCCCATGGCGGCTCAGTAACAGCCCGGCACTTTCCTTCGCGTTCCCAAATGCCTTCTTCAAAGGCCTCGGTCTTGGCTCTATCTACGTCAAGCCGGTCGAGTAATCCGACGAACCGCCGTATACGGACCCGTACGTACGGTGGTGTGGGAGGGGAGGAATCGTGAGATTCCCCTCTATCCCGATTGCCCGCTGCTGTCAGACCGCGGTGACGATCATTCCGAGCATCCTCACCCAATGAGTGGGCCTCACCGGGATCAAACCCCAGAAGGACCACCTCCCGCTCAGAAGGAGCCAGATCCATGCGTCTCGTCCTCTACATCCACGAAATGCAATCCGGCCGGACCGAGCCCCTCTCGGAACTGGTGGACATCGTCGAAACGCCCGACGCCAGGAAGGCGTGGAACTGGATCACCCATCAGGCCCGTCAGCGGAAGAACGAGGACACCGTTCGTGCTGTCGTCGTCTGCGAGAACACCGCGATCCATCGGACTATCACCCTGTGGGATCACGCGCAGGCCGCCTGAAACCAGCAGCCAGCCATTCCTTCAGAAGGAACAGGAACCGTGTTCGAATTCCTCATCAAGACGGTCATTAGCGGGCCGGCTGTAGACCTCGCTGCTTTTCGCTCCCACTACCTCGAACTCTTCCCACGCATCGAGAAGAACGAGCCTGACGAGATCATCGCGGTTCTTTCCGGCGACCGTCAGGATCCGCGCCCGACCCTTCTGAATCTCTCGGGCGAATTCCCGACCCTCGTCTTCCTGAACACGGAATACCGGGCGGATCTCGGCGAAGCGCAAGCCTCCTCCGTTTGGATCCTCCAAGACGGGGAAGCCGTCGTCGATTTTTCCTCCGGCTCCTGATCTGCGGTCTTCGAGAGCGACCATCGATCGCTTTCAAACCCCATAAAGGAGACCCACATGGAGCAGCTCGAACAGTACGTCGCTATCTCGGGGCTCCGCATCCAGGTCATCGCCCAAGCCGTCTGCTGCCGGACGCCCTATGCTCGCTACCTCCATCAGCGTCTTGCCCGCGAACTCGGCATCGTTCTGGCCACCATCCGCAATGACATCATCCGCCCTGCCGATGCGCCCGAGCTCGATGAGAGCGCTCCAGTCATCCATCTGGTCGACACTCTCGATGTAGACGCTGCCACGAACGAGTACCGGGTCAATCGCGGCCCGTGGCGGGCCATCGTGTCAGAAACTCCGTACCTCGTTCCCGTCTCCGACGATGTCACAGGCGGCATCAGCCGCTTCGTCGACGAGCTGAACGGCCTCGGAGTTCTCGTGACCGCCGACGAACTCGCCTTCGACGAGCCTCTCTACCAACAGGCCGCCTGAAATCTCCCCTCCCCTCGCTCACAAGAAAGGAGCACCGATGCTCAATCCTATTGAGGAGCTCGTACGGCTGGCCCAGTCACGCGGGCTTTCCGACGACAGTCTCGATGAGGCGGTCCATGACGCAGCCGCATCGGCTGCATCGGCCGCAAACAACGACGGCCTGCCCGGTCAGATCGCCTTCCTGAACAGCCAGGTCGGTGTCGAAGAATCCCGCAAGATCATCGAAGGAGCCGATGCCAATGTCTGATACCGGCGCTACACCGAAGATCAGCGCTCGCGCGCATTCGGACGACCGAGCCATCGAGATCAGCTTCAACGCCTACCCGTGGTTCGCCCAGGCTGAGGACGCTGAGATCCTGGCACTGGCCGACAAAGGCTGGGGTGGGTGCGATCCGGCCGATGAGGTCGCTCAATTCATGGAAACCCAGGATAGCGAAGTGGATCGCCTCTTCACCTTCCTGTCCACGCATCCGCGGATGTCGAACGGCGATACCGTCGGATTCGAGTGCTACATCGAAGAGGACGAGGCCGTCTCCTGGATCAAGGAGAACCGTCCGGAGCTCTATGAGCACCTGACGCTGGAAGGCGGAGGCCAGAATGACTGATCCCAAGAGTGGTCCCACGGGCAAGGGCATCATGCCCGAATGGGTGTCCGTCTATGAAGGCCGTGCTGTCACCCATTCCTCAAGGCAGGAAGCCGACAGCTTTGGCGAACAGGTCCGCGGACGTCTCGCGCTCCTCCCGGTGAATCCGCCCAAGACCGCGTGGCTCGTCTTCGTCGTCCTGGACGGCGAGCGCCAGCACGAGCAGCTCTACGCCAGCGAGCAGGAAGCCATCGAGGAATTCCTCAAGGCCCTGCAGAAGATCTCCGACGAGCAGGACGTCCCATCCCTCGCCGACGCACTGGGCGAACCGGGTATCTTCAACCGCGCCGATAACGATCTCAGCTACTATCGTGACATGCAGCCGGCCTGGGCCGGGCATCTCGAGTACCTGCAGAACGAGCAGAGCATCTCTGTCGACGCCTGGATCACAGAACTGAACCTCCCGTAACGCTCCCTTCTCGTCACCCTCAACGTTCGACAGGAGATCTCGAATGGCATGCCTATACTGCGGCAGCGAAACCGACCGCTGTATTTCGGCGGATGAGGCCACTAATTGCAAAGCGCCTGGATCAGGTTTCACTATCCATCGCAATGCCGGCCATCCATGGGACCAGCGGCCCGGCTGGGATCTAATGGAGGTCAAAGCCGCCACCGAATCCGCTCTGACCCAATTCATCGCCCGAGCCGCGGCGAAGTTCTGGGAGGTCTGGATCCGGGACAACACCGGCCAGGTGAAGGCCGTTCTCTATAAGCCATCCCAAGCGACCGGTGCGTGGGCGGGCGTGCCTCAGATGAACTGATCTCGCCCCATTCCAACTCGCGGGCCCCCAGCCTGAAAATCCTCATAGCGCCTACGGGCGCTTTTTTCTTGTCCAATCCCTGAAAGGAAGACCCGAATGAACGGCTATAAGGCGTTCTACAACGGCCGCGAAACCGACATCCATGCCGACACGCTGCTTCAAGCGAAGGAAAAGGCTGTCGCCTTCTTCAAGCCGCCGAAGAGCAAGACGCACATGGTCCATGTCCACCTCTGCGAGAAGGACGGCGAGCAGGTGACCCACGTCGCCGTGGACTGAGACTGGCAACCCTCAGCCGCCGACAAATCCCAGGAACAAGCCTCATGAAGAGTCCTGCCCCGCGCCTCGATCGACGTACGCTGGCAGCATCGGCCCGCAACAAGCTCGCCGATCAAAAGCGGCTCAATGCCCGCAGGAGCAAGCTTCTCTCGGATCGGCGCGCCAGCCCCGATACCGCCAGAGCCTAACCCGCCCTAATCCGCCGACGCCGGCGGGTTTTCCTTTGACCAGGAGCCTAAACCCTCTTGGCCTTTCCATCGCTATGGGATCGAGAACCCATCACCCCAAACCCCATGGAGAAGCGATGTCCAATCCATTCGAGATTTCATTCTTCGCTCTCGACCCTCAGGGCACGGCCCACAGCATCAAGACCCGGATCCCGCAAGAGATCGTCATGATGGAGGCCTTCAAGAAGGTCTGGCCTGCCACCGGATATCACGTCCGCAGTCAGGGCGACGTCGAGGAGTTCTCCAGGGTCGATACCTCCCTGCCGGAGCCTGAGAAGCGCCGGCAGCAGCTCTCCGAGACCTTCCACCGCCAGATCAACAACATCGTCGAGCACGCCTCCCCGAAGGGGTTCTTCAGCGCCATCGGCTACACCCTCGACGTGAAGCGTCGGTGCCACAACGCCTATCGGCGCTGGGCGCGGGCTGCCTTCACGCCCGACAACGGGATCCGTCTCATCAGCACCGTGCCGTACCGGGTCAGCTTCGGGTCCCAGAGCTAACGCTCGCTCCAATCAGCTGAGACGAAATCATCGCAATCCAAATCCCAGGAGACGATCATGGCAAAGCCGATTGTTGAGCGCGACTTCTTCAACGACTGCTACGTGATCCTCCCCAAGGGGAAGAAGAGCCGCCCTTGGGCCCCGGCGAATTGGACGGACGGCCGGTACCGTACCTTCCGGACCCGAGCCGCGGCCGACAACTTCATCCGCAAGGGCGGCTTGATCGAGGTGACGGAGATTCCCGTCGATGCCGCCATCAAGGCATCGGGCTGGGACGAAGAACTCGGACACTGCGAAGCCAACTACGCTGTCTTTCGAGACTGGCTGGAGCGCGAGGGCGTCCACTTCTACGCCCGGGAAAAGGAAGACTTCTTCCCGGCCGAGGCCATCCGCGAAGCCCAGGAACGGGGCCTCTCCAAGGTGGTCATGGAGAACATGAGCTAGGGAGCCATCGCTCCCTCTTCGGAATCTGGCGAAATCTTCGAACTCCAAATCCCAGGAGAAAAGCTCCATGACGACGCTCGCCCTCACCGTTCAGACCGTCCGCGAGTCGAACTGGCGCAAGGCCCTCTGCAACGTCGCCCGTCCCATCGGCCACTTGAGCGGCGTCGGCCGCGAGATCGCCGAGGCTATCGGCCTGTCCGAGGACCTCGACTTCCTCAATGCCTCATCGGAGATCGTTTCCGTCGAGATCGACCGCCAGAAGATCACGGCTGCGTCCTTCGACACCATCGTCAGCATGGTCAACGGCCACATCGTCGGCACCGGCCGGGATCACAATGATGAACTCAGCTCGCTGATCAACACCCAGCGCGAGCTCTACGGCGATCGCGACGGAACCGCGAAGGTCTTCCTCGAGATCCTCTGAGCCCCTCCCCTTCCATCGCTGAGAGACCCCGCATGACGCACCCAATCCTGAGCCTGACGCCTCCCAGCCATGATGAGCTTCGCGCCATCCATAAAGCCTGGTACGAGCGCGTCGGCGCCACCTTCCTGGATCAGTGGCCGGACGAACTTCGCCAGATCTCGATCCCGACGAAGTTCGTAGAATGGCCCAAGGGCCTCAGCCCGGCCTTTTTCGACGGCGAAAAGCCGCCGGCGGAGTTTGCCAAGGTCGCTGAAGAGATCGACCGCCTGTGCGATTGGAACCTCCACTTCGTCCGGCTCAACAGCCGGTCGCCCAAGGACGTCACTCACCCCCAGCCTCCGTTCACCAATTCCGGCCGGCAGGCGCTTTACTGGATCAGGGGCTCGGAGCGATGCATAGACGATCTCTGCCGGTTCGAGCGCATCGATCCAAAGGCCTACATCTGCCTCAGGCCTCAGATCTTCTTCCACGAGCGCTCCGAGTTCCGGTGCTTCGTCAAAGACGGCCAGATCATTGCCGTCACCCAGTACAATCCGGGCTACTTCAAGCACCTTCAGGTGGAGGAAACCCGAATCGGGATCCGCAGGCTCATCGATGCCTGGTTCTCATCTGTCGTCAAACCGCGGCTCCATCTCCAGACCGTCGTGGTGGACCTCGTCTTCGACTACGATAACAACCTGATCCTCTTGGAGATCAACCCCTACGGCCTGAGCGACCCGCGGGAACTTGGATCCTACGAGGGCGTGGAATCTTTCACCGGAGCCATCGCGGTGCAGACCGAGGAAAAGCCCAGGAGGAGGTAAGCCAATCCTCCCTGACTGAAGCCATCGACGTTCCTCAGGCTCAAACCCCAGGAAGAATGAAATGGCTCAGTCTGCCGCCCTCCCCGCTCCGGCACTCACGTCCTGCCGGCAGTTCACCTTGCCGAACCACGGTGCCGCGCTCGACGCCTATATAGCGGTAACCAACCGTGACCCTGATGGGCTGATCCGCATCGTCCACTTCGTCCCTGAGCACAAGATCGTGGTGGAAGAGGAGAACGGTGACGCGGCGGCGGCCCTCATGAGAGAGGCCGGTATCGACACCACAGGCGAGACCATCATTCTCCCTGGCGAAGACATCTGGCTCACCATCGACCCGCCGGATTTCCCGGACGCCGACCAGGACTAACCCCAGAAGAGGCCTTCCGGCCTCTTTTTTTCATGCCGGACCGGACCAATCCCCTCCGCGATTCCGCACTCCTGAATCTGCGATCTTCGTTCGCCGCCAAACCCCAGGAAGGACACCGACATGCTCGACTTCGCGAAGCTCCGCGCGATCACTCCTGAGGACCGTGAACGGATGGAGCGGGAGCGCGAAGAGCGCCTCATCGCCGAGGACAAGGCCCGCCGGGCGGAATGGTCCAAGAAGACCCTCACCGCCACCCTGCAAGGCGATGTGGAGTCACGTTTTACCCGCACTGGCGACCGCGTCTGGTATCTCCGCTGCCAACAGGCGGATGGCAAGACCGTCTTCAGCGTCTACTACGTGCCTGAGTACATGAGCTCGGAAGAGCAGTACCAGCAGCTCGGAACCCTCCTGCCTGGCTCCACCCTTGAACTCGCCGGGTACTGGAAGAAGCGGTCCTGGCAGAACCAGCAGGGCCAGACCGTCGATAGCTGGGAGTTCATGACCCAGACCTACACGGTCAAGCAGGCTATCGCGGCCTAATCCGGCGTGGTGACATCACACTCGGGTAGGAATACCCGAATGACTTAAAAGGGCTATGCCGCTATAACGCACCTAGCGGTCTCCATCTCGCTATTGGAGCATGAAGTGGAAGAGAAAGTCATTAGCAACGTACAGGCCATCATTGCCCTAAAACACGTGGCTGAGATCCTGACAGCAGCGCAATACGAGAGCCTCAACGACCTCGACCGCGAGGCACTAGACGCCGTGATCGAAGGTTCCCATCGCTTCGAGGGGACGAGGAAGAAGCCGGTCAGTACGGAGGAGTGCGTGGGTATCACACATGGCTGATGTCATCGGATATATCGGCGTCGTCGCATGTGCGGCATGTGTCGCCTTTGGCGGATCGACGGGGCGTCATACGGGCTGCGTTAGATCGTAGGCGTAACGCTCTCGAATCTACCGCTCCCGGTAAATCTGTACACGGCTCATCAAGGAGGTCCTCACCGGCCTCCTTTTTTGCTGTCCTCTCGATCCCAAAGGCCCGAAATGACCGACATCGACATCATCGCCGCCAAACTCGCCGAGGCTCTGGAAGCCCTCAAGCCGCTGGCAAGCCTCATCAACCTCATCGATACCGAGGATGGAGACGACGAGCGATTCTTCATCCATGACGGCTCGATCGTTCTCTATCGGCACATTCGAACGGCTGCCCGCCTCGTGGGATATCTCGAGACGGAGGCAGGCAAGAGCGCTTCCGCCGACTTCAGGTCGATCGTCGACGAACTGGCGTCCCTAAAATCGAACCTCGAAGACGTACCCCTCATCCTGCGCCAGGCCCGCTATCTCCTGCGCGACTACGGAGCCAAGGGCGGATATCCCGGCCTGATGCCACACCGCCTGGAGCACATCGCCGACACAATCCAAGGGTTCACGCCGCGGCCTGTACCGCAACAGGCGGCCACTCCAGAAGAGTTCCGTACCGAGCTCGCGCTGCTCCTCCTGCAGCGGCACCCGGACTTCGACTACGACAATGCCTGCCTCGCCGACGCGCAGGCCTATGGCGACAAGATGCTGGCAACCGTTGCTGCCGACGTCTGAAGACAATCCAAGGAGGCCCTAGGGCGTGTCTGCAAAGGGCTATAGCCAGAGCATGATCATGCCGATGTTGACCATCGCGAGATAGTTGGCAGCGCGCTTCTCATAGCGTGTGGCGATGCGACGGAATTGCTTGAGGCGGTTGATC
>NZ_VOSK01000282.1 GCF_009296175.1 Microvirga tunisiensis | reverse complement strand
GATGGCCCACAGAGGTCTTTCCGCTAGTCAGCCTTGGATGCGCGCGGATTCCCATGATGGCCCGGAGCTGACGCTCCACACAGAGGCCGAATACATTGATGCAGCTCTCACGTTCGTCAGTCCGCCACAATCATCTTGCGACGCACGGCCGGACCATACATCATGGCACACCTGAGACGCTACGCCGAAGGCAGCAATCCTCACGTAACCAGACATTCAGAAAAGTGAATGGACTTCACTGCCTGACCCTGAGCAGTCATTCATAAGATCAGGGAGTAGAGCGAGGAGAGGTACGATCAGTCCTTGGCTTGACACCGTTCCCATTGGCTTACGGGTCCCCGGGAAAAACCCGACGTGGCGGCAACCCTGTTTAGTCGAGAGGGCCCGTTCGCATGCCTTGACAATGAATGTGGCTTGATCCAGCCTCAAAGTTGTCAGACCAATTCCGGCAGAACTTGCCATTGGGATTCGGTTGAGGGCTGGAGGCTTGGCGCAGTGGAAGCAGAGTGGGGGTCTCAGACGCGCCGTGTCACCTCCGCCCGCGCGTCCGGTGCGATGCGGGCCGTCGCCGAGTATATCGGGCGTTCCGACCTCCAGCCAGGCGATTGTTTGCCCCCAGAGCGTGAGTTGATGGCCGAGTTGTCTGTCGGTCGTTCCACCCTTCGTGAGGTCATCCGCCACTGGCAGGCCCTCGGAGTCGTTGAGAGCCGCAGAGGCAGCGGCACTTACCTCCTGCGACGGATTTCACCCGAGACGATGCACCTTCCACTCGCGGTCGACCGCGGGCGGAGCGGGCTCCTCCAGATGCTGGAGGTTCGCCGTGGCTTGGAGGTCGAGGCAAGTGCGCTTGCGGCTATGCGGGCCAGAGCCGCCGATCTGGAGCGCATCGAATCCAAGCTCCTGATCATGGAGGCTGTGCATCGCGAGAAGGGCTGCGCTGGTCCTGAGGACCTGGCCTTTCACTTGTCAGTCTATGATGCCAGCGGCAACCCCGTCTTCAATCAACTCCTGTCGCAGATGCGCGAGAGCGTGCAGACCCTGTTCGGGATGTCGCGGGTTCGGGTGGACTTCGCGGCCCGCTCCTTCCCCTTTCACCGCAAGCTGTTCGAGGGCATCGCAGCCAAGGATCCCGATGCAGCCCGCGCCAACACGCTTTCGATCCTCGCCATCGTGGAAGAGGATATCAAGGACATGATCAGATGAGCACTTCCGTCGATCCGCTCGCACGCGCCATGGCCATTCTCGCCCATGATGGGGAACATGCCTACGAGGCCGTCGTGCCGCCGATCGCGCAGACTTCGCTCTTCACCTTCGGCTCCTATGCCGAGATGGAGGAGACCTATCGCGGGCAGAAGGTGCGGCCAACCTACACGCGTGGCCTGAATCCCACAGTCCGTCTGTTCGAAGAGAAGATGGCTGCACTGGAATGCGGCGAGGACGCGATAGGGTTCGCCAGCGGTATGGCGGCTATCTCTTCCGCCGTGCTCGCATTCGTCCGACCCGGCGACCGGATCGTGTGCGTGGAGCACGTCTATCCTGACGCGTATCGTCTGTTTCAGACTTATCTCAAGCGCATGAACGTGACGGTCGATTATGTTGACGGTCGCGACCTCGATGCGGTGCGGCGTGCCGTGCCCGGCGCGCGGCTTTTCTACATGGAGAGCCCGACGAGCTGGCTCATGCATGTCCACGATGTGGCGGCGCTTGCGCAGATCGCCCGCGACAACGAGGTGCTTTCCATCATCGACAATAGCTGGGCGAGCCCGATCTTCCAGCAGCCGCTGACCCTCGGAGTCGACCTGGTGGTCCATTCCGCATCGAAATACATCGGGGGCCACAGCGACGTGGTTGCGGGCGTGGTTGTGGGCTCAAGCCAGCTCATTGGCGAGATTCGCTCCCGCATCTATCCCTATCTCGGTGGCAAGCTGTCTCCGTTCGACGCGTGGCTTCTGCTCCGCGGCCTGAGGACTTTGCCAATCCGCATGAAAGCGCATGAGGCCTCCTCGCTCCACGTGGCGCGCCAGCTTGCCGAGCGCCCCGACGTGGTGGCGGTCTATCACCCCGGCCTTGGCAACACGCTGCCAGACGGGCTGCACGGCACATCGGGCCTGTTCTCATTCGAGTTCGATGGCGGCGTGGACATTGCAAGGTTCGCGGATGCGCTTCGGCTCTTCAAGCTCGGCGTCAGCTGGGGCGGGCACGAGAGCCTCGTGGTGCCCGCTCAGGTGGTACGTGTTCAGGCAGCAGGTCCCAATTCGGCCATCGATTTCGGCGTCTCCGAGCGGATCGTGCGCCTTCATGTGGGTCTGGAAGGTCAGGATGTACTCGTCGCCGATCTCGCCCAAGCCATCAGGGAGGCAAAGATGAGCTAGACGAACCTTCATCAGGAGCGGTCGAAAACGTTTGAGACAAGACAAAGACAGAGGGAAGATCATGATCCAACGCCTACTGCTCGCTACTGCGCTCGCCACGACCTTCGCCGGCAGCGCCCTTGCCCAGAGCACCCTGAAGCTCACCGAGGTCATCACCAGCCCGGAGCGGACAGAAACGCTCAAAAGCATCGTGAAGAACTTCGAGGAAGCCAACCCTGGCGTGAAGGTAGAGATCACGTCTCTGCCATGGAGCCAGGCGTTCGAGAAATTCGCGACCATGGTGTCCGCCGGCGATACACCCGACATTGTCGAGATGCCAGATCGGTGGCTTTCGCTCTATGCCAACAATGGCGCCCTGGAGAGCCTCGAGCCCTACCTTAAGAAATGGCCGAACACCGCTGGGCTCAATGACAGAGCCTTGGAGGTAGGCCGGACCGTCAAAAACACCGCCTACACCATACCCTATGGCTTCTACCTGCGGGCGATGTTCTACAACAAGAAGCTCTTCGAGCAGGCAGGGGTGAAGGAGCCTCCGAAGACTCTGGCGGAGTTCGAAGAGGTCTCGAAGAAAGTTTCAGCTATCCCGGGCAAATACGGGTATTGCCTGCGCGGCGGTCCGGGTGGCCTGAACGGCTGGGTGATGTTCGGCGCCACGATGGCCGGCGACAACACCTTCTTCAAGCAAGATGGAACCTCAACCTTCGCGGATGAGGGCTGGGTGAAGGGTCTTGCCTATCTCACCGATCTCTACAAGAAGGGTTATGCTCCGAAGGACAGCGTCAACTGGGGCTTCAATGAGATTGTCGCCGGCTTCTATTCCAGCACCTGCGCCATGCTCGATCAGGATCCGGATGCGCTGATCGCCATTGCCGAGCGCATGAAGCCGGAGGAATACGGGGTTGCACCTTTCCCGAAGGGTCCGGCAGGCAAGGCTTTCCCGACCCTTGGCTATGCCGGCTGGTCGATGTTCGCAAACAGCAAGAACAAGGACCTGTCCTGGAAGCTGCTCGCTGCACTCGCCGGCCCTGAGGGCAACATCGCCTGGAACAAGAAGACGGGCGCGCTGCCGATTTACAAGTCAGCCGAGAACGACCCATTCTATTCCGGCCCGCAGTTCAAGGGATGGTTCGAGGAACTGGCCGACAAGAACATCATGCCGACGATCATGCCAACTTATTTACAGGAGTTCGCCTTCTTCGCTGACTCGCTGGCCGTGAAGACCAGCCAGCAGGCTCTCCTCGGACAGCTTGCTCCGAAGGACGTCGCAGCGCAGTGGGCCGACTATATGACCAAGGCGCAGAAGAAGCACCTCACTTCGAGCAAGTAAGATCGAGACGGCGCGGCTTCACGAGCTGCGCCGTCCTTTTGGTTCGTCCCGTTGAGGAGCGCTGCATGTCAACGATGCCCTTGTACGAGGAGGCTTCAGGTCCACGGCGTGCCCCCTTGCGGAGACTTGCGCTGGGCCTTGAGCCCTACCTGTATATCGCTCCCTCCGTAATCCTGATCGCGACCATCATGCTCGTGCCGCTGATCATCGGCTTGTCCTATGCATTCCGGGACATGCAGTTGATCAACCCCTTCAGCGGTGGCTTCATCGGCTTGGACCATTTCCGGGCCCTCTGGACGGATGCGGCGTTCTGGCTGTCCATGAGGAACACGCTTGTCTGGACTCTGGCCTCTGTGGTGCTGCAATTCGCCTTCGGCCTCGTGCTGGCGCTTCTCCTCAACAATCCTTTTCCGGGGCGAGGCATCGTCCAAGCATTGGTCTTTCTTCCCTGGGCAGTGCCGACGTTCCTATCGGGCCTGAACTGGGCATGGCTGTTCAATCCCGTCGTCGGCCCTCTACCGCACTGGATGGCCGCTCTCGGAATCCTGCCCACACCTGAGAACATTCTGTCCGACCCTGATGTCGCGATCTGGGGACCGATTGTCGCCAATGTTTGGTGGGGCATCCCCTTCTTTGCCATCACATTGCTCGCGGCCCTACAGTCGATCCCGCAGGACATCTATGAGGCTGCCGCCATCGATGGCGCAGGCGCATGGCGGCGCTTTATCGACATCACCCTTCCGTTCCTGGCGCCCACCATCGCGATCACCGTCATGTTGCGGACCATTTGGATCGCAAATTTCGCCGACCTGATCATCGTGATGACGAATGGCGGACCGGCCGATCAGACGCAGATCGTGTCAAGCTATATCTTCACGCAGGCCTTCCGGCGGCTCGACTTCGGCTATGCATCGGCGATCGCGATGGTGCTCCTCGTACTGCTGTTGGCGTATTCCTTCGCAATCATCCTGATGCGGCAGTCCCTGCTGAGACGATGAGGAGAACTCTATGATATCCTCCGCCCGCAGCACCCCATATTGGATGTTTCATTATGGGTTACTCGCCTTCTACGTGGCTTTCGCGTTGTTCCCTCTCTATTGGCTGCTGAAGGTCTCGATCACGCCCAACGATCTCCTGTACAGTGAGGGAATTCGGCTCTGGCCATCCCGCTCATCCTTTGCACATTACACCTTCGTGCTCGCCCACAGTGACTTCCCGCTGTTCTTCAAGAACAGCTTGATCGTCTCGGGCAGCACGGCCGTGATGGTGACGGTGATCGCGGCTCTCTCCGGTTACGCTATGTCGCGCTTCACTTTCCGCGGCAAGATGTGGCTTGTCGGGTTGATGCTCATCACTCAGATGTTCCCGCTTGTCATGCTGGTGGCACCGATCTTCAAACTTTTCTCGCCACTTGGGCTCACCAACAGCCTGACGGGACTCGTGATCGTCTACACAGCCTTCAACGTGCCCTTTGCGACGTTCCTGATGCAGTCCTTTTTTGATGGCATTCCGAAAGATTTGGAGGAGGCCGCCATGATCGACGGGGCCTCGCGTTTCCGCGCCTTCCGGCAAATCATCCTGCCGCTGACGCTGCCAGGCGTCGCCGCCACCCTGGGCTTTGTGTTCACCGCTGCCTGGAGCGAGCTGCTCTTCGCGCTCATGCTCGTGTCGAAGGCCGATGCCAGTACCTTCCCGGTAGGATTGCTCAGCTTCGTGTCGAAGTTCTCGGTCGATTTCGGACAGATGATGGCGGCAGGCGTCTTGGCTCTGATCCCCGCATGCCTCTTCTTCCTTCTCATTCAACGGTATCTCGTCCAGGGCCTCACGGCTGGCGCGGTCAAAGGCTGAAGGGTCGCATCATGGCTTCTATCGATATTCAAGGTGTCGGAAAGTCTTACGGGGCTGTACCCGTCCTTTACAATGTCGACCTGTCGATTCAGGACGGAGAGTTCGTGGTCCTGGTCGGTCCATCGGGATGCGGCAAGTCCACACTCCTGCGCATGGTAGCAGGGCTGGAGGGAATCACCCGCGGAGACATCCGCATCGGCGGGAAGGTCGTAAACGAGCTGGCGCCCAAGGACCGGGACATCGCCATGGTGTTCCAATCCTATGCCCTTTATCCGCACATGACCGTCCGTGACAATATGAGCTACAGCCTTAAACTGCGAGGAACGCCTGCTGAGCGAATGTCCCATATCGTTTCCGCTGCAGCGTCCAAGCTGGGGCTAGAGACCTTCCTTGATCGTAAGCCTCGGACCTTATCGGGAGGGCAGCGTCAGCGCGTCGCTATGGGGCGCTCGATCGTGCGCAAGCCGAAGGCGTTCCTGTTCGATGAACCCCTGTCCAATCTCGATGCGCGCCTTCGCGAACAGATGCGGGTCGAGATTAAAAAGCTGCATCGGGAACTCGGCACGACATCGATTTATGTGACCCACGATCAGGTGGAAGCTATGACCCTCGCCGATCGCATCGTCGCCATGAACGGAGGCGCCGTCCAGCAGGTTGGAACTCCGCTTGATCTCTATGAGCGCCCCACGAACTTGTTCGTCGCCAGCTTCATTGGCTCACCGGCCATCAACGTACTTGATGGCATCTTACGATGTGACGGAGAGAAGCGGCACATCAAGCTTGAATCTGGCGAGCAGATTCCTGCGAGTTCTCGAATCCAAGGTAAGGATGGCCAAGCCGTAAAGGTCGGCATCCGACCTGAGGATGTGCAGATATCCATACAGAATGCCGGCAGCCGGATGGGTCAGATCGAATTGGTGGAGCCGATGGGATTGGGGACAATCCTGCATATCAGAACCATCCACTATACTCTGAAGGCTTTCGTGTTGGAGCGAGCAAACTACCCGATCGGCACAAGCATTACCTACAGCCTACCAGCGGCCAGGCTACATATCTTCGATGCTCAGACAGGCCGACGAATTGCGGAGTAGAAGTCGACCGGTTCACCGGAAGGTCAAGTCTTGGCACATTTGCGAAGTAGACCGAATGTCTGCTGACGAAGGGGACAACCGACATTTCTGAGGCGGTAGCAATTTCCTCGGATGACCCCTTGCAGACCTTTAACCTTTTCCTAAGGTGGAGCCGCAACCTGGCACCGAAGGGAACGACATCATGACCCACGCAATTCGCTTCCATGAGAACGGGGGGCCTGAGGTTCTCGTCTGGCAAGAGGTTGATGTCGGCCCGCCAGGGCCGGGTGAAGCCCGTGTCCGGCACACGGCCATTGGCCTCAACTATGTCGACACCTACGTGCGCTCGGGCGCCTACCCGGCCTCCCTGCCAAGCGGCCTTGGCACAGAGGCGGCTGGCGTGGTCGAGGCGGTCGGCCCGGGCGTCACCGACGTAAATGTCGGTGATCGCGTTGCCTATTCGGGCGGCCCGCAGGGCGCCTATGCGGAGGTGCGGGTCATGCCGGCGGATCGCCTGGTCGTGCTTCCGGACGGCATCTCCGATCAGCAGGCGGCCGCGATGATGCTCAAGGGCATGACGGCTCAGTACCTCATCCGGCAGACCTACATGATCAAGGAAGGCGACACCATCCTGTTCCATGCGGCAGCCGGTGGGGTTGGCCTCATCGCGTGCCAGTGGGCCAAGGCGCTGGGCGCAACCGTCATCGGAACCGTCGGCAATGACGAGAAGGCGAAGCTCGCGAAGGCTCATGGCTGCGATCATACCATTCTTTACACGCGCGAGAACTTCGTCGAGCGGGTGAGGGAGATCACTGGCGGCAACATGGTCCCGGTCGTGTACGACTCGGTTGGCAAGGATACCTTTTCCGCCTCGTTGGACTGTCTTGCCCCGCGTGGGCTCATGGCGCTCTTCGGGCAATCCTCCGGTGCGGTCGAACCGATCAATCTTGGCATCCTAGCCCAGAAGGGCTCGCTCTCTGTGACGCGCCCGACCTTGGGAACCTATGCCGCAAAGCGGGCCGATCTTCTAGCCATGGCCCAGGACCTGTTCGATGTCGTGCTCTCAGGCAAGGTCAAGGTCGAGGTGAACCAGACATATCCGTTGCAGAATGCAGCCAAGGCCCATCAGGATCTGCAAGCCCGCAGGACCACCGGATCAACAATCCTGACTCTGTAGCAGTCTGGCCCGGACCGATAATGGGGTGGGAAGACTCCTAACCATCCTAATTTCATCTCCTAGTGTTCTGTCACTGACGAGTGATTCCGAAATCCGATCCGACGTGCGATCCTGCTCTGATGGGCAAGATCGAACGCATTGAGGTTCCCGCCGCTGATCGAGATCGCTTGGAGAGCTTGGTCGGTGACCGCAACACATCCCAGAAGGTCGTCTGGCGGGCTCGGATTGTTCTGCTGGCTGGTGAG
>NZ_VOSK01000281.1 GCF_009296175.1 Microvirga tunisiensis | reverse complement strand
TGCGGATGAAGGGAGTGCATCACGTCCTCCTGCGGTGAGAAGCTCGGCGTCGCAGGCCGTCAAAGCGCCAAGTGTACTCCTCAATGGCGTAACGCACCCGATCCCAACAACGTTCCGCCACCAAACAACTAGTCCGGCAATCACGTGGAAACTATTGCCGAGGATTGCTCAGGTGGAGGCTTCTCACTTTCGGTTTGGCAGCTCTCATGGCAGATGAATCTGAAGCGAATTCAGAATCGCCTGCGGCGACACTCAAAGCTTCGTCGGGTGCGGCTTCATCGGTCTCGAAGATCGGGCTGAAGATACAGCCGCCGGGCAGAGCCCCCAGTGCTCCGCCCTTCCAGCTCTCGATGCTCCCGCCGTAATCCCATTCGAATCCGTAGAGGACGAAGGGCTTGCCGTTCGCCTTCTCGACAGCCTCGATCGGTGAGCCGACCCGGAGCCCCTCGAGCCCGGACCAGCCTGAACCCATCTGGTGGATTCGTGCCGGTCGCCGGAGCGCTTTCTCGTCGGACCAGAGTACCACCAGACGCCGGACCGGATCCTTTGGGAAGACGTCGCTGGCCCTGACTTCCAGGCCTTCCGGTTCACGGATCGGTTCCCGGCTGACATTCGCACGGCCAAAGGCCGCGATGAGGAGCTTGTGGTCGGTATCCTTCGCGAAAGGACCTTGGCATGCGAATTCGTCCGCGAAGGCGTGAGTGGCGCCGAAGAATATCCAAGCCGCGGCAATCCCCAAACGCAACATCGCTAGCGATTATGTCAGACTCGCGAGCGCGGCCGGGCTCAAAACCGCCACGGCGGTGACGGCGACGATGAAAAGACGGAAGATCATAGCTCTCTCCTGACCTAAGGTGAGCCATATCTCTCACGTCCCTGTCCAGCTTGCCGTGTGCCAGCGCACGGCTTGCCCGACAGCCATTATCAAGCTAGGCCATGGCCTCATGACACGCACCGCGCTCTATACTGGCAGTTTCGACCCCGTCACCAACGGCCATCTGGACGTTCTGCGCCAAGCCTGCAGCGTGGCCGACAGGATCGTGATCGCCATCGGCGTCCATTCCTCGAAGGCCCCGATCTTTTCCGCCGAGGAGCGGACCGAGATGCTGCGCGAGGTCTGCGGGCCGGTGCTTAAGGCCAGGAATGTCGAACTGGAGGTCGTAACCTTCAACGATCTCGCGGTTGAGGCCGCCCGGCGCCACGGCGCGACCCTCATCGTGCGCGGCCTCAGGGACGGCACGGATTTCGACTATGAGATCCAGATGGCCTCCATGAACGCCACCATGGAGCCGGGCGTCCAGACGATCTTCTTCCCGGCCTCGCCTCCGGTTCGCCCCATCACGGCCACGCTTGTGCGCCAAATCGCCGGAATGGGCGGCGATGTCTCGGCCTTCGTGCCGGGTCTTGTCGCCGAACGCCTGAAGGCCAAATTCAAGCGGCCATAAAGTTTCATCATCCTCGATAAGGAGACTTCTCACCATGAAGCGTTTGCTCGCAGCCGGAGCGCTTGTGCTCGCAGGCCTCGTTCCAGCCATGGCCCAGCCCGCCAACGACCCGCAGAACACGCTCCTCCTCGACACGAGGGACGGACGCATCACCATCCGCCTGCGCCCCGACCTTGCGCCCAAGCACGTGGAGCAGATCAAGGCTCTCACGAAGCAGGGCTTTTATAACGGCGTCGTCTTTCACCGGGTGATCGAGGGCTTCATGGCCCAGACCGGCGACCCCACCGGCACCGGCACGGGCAAGTCGAACCTGCCCAATATCCCGGCCGAATTCACCAAGACCCAGTACAAGCGCGGCTCCGTCGGCATGGCCCGCTCCCAGAGCCCGGATTCCGCCAACAGCCAGTTCTTCATCTGCTATGAGGGCTGCGGCCCGCTGACCGGCCAGTACACGCTCTTCGGCGAGGTCGTGTCCGGCATGGACGTCGTCGACAAGATCAAGAAGGGCGATGCCGCCGCCAACGGCATGGTGTCGAACCCGGACAAGATCGTGAAGATGCAGCTCGCCGCCGACGCGAAGTAATGCGGCTTCGGCATCTATCCGGAGCGTGGCTGGCAATGGCCGCGCTCCTGTTCGCCGCGATGGCCTCGCCACTCGCCGCACAGGTTCTGTCCCCCACGTTCTATCCGGATGAGTGGGAGGAGCCCCGTCAGCCGCCGCCTTTGCCGGAGGGCCTGCGAGGCACGATCCGGCCGCGTTCCGATGCGCCGAAGGTCGAGCGGATCGACCGCATCGGTCAGATTTTCCAGGCGGTCCAAGCCTGCTGGCGCCCACCCGCCGGCAGCGGGTATTCCGGCCAGGAGATCACCCTGCGCCTGAGCTTCAAGCGCAACGGCGAGGTGCTGGGACAGCCCCGCATCACCTTCTACAAGGCAGGCTCGCAAGCCGAGCAGCGCGAGCCCTTTACGAGGGCCGTGCGTGAGGCGTTCGAACGCTGCACGCCTCTTCCCTTTACGGAAAGTTTGGGGCGTGCCATTGCCGGGCGCATCTTCTCCTTCCGTTTCGTCGATGCCCGACCTATGTGAGCGGGCAGACGACCTTTTTCAGCCGATAGCCAGCACAGGAGATCCCGATGGCAGATCCCGAAAATACCATCATCATGGAGACCACCAAGGGCCGTGTGGTCATCGAACTGCGCCCCGATCTGGCTCCCGGTCACGTGGAGCGCATCAAGACGCTCTCCCGCCAGGGGTTTTATGACAACGTGCCGTTCCACCGGGTGATCGAGGGCTTCATGGCCCAGACCGGCGATCCCACCGGCACCGGCACGGGCGGTTCCGACATGCCGGACCTGAAGGCAGAGTTCAACGCCGAGCCGCATGTGCGCGGCGTCTGCTCGATGGCGCGCACCAACCAGCCGCATTCCGCCAATTCGCAGTTCTTCATCGTCTTCGACGACGCCCGATTCCTCGACAAGCAATATACCGTCTGGGGCAAGGTGACCGAGGGCATGGAGAACGTGGACAAGATCAAGCGCGGCGAGCCCGTGCTCGATCCCGACCGCATCGTGTCCATGAAGGTCGCGGCGGACGCGGCTTGAGCCTGTTTTCCCCTTGAATCCGTCATGCCCGGGCTCGCCTCGGGCATCCACGTTTTCAGATGAACCGCCCTAAGCCCTCATCCTGAGGAGGCCGCCAGGCCGTCCCGAAGGATGAGGGCGCTTCCAGAGAACATTAGGCCCTCCGTCGAGACGCAGCCTTACCTCTGCTCCTCAGGATGAGGGTTGAGACAGAATCTCCATGCGCGTCGACCTGTTCGATTTCGATCTTCCCGAAAGCAGTATCGCGCTCCGCCCCGTGGAGCCGCGCGATGTTGCGCGCCTGCTCGTGGTCCGGCCCGAAATCGGCCTCGAAGACCTTTTCGTGCGCGACCTGCCGGACCTGCTGCAGCCCGGCGACGTGCTGGTTCTCAACAACACCAAGGTCATTCCATCCCGGCTCTATGGCTTGCGCGTCCGCGAGGAGACCGCGGCGCGTGTCGAGATCATGCTGCACAAGCGCGAAGGAGCCGACCGCTGGCGTGCCTTTGCCCGTCCGGCCAAGAAGCTCAACATCGGCGATCGCATCCGCTTCGGGGATGATTCCGAAAGCACGGCCTGCGAGCTCGTGCGCCTCGATGCCGAGGTCGAGGAGAAAGGCGAGGGCGGCGACGTGGCGCTCCGCTTCTCCTTCGCGGGCGCATTCCTGGACGAGGCCATCGCCCGCCTCGGCGAGCTGCCGCTGCCCCCCTACATCGCCGGCAAGCGCGCCACCGATGACAGGGACCGGAACGATTACCAGACCGTCTATGCCCAGGACGAGGGGGCGGTCGCGGCCCCGACAGCCGGGCTGCATTTCACCGAAGACCTTTTCCGCCGTCTCGACGAACGGGGCATCACCCGCCAGTTCGTGACGCTTCATGTGGGGGCGGGCACCTTCCTGCCGGTGAAGGCCGACGACACGAATGAGCACCGGATGCATGCGGAATGGGGCTCCGTCTCGGCGGAGACCGCGCAGGCGCTCAACGAGGCGCGGGCCAGGGGAGGGCGGATCGTAGCGGTCGGCACCACGTCCCTTCGCCTGCTGGAGAGCGCGGCGCAGGACGACGGGACCATCGCACCGTTCTCCGGCGACACGGCGATCTTCATCACCCCAGGCTATCGTTTCCGGGCGGTGGACGTGCTGATGACCAATTTCCACCTTCCGCGTTCGACCCTCTTCATGCTGGTTTCAGCCTTTGCAGGACTGGAGTGCATGAAAGCCGCTTATGCCCATGCCGTCGAAACCGGCTATCGCTTTTACTCCTACGGTGATGCGAGCTTGTTGTTTCGGCGTTGACCTTACTCCTGCCCGGCGACCGGGCCAGGGCCATTCACAGGCAGAGTTTCTGAATGACCACCGAGAGCTTCACCTTCACCGTCAACAAGACCGACGGAGCGGCACGCACCGGGGAGATCCGGATGCCCCGCGGCGTTATCCGCACCCCCGCCTTCATGCCCGTCGGCACGGCGGCGACCGTGAAGGCCATGTACCCGGACCAAGTGAAGGCGCTGGGCGCCGATGTCGTGCTCGGCAACACTTATCACCTCATGCTCCGTCCCGGGGCGGAACGCGTGGCCAAGCTCGGTGGGCTGCATCAGTTCATGAACTGGCCCTATCCGATCCTCACCGATTCCGGCGGCTTCCAGGTCATGTCCCTCTCGGCCCTGCGCAAGATCGACGAGACCGGGGTCACCTTTCAGTCCCATATCGACGGCTCGACCCATGTGCTGACGCCGGAGCGCTCCATCGAGATCCAGGGGTTGCTCGGTTCCGATATCCAGATGCAGCTCGACGAATGCGTGAAGCTGCCGTGCTCCGATGAGGTGGCCGAGAAGGCCATGCGCCTGTCGCTGCGCTGGGCGGAACGCTGCCGGGTTGCCTTCGGCGAACAGCCCGGCAAGGCCATGTTCGGCATCGTACAGGGCGGAGCGGTGGAGCGGTTGCGCATCGAGAGCGCGAAGGAGCTCACGGCCCTGGATCTGAAGGGCTATGCCATCGGCGGCCTGGCCGTGGGCGAGCCCCAGGACGTGATGCTGCGCATGATCGAGACGGTCGAGCCCCATATGCCCAAGGAAAAGCCTCGCTATCTCATGGGGGTGGGTACGCCTGACGACATCGTCGAGGCGGTGCGCCGGGGCGTCGACATGTTCGATTGCGTCATGCCCACCCGCGCCGGCCGCCACGGTCAGGTCTTCACCCGCCACGGCCGCATGAACCTGCGCAACGCCCGCTTCGCCGAGGATGTGAGCCCGCTCGACCCGGAATCGAAGTGCACGGCCTCGAACACCTATTCGCGCGCCTATCTCCACCATCTCGTTCGGTCCAACGAGATTTTGGGCATGATGCTCCTGACTTGGAACAACTTGGCCTATTACCAGGAGCTCATGGCCGGCCTGCGCAAGGCGATCGCCGAGGGGAGGCTCGATGACTACATCGGCGAGGTCAAGGAGGGCTGGGTTAAGGGCGAGCGGGACAGCAAGGCGGAGATCGGCCAGCACGCCGACAACATCGCCATGGCGGCAGAGGGGTGATCGTCTCGACTCCCAAGGTGTTTCTGCCCGCAAGATCTCAGAGAAACAAACCCGTTACGGCCCCCACGCTGAGGATTTACCGGTCCAGGCGGGGCTTTTCGATTGACCCGAGGCCCGAGAGCCCCTATCTCGGGCTCACCTCTGGGAGCGCGTAGCTCAGCCGGTAGAGCATCTGACTTTTAATCAGAGGGTCCTGGGTTCGAGTCCCAGCGCGCTCACCATACCTTCCAGAGACTTAGCGCATGTGTGGCCCTCCGGCAGGTCGCGCGCTTCAATCCCAGTAATCACATAGTAAGCACCAGACGCACTTTGCGGCTGCAGTTGCTTTTGGCGTGGGGTTGATACCTCCCAGCCGATGCCGAGTCCAACGGCTGGCGTCGCTGTCGTCCTCCGGTTAGCATGCTGCCCATGCAGAGATCCGGGCAGGTCTAATCCCCATGAGCCAGCACCACCACCACGATCATGACGACCATAGCCACCTCTCCGAGATCGAGCTGCGGGTGCGCGCTCTCGAATCGCTTCTGGTGGAGAAGGGCTATGTGGATCCAGCGGCCATTGACGCTCTGGTCGAGACCTATGAGGTCAAGGTGGGACCTCGCAATGGCGCCAAGGTGGTGGCGAAAGCCTGGGCGGACCCTGCCTACCGCGAGTGGCTGCGCAAGGATGCTACGGCCGCGATCGCCTCCTTGGGGTTCATCGGGCGCCAGGGCGAGCACTTGGTGGCGGTCGAGAACGCGCCCGATGAGCATAACATGGTCGTGTGCACTCTGTGCTCCTGCTACCCCTGGCCGGTGCTCGGGCTGCCCCCGGTCTGGTACAAATCCGCCCCTTATCGCTCCCGCGCCGTGCTCGACCCGCGCGGCGTCTTGGCTGAGTTCGGTGTCAGCCTGCCGGAGACCACCCACATTCGGGTCTGGGACTCGACGGCAGAGGTCAGGTATCTCGTGATCCCGATGCGCCCTGAGGGCACTGAAGGGATGGGCGAGGAGGATTTAGCGCAGCTCGTCACCCGTGACTCCATGATCGGCACCGGTCTCGCCCTGCAGCCGGAGGCAATGCGATGAATGGCGCTCAGGACCTTGGCGGCATGATGGGCTTCGGCCCGATCCAGATCGAGCAGGACGAGCCCTGGTTCCATGCCGAGTGGGAGCGACGGGCTTTTGGCCTCACCCTGGCCATGGATGCCACCCGCAGTTGGAACATCGACATGAGCCGGCACGCCCGCGAGTCCTTGCCCCCTGCTGAGTACCTCACCTCAAGCTACTACGAGATCTGGACCAGGGGTGTTGAAAGGCTGGCTGTTGCGGCAGGGCTCGTCAGCGACGAAGAGTTGAGGCTTGGCCAGTCCCTTGCAGAGCCAGCGCCGATCAAGCGGGTGCTCAAGGCGGAGGACGTGCCGGCCGTGCTGGCCCGCGGCGGCCCGGCAGAGCGCCCGATCGAGCAGCCCGCGCGCTTTGCCGTTGGTGACCGGGTCCGCACCCGCAACATACATCCTAGGGGCCACACCCGCCTGCCACGCTATGCCCGCAGCAGGATAGGGGTGGTAGAGCTCGTGCATGGCGCTCATGTGTTTCCAGACACGAACGCCCATGGGCAGGGCGAGCAGCCGGAATGGCTCTACACCGTCTGCTTCTCGGGCCGGGAGCTCTGGGGGCAGGATGCCGATGCAACCCTGACTGTGTCCATCGATGCCTGGGAGAGCTATCTTGAGCCCGCATGAGGAGATTGCTCGCGCGGCCGCCGAGATCGCTCCAATCCCCCGTGGCGATGACGGAGAACCTGTTTTCCGGGAGCCTTGGGAGGCCCAGGCGTTCGCTATGACGTTGGCCCTGTACGAGCGAGGCCTGTTTACTTGGCCAGAGTGGGCTGGAGCCCTCTCGGCCGTGATTAAGCGTGGCCAGGCGGCGGGGGATTGCGACGACGGTTCGACTTACTATCAGCACTGGCTGTCTGCGGTCGAGCAGTTGGTCAGCGACAAGGGCATAGTAACCGAGCAGGCGCTGGCAAAGCGCCGGGACGCCTGGGACCGCGCGGCACACGCGACCCCGCATGGGCAGCCAATCCTGCTCGAGAATGATCCACTCCGCTAATCTGCACGCCGCGAGGGCGTGAGTGGCGACGGTGAACACGTTTTGCTGGAACATGAAGAAACGGATTGTCGGGTTTCACCTTGACGAAGAACAGCACTGGGTTGCTGAACTTGAATGTGGCCACAATCAGCATGTCCGCCATAATCCGCCTTGGACCATTCGTCCGTGGGTGATGACAGAGGAAGGCCGCGATAGGGCGCTAGGCCACGAGCTGAACTGCAAGAAGTGCGACGTCGGCGCGCCACCGGACCAGAGTGATCTGCATTAAGAGGCTGGTGAGCAATTTTATTACTCGCTTCAAGTGCTTGATTTGGAATAGCTTTCGTGAAGATTGATGAGGCGGATGCGGGGTGTGCAACGGTTGAGGAGCCCCGCTATGGATACTTGTCTCTAT
>NZ_VOSK01000280.1 GCF_009296175.1 Microvirga tunisiensis | reverse complement strand
TATCCTGACCAGTACTCCGAGCGGCATCTGCGCACACTCCAGCGGCGTCTGAAAATCTGGCGCCGGGATGCGGCATGGGCCATGGTGTTCGGGTCATCGGATCAAGGCTCGGTGCCCGCAGAGCCCTAAGGCTTGCCGGGAGCATGAAGATGAGGCAACGACCATCCGTGTCGGGAGCATTCTTCGGTGAGGCAATACGCACCGCCATTCATGCAGTAGCGCAGACCGGTCGGCTGGGGGCCGTCGTCGAACACGTGACCGAGATGGCCGCCACACCGGGCGCAATGCACTTCGGTCCGCGTCATGAACAGAGCGTTGTCCTGCGAGGTGCCGATCGCACCGTCGATAGGTTGAAAGAAGCTTGGCCATCCGGTGCCGGACTCAAACTTGGTTTCCGACCGAAAGAGCGCCTGGTCGCAACCGGCGCAGGCATAGGCTCCCTTGCGCTTCTCGCCGTTGAGCGTGCTCGTGCCGGCGAGCTCGGTGCCGTGGGTGCGCAGGATTCGGTACTGTTCTGGTGTAAGCCGCTGCCTCCACTCCGCATCCGTATAGCTCACCTCGTAGGTTTTCGCCTCGGCGGCCGCTGAGGAGCGCCCGAACAGGCGAGGCAATCCCAAGGCGGCTGTGATGGTGCCAAGGGCACCCAAACCCACTATGCGTCGCGTCATCATGGCAACCTCCTCCTGCACGCGTCTTGCCGTCCCGGTCGGGCCTCGAACGGCCGTGGCTCAGCTCCCCGGCTTCCTGACCAACACCGGCGTCTCGCGGTAGACATCGGCAAACAGCCGCTTGAGGTTCGCGACTTTCGGAAGATCGTTGATCATAATGTAGGGATGGCGTGGGTTCAGCGTCAGGAAATCCTGATGATAGCCTTCAGCCGGATAGAACGCCGTCAGCGGGTCCAGTTTCGTTACAATTCGCTGTGGAAACACGCCGGCCTGATCAAGCTGGGCAATATAGCTGGTCGCGATATGCCTCTGCGGCGGGGTGGCCGGAAAGATCGCCGAGCGGTATTGCGGCCCTCGGTCAGGCCCCTGCCGGTCGAGCTGGGTCGGATCGTGCACCACCGAGAAAAAGATCTGCAAAATCTGCCCATAGCTGATCTGGCTCGGATCGTAGGTGATCTGGACCGCCTCCGCATGACCAGTACGGCCTGAACCGACAGTGTTATAATGTGCGGTCTCCGCGGCCCCGCCCGAATAGTCGGAGACGGCGCTGGTCACGCCTTTCACATGCTGAAAGACCCTCTGCACGCCCCAGAAACATCCCCCGGCGAGAACGGCCGTGTCAGATTGCCCTTGCTGTGGGGCGTCGATCACAGGCGCCGGAATCATGACCGCCGCCTCGCTCGAGCGGGCGGGTGTTGCCTGCCACCCAAGTGCGATGGGGAGAAGGACCGCCACGGCCAGAAGCCTGGAGGGCGCGGCGCGCCGCCGATCTGTGAGGAAAGCTATCGCTTCAGCCGAGGACATTGCGTCATTCCTTTTGATCTTCAACGCCGGCATCGTCGCAACCACGCATCTCACAAGGCCGATGCTGACTCAGATGCCTGCGTACCATTCATAACCACGATCCTCCCAGAAGCCGCCGTTTCCGAGGCCGATCCGGGCAAAGCTGTCGACCACCTCGATGCGCATGAGATACTTGGCGTGCTTGTAGCCCAGCTGCCGCTCGACGCGCAGGCGCAGCGGCGCCCCATGCGCCACCGGCAGATCGGCGCCGTTCATGCCGTAAGCGAGGAGGGTCTGAGGATGGAAGGCGTCGGTGAGATCAAGGCTCTCGTAATAGCGTCCGCTGCCATCAAGAGTCCGTTCCAAAGCATCGGCGCAGTGAAACACGGCATATCGGGCATTGGCCGCGAGGCCTGCTGTCTGAAGCAGGAGGCCGAGTGGAACGCCGGTCCACTTGCCGATAGCGCTCCATCCTTCGACACAATCATGGCGCGTGATCTGGGTCCGAGACGGCAGGCGTTTGAGCTCGTCCAGAGACAGGCTCAGCGGCTGTCGCACCAGACCGTCGATGCTGAGGCGCCAGTCGGTGAAGTTGGTCGCCATCATGCGGGCATAATCCTCCCACTCTGGCAGAGACGTGCCATTGGACTTGAAGATCGGTGAGAGGTCAGCCTCGTCGAACTCCCTGGCCAAGGCCCCTCCCGACAGGAGCGCCCGCTGCGTTCCCATTGTGACGGATTCCGCCATGCGCAGCACCCGCTGAACACTATCGCTTTGCGTCAGCCGATCACATCCGCCGAGCAGCAGGGTCCCGGCTCCCGCGACCGAACCACCGAGAAAGCCGCGGCGTGTGAGAAGCCTGCTCATGATCGCGGCCTTTCAGGCTTGATAGCGTAGTACCCGGTGATCATCGACTGCATATTGTTCCATGTGCCGGACGCCATCACCATGACCACATGGATGACGACGAAAGCCACCAGTGCCGATGCCGTGAGAAAATGGATCGTGCGCGCCGATTGCCGCCCGCCAAACAGGTCGAGCAGCCAAGGGACGGCCGCATCGATGCCGGGCGACATGGTGAGGCCTGTCGCCACGATCAGAGGCAGGACGATAAAAATAACGACGAGGTAGGCCAACTTCTGCAGGGCGTTGTAGTGCCGCGCGGCCTGACCTTTGGGAAATCGAAGGCGGGCATGATCGGCGATCTCGTGAGCGAGGGAGCGCAGGGTCAGCTGGCGGCGGGTCGGCTTCAGGTCGCGGCGGACATGGCCTGCCGCCAGGCTGTGGAGGAGGTAGACCAGCCCATTGATGACGAAGAGCCAGGCAAAGAAGAAATGCCACCGCCGGCCAGATGCGAGATCCTGGTAGCTTGGGATTGTCAGCCAGGAGGGAAACCCGCGCACGGTCAGTTCGCCACTGGCGTGAGATGCGCCCAAAAAGCCCGTCGTGGTGATCGCGAGCGAGCCGATCCGGGTAACGCCCTGGAGGGTACTGCCGTTCTGAACCGCGCCCATCGAGAGAAAGGACGGATCGTGGTCGGCGCCATATTGGCCCCAATACAATGCCGGATGAGCGTTGAAGATCTGCAGCCCGCTCAACAACAGAAAGCTGAGGCACAGCACATTGACCCAATGCGTTACACGCACCAGCGCCGAATGTCGAAAGATCAGAGCATCGGCGGATGAGCCGACGTTCGATGCAGTCATGGTCATGCCGATCACTCCGGATTGCCGAATGGGATTCCGCCAGCAAGCCGTTTCCACTGCGCAATGGAAACGGCCGGCACGGCGACTTATTTCTTCATGGGCGCTGTCATGCTGCCTGTTCCCATAGAATTCTTTGTCATCGGGTCGGCCGGCCTTGCCCCCATCTTCGAGCAGTCGGTCGACAGGGTCTGCTTCTTCATAGCATCCTTTTCCATGGCGGCTGTGTTCATGCAGTCCTTCTGCATGGTATCGGTCTTCATGGCATCCCGCTTCATGGCATCGGAGGTTTGAGCAAGGCCTCCGTTGGCACATGCGACCAAGCCGAGGCCGGCAGCGAGAAGCGGGAGCGTGATGGTGTTGATGAACGTCTTCATGTCAGGGTTCTTCCCTTGTCATCAGTGCACGCCGGTCACGGCGCGGGTTGCGGGGCGTGGCGCTGCGTCTTGAAGCACCACAATATTTCCGAGCCCCAACCGATGCAGCCTAATGGTCGCATCGATCGGGCCTTCGTCAGTCGCTGTCGCGGCAGCGATCGGAGTCGGCGGCGTTGCAATGGCAAATAGCAGTCACAAGCGAGGCTTCAGACGGGTGCTTGCAAGAGCAGCCATGGTTCTGACCTTAAGTTCGCCAGGCCGCTCCGCGACGGCCTAATCAATCAATTCGCCGGAACGAGCCTTTCGGTTACAGCAATCACTGACCTGTGATCGCCACCGGATGGGGATAGGGATAAGGTTGTTTCGACCCATAAAACCCCTGGCCGCTGGCGAGCGGGTGCTGGATGGCAGTCGACGTGGCAATGCTGGAATCGCGGCTCAGAAGCCTCATGCTCGCAGGACTCGCTGGCGATGCTGCCTCATACCGTTTGGTGCTGACCGAGCTGAGCAGGCATTTGCGCCGCTATTTCCTGCGCCGCATGGGGCATGACCTCGCCGCGGATTGCGAGGACCTCGTCCAGGAAACGCTCATGGCTTTGCACGCCAGTCGCGCCACCTATGATACGAGCAGGCCCTTCACGGCTTGGTTCCACGCAATCGCACGCTACAAGCTGATGGATTATTTCCGGCAATCCAAGCTACGCCCGACAGTCCCCATCGACGGCATTGAGGGGCTGTTCGCCGATGACGAGATTGATGCAGCCACGGCACGGCACGACATGGACCGTCTGCTCGAAACGGTTCCTGCCCAGATGCGCGGGCTGATCCGCACCGTCAAAATCGAAGGACAGTCGATTGCAGACGCGGCGGCATGTTCCGGATTGTCGGAATCTGCCGTCAAAGTCAGCATTCATCGTGGATTGAAGGCTCTTGCAGCCCGATTGAGGAGGCAGCCCGAGTGAGGACGACCAGCGAGGTCATCGACGAACTGGCCAGCGATCTCAGGCCCGTTGCCGAAGGCGCGGTTGCGCGGACGATCGCGCTTGGCGTCGGCGGTGGCCTGCTGTTCTCGGCCGCAATGATGCTGGCGTGGCTCGGTGTGCGCCCGGACTTCGCCGCCGCGATGACGACAGGACTTTTCTGGGTCAAGTTCGCGTATACGCTCCTGCTTGTCGCCGCGGGCCTCTCAAGCGTCGGGAGGCTGGCGCGACCTGCCGGTCAAGCCCAAGCGGCCTCCGTTGCCGTCATCGTGCTCGTCGCAGGAATCGCTATTCTCGCCGGAGGGCAGCTCGCCATGGCTCCGCACGCCGAGCGGGATCATCTCATATTGGGCGCGACCGCCGAGACCTGCCCCTGGAACATCATGATCCTCTCTCTGCCGATCTTTCTCGGTACCGTGTGGGCCTTGCGGAGGCTCGCTCCCACGCGGCTCACGATCGCCGGCCTCGCCGCCGGACTGGGGTCGGGAGCCGCCGGGGCATGGATCTATTCCTTCCATTGTGACGAAAGCGCTATCCCGTTCGTGGCGGTTTGGTATACACTGGGCATAGTTCTGATGAGCCTGTGCGGCGCGATCTCGGGTCGGTATCTCCTCCGCTGGTGACCATGTACTCGGACCGGCCAAGACGACGCCTGAGCGGCTTGCGCAAGAGCCGCTTGGCTGCAGCCAGAACTGGACCGTGCCGCCATTGCTGTCAATGGCGCGGTCGAGATACGTCCAATTTCCGCGGACCTTGATGTATGTTGGGTGAGCCGCGCGGAGGAATCTCATCCCTGCGCAGTCCCAGAACCGTACGTTGCCATTCGGCTTGGAACTGGAACGCCGTCATTGCGGAGGCACACTATTCCGCGTGAACGATGATGTTGACCCAAGGGAGAAGCTCTGGAGCGGCGCCGTCGGTGACCCCTTTGCTATGTTGATTCTTCCCCGCATTCCCTTTAGTGCTGTCTACCAATGCCCGAACCTAGTTCGTGGAAGTGGTGGCGACTCTCACAAGATCTTGCCCGAGCTCCATCCGGTCCCGCGCGCTCGCTCGGCGACCATCGTCAGGGCCACAAAGAGAGAAATCGAGCGGGTGAAATGAAGGTCCGCTTTCTGCTCGAACACGGAAATGCAGCTTTGGTCCGCCTCGTGCCACAGAACGAACCCGCTCGCGCGGGAAGGCACTGCGGCTGGGGCAGTGCAATGGCTTTGGGGCGGTAACCCGCTGAAGGGCACACGATGACAGGGCTGGGTCCTGTCTTGAGGATCGAGGGGTTTGGTCCCTCCACCTCACGACAGGAGCCCTCGATGACCGAGACAGCCATCAGCCCGCTGCGCCAGCGCATGATCGACGACATGACGGTGCGCCATTTCGTCGAGAAGACCCGCACCGATTACATCCGCCAGGTCAGACGCTTCGCGGCCTTCCTCGGCCGCTCGCCGGAGACCGCCTCGCCCGAGGATATGCGGCAGTTCCAATTGCACCTGACCGAGAGCGGCGTGACCCCGCCCAGCCGCAATGCGGCGGTCGCGGCCCTGCGCTTCTTCTTCACCGTCACTCTCGATCGGGCCGATCTGGCCCGGCGCCTCACCGTGGTCCACGAGCCGCGCAAAGTGCCCCTCATCCTGAGCCCGGCGGAAGTGGCGCAGCTCCTGGAGGCGGCCCCGGGGCCTAAGTACAAGGCGGCCCTGAGCGCGGCCTATGGCGCCGGGCTGCGGGTGTCGGAGGTCGTGGCGCTCAAGGTTTCTGATATCGCCTCTCAGCGCATGCTGCTGCGCATCGAGCAGGGCAAAGGACGCAAGGATCGTTATGCGATGCTCTCCCCGCAGTTGCTCGAGCTGCTGCGCGACTGGTGGCGGATCGCCCGCCCGCCGGTCTGGCTCTTTCCCGGACAGAACCCAGTCAACCCCCTCACCACGCGCCAGCTCAACCGGGCCTTCCATGCGGCCGCGCAGCAGGCCGGGATCACCAAGCGCGTGAGCCCGCACACGCTCAGGCATAGCTTCGCCACGCATCTGCTGGAGCAGAACATCGACATTCGCGTGATCCAGGTGCTGCTCGGGCACGCCAAGCTCGAGACCACCGCGCTCGACACCCGCGTCGCCACTACCACGATCCGCGCCGTCATGAGCCCGCTCGATCGGCTCACCTTGCTGAGAACCGAGCATCAGCCGCCCGCGTAAGGTGGGGCCGGCATGGCCCGTCCAGGGCTGGAGGTCGCGGACATCTTGCGCGACCATGGAGCGGCGTGGCGCCGCGCCCATGCCGGGCATGTGAGCCTTGGCCAGCTCAAGGTGATGAGCGCGATCGAGAACTGCCGCACGGCGGCTCTCGGCGGCCATGTCGAGGCCTGTGAGGACTGCGGCCAGGTCCGCATCGCCTACAATTCCTGTCGCAACCGGCACTGCCCCAAATGCCAGGGCGCGGCGGCCCGGGACTGGCTCGCGGAGCGCGAAGCCGAGCTGCTGCCCGTGCCCTACTTCCACGTGGTGTTCACGCTGCCGGCCGCCCTCGCCGATCTGGCCTACCCCAACAAGGCCGTGATCTACGATCTCCTGTTCAAGGCCGCGGCCGAGACCACGCTCACCCTTGCGGCCGATCCCAAGCACCTCGGAGCCCGGATCGGCCTTACCGCCGTGCTGCACACCTGGGGCTCGGCGATGACGCACCACCCGCACGTGCACATGATCGTGCCAGGCGGCGGGCTGTCCCCTGACGGAACGCGATGGATCCCGTGTCGGCCCAACTTCTTTCTGCCCGTGCGGATCCTCTCAAAGCTGTTCCGGCGGCTGATCCTGGACAAGCTCACCACGGCCCACGCGGCCGGGCAACTGAGGTTCTTCGGGGCACACGCGGACTTAGCCGACGCCAAAGCGTTCGCGGCTTTCCTGGCTCCTCTGCGCCAGACCAAGTGGTTTGTCTATGCCAAGCGGCCGTTTGCGGGGCCAGCGGCGGTGCTGGCCTACTTGGCCCGCTACACCCACCGGGTTGCGATCTCGAACAGCCGGCTGATCTGCGCCGACGACAGCGGCGTCACGTTCACCTGGAAGGACTATCGGGTTGAGGGTCGCGCCCGCGGCAAGACGATGACGCTGGCCATCGACGAGTTCATCCGCCGCTTCCTCCTTCACGTGCTCCCGCGCGGCTTCCATCGCATCCGGCATTATGGCCTCTTCGCTCACGGCTCACGCGCCGCCAATCTGGCGCGAGCCCGCGCGCGGCTTGGTGCGCGCGAGCCGCCATGTGAGACCGCGACCGCAAACCCGGCCGACGCCACAGCCCCACCAAGCCCAATGCAACCCTGCCCCTGCTGCGGCGGGCGCATGATCCTCATCGAGCGGTTCGCGCGCGGGTCTTCGCCAGCACACCGGCCCTCGTCCTCGACGGCTGTGATCCGGATCGACACCTCATGAAACCGATGGCCCACGACGCTGCCACCCTGTGGCTTGTCACCTCGTTGGTCCTGCGCCGGCCGCGCTGGTGCCCGGTCAAATGGGATGTGCGCCCTGCGGGTGGAGCATCGATGGTCACCGTCGCGCCAACTCGGCCACGGCGATGATGCCCCGCTCCGGCTCATCGCCGCCG
>NZ_VOSK01000027.1 GCF_009296175.1 Microvirga tunisiensis | reverse complement strand
GAACAAGAGCATCCGGGAGTGGACCGAGCTGCTGGCCGGCGACGAGGTGCTGGCCACGGCCATCCTCGACCGCCTGCTGCACCGAGCGCATGTTCTCAACATCAAGGGGCGCAGCTATCGCCTGCGGGATCTGGAGGAGGCTCTCCAGCGGGCTCACGCTTGAGCCGTCGTAAAACTGGATGTCGCCTTATCTCGTAAATCTCGGTGTCGCTTGACACGTGTCGGCGAAGCGACACCGAGCCGATGGCGAGCGCGACCGCGAACTCGATCCCGAAATAGCCCAGGTTCAGGGCCGCCACGATGGCAACAACCCGGCGCAGGCCTGGGCTGGAACTTGGATCATCCATGGTATTCGCACTCCTATGGCCGCTTCGTCTGCTTCCGGACCGTCGGCAATTCCATTGCGGCAAAGCAGGCGCGACCACAAGGAATGGCAAATTTTCTTGCAAACCGCGCAATTTCAGTCGAACAAGGCGGCAAAGTTCAGCGCATCGTGCGGAAAGGTGGACCCGGTTTTCCGCGAAGAACGATGCGCCACTCAAGGGATCGAGCATCGGATCGATCCCAAAAGTAGAATCCACTTTTGGGTCCGATGCTCTAGGGGAAACCATGCCAGCCTATCGCTCTCGTACCACCACCCACGGCCGCAACATGGCGGGGGCTCGCGGCCTCTGGCGGGCCACGGGCATGAAGGATTCCGATTTCGGCAAGCCGATCATTGCCGTGGTCAACTCCTTCACCCAGTTCGTTCCGGGCCACGTCCACCTCAAGGACCTTGGCCAGTTGGTAGCGCGGGAGATCGAGAAGGCGGGCGGCGTCGCCAAGGAGTTCAACACCATCGCGGTGGATGACGGCATCGCCATGGGCCACGACGGCATGCTCTATTCCCTGCCCTCGCGTGAGCTGATCGCGGATTCCGTGGAATACATGGTCAATGCCCATTGCGCGGACGCCATGGTCTGCATCTCCAATTGCGACAAGATTACCCCCGGCATGCTGATGGCATCCCTTCGCCTCAACATTCCGACGGTCTTCGTCTCCGGCGGACCGATGGAAGCGGGCAAGGTCGTGCTCAACGGCGTGACCAAGAAGCTCGACCTCGTGGACGCGATGGTCGCCGCCGCCGACGACAAGATTGCGGACGAGGACATCAAGGTCATCGAGCGCTCCGCCTGCCCCACCTGCGGCTCGTGCTCCGGCATGTTCACGGCCAATTCCATGAACTGCCTCACCGAGGCGCTGGGCCTCTCGCTCCCCGGCAACGGCTCGACGCTCGCCACCCATGCCGACCGCCGCCGCCTCTTCGTGGAAGCCGGCCACCTGATCGTCGACCTCGCCCGCCGCCATTACGAGCAGGACGACGCGAGCGTGCTGCCGCGCTCCATCGCCTCGTTCGCGGCCTTCGAGAACGCCATGACGCTCGACATCGCCATGGGCGGCTCGAGCAACACGGTGCTGCACCTTCTGGCCGCCGCCCATGAGGCGGAGGTCAATTTCACCATGGACGACATCGACCGCCTGTCGCGCCGCGTGCCGGTGCTCTGCAAGGTCGCGCCTGCCATCGCCAACGTGCACATGGAAGACGTGCATCGCGCCGGCGGCATCATGGGCATCCTGGGCGAGCTCGACCGTGCGGGCTTGCTCGACACCTGCGTGCCGACGGTCCACTCGGAGAGCATGAAAGCCGCCCTCGACCGCTGGGACGTATGCCGCACCAACAGCCATGCTGTGCATGAATTCTTCAGCGCCGCCCCCGGTGGCGTGCCGACGCAGACCGCCTTCAGCCAGGAAAGCCGCTACGACAGCGTGGACATGGACCGGGCGGGCGGCGTCATCCGCGACAAGGACCACGCCTTCTCGAAGGACGGCGGTCTCGCCGTTCTCTCCGGCAATCTCGCCCTCGACGGCTGCATCGTGAAGACGGCGGGTGTCGACGAGAGCATCCTGAAGTTCTCCGGCCCGGCGATCGTCTTCGAGAGCCAGGACGATGCCGTCAGCGGCATCCTCAATGGCAAGGTCGCCGCGGGCGACGTGGTCGTCATCCGCTACGAGGGCCCACGCGGCGGACCCGGCATGCAGGAGATGCTCTATCCCACGAGCTACCTGAAGTCGAAGGGCCTCGGAAAGGCTTGCGCCCTCATCACCGACGGGCGTTTCTCCGGCGGCACCTCGGGCCTCTCCATCGGCCACGCCTCGCCGGAAGCCGCCGAAGGCGGCACCATTGGCCTCGTGCAGGACGGTGATCGGATCGAGATCGACATCCCGAACCGCCGCATTCATCTGGCCGTGGCCGATACCGAGCTGGAGCGGCGGCGCGCCGAGCAGCAGGCCAGGGGCTGGCAGCCGGCTCAGCCGCGCAAGCGCAAGGTCTCGGCGGCCCTCAAGGCCTACGCGATGCTCGCCACCAGCGCCGCCAAGGGCGCCGTACGGCAGATCTGACCCTCATCGGCTGGGTGGGTGACGAATAAGCGCCGCGCCGAACGATGCGCAGGTGAAGAGAATAGGCATCGGACCAAAAAGTGCGCTCCACTTTGGGGTCCGATGTTCTGGCGCTGCCAAAGGTCTCAGTCAGACCTCGAACCTTGACGAGACACTGTCTCCTGGGGTCCAGTTGGTAAAAGCCCAAATCAGCTCGCTGCAGGATCCTGAATGACCCGCTTCGCCTTGACCGTCAGCTTCCTTCTCCTTGCCGGCCCCGGATTCGCCCAGGGAACTCCGGAGAGCGAGGCCCTCCAGCTGACCGTCCGCCCATCCGGCTATGAGGCCGAGGCCAACGAAGCGACGGAGCGACAGCAGAAGCTGCTCAGGCGGCTCGAGCAGAGCAACCACATGATCCGTTCGATCTGCGTCAATTGCGGCGACGGGTGGAAGCACCAGATCTACACTCCCTTCAATCCTCTCGCTTCGCTGGGCCGCTCCAACCCGCCCTCTGAAGAAGAAGGCGGTAACTAAGCCAGCAATCCGATTATTGGCCGCGCTTGCAGCGTATTGAGAACCTTTTCCGATCCCCCTATATTCGAAGGGGTGAGGACGACCTCGCGCCTTCATGACACCGGTAGGGACGGCCCTGCCAATGACGGAGGTCCTGTCATGGCATGGACTTGGCTCGGTCTTGCCGGCCTGTTCGAGATCGGCTGGGCCATCGGCCTGAAATACACCGACGGCTTCACCCGCCCCATTCCTTCCATTCTGACCGCCGTGAGTATGGTCATCAGCGTCGTACTGCTCGGCGTGGCGCTGAAAACCCTTCCCGTGGGAACGGGTTATGCGGTCTGGACCGGGATCGGAACGGTCGGCACGGCGCTGCTGGGAATTTATCTCTTCAGCGAGCCCGCGACAGTGATGCGCCTGGTCTGCATCGGCCTGATCGTGTCCGGAATCCTTGGCCTGAAGTTAGCCTCAGGCTAGCCACGGCAGTTATGGTTAGGGGTCATGACTGCATTTGCTCACATTAGGCCGAGATCTGCGGCACGAGGGCTGAAGGCCTTCGTCGTCGTGGTATGCCTCGTCATTGTCGGCCTTGAGGGCTGGCGCGACTGGAACGAGCGGGAGCAGGAGATCGCCCGGATCAGCGCGGAAACCCTGAACCTCGCGAAATCGCTGGTCCAGCACGCGGAGGACACCTTCGAGGTGGCTGACGCCCTCCTGGTGGACGTGGTGGACCGGGTCGAGGCCGGCGGCCTGCTTCCCAACGCGGTCAAGAGACTGGATACCTTCCTTGTCGAGCGGGTTCAGTCCCTGCAGCGTATCAAGTCCCTGTCGGTCTATGAGGACGATGGATTTCTCCTGACCAGTTCCCTGCCCGGCCATCGGGGCAAGGTGAACGCCAAAGACCAAGTTTTCTTCCAGCATCACAAGGCATCCTCCAGCAGCGACTGGTTTTTCGGCCCCCTGATCCGCGACCCGCTCGGCGGCGACTGGGTTCTCACCCTCTCCCGCCGCTTCGATAGGCCGGACGGCAGCTTCGGCGGCGTCGTTCAGGCCAGCATCCCGCCCCGCTATTTCGCCAATTTCTTCGGCCGCTTCGATATCGGAACGCAGGGCAGCATCACGCTCATTCACAGGGACGGTACGCTCCTCTCGCGCTACCCCTATACCGAACGTGCCATCGGGACCGACCTGTCGAACGAACCTCGCTTCCGGGAAGGAAAAGGTTCGGGTTCCTATGAATATGTCTCCCCGGTCGACGGGGTGACCCGCATGGGCGGCTATTACCGCAACCACATCTTTCCCATCGGCGTTCTCTCATCCGTCGGCCGGGACGAGGCGCTGGCGAGTTGGAATCGTGAATTCGTCTTCCGCACCATCGTCATCAGCCTGCTCGTCACGACGATCGCCACCCTCGGCTGGATCCTGTCTGCGGAATTGCGCCGCCGGGAGGAGGCAGAGGCCGAGCTCTCCGTCCTTGCCGTCACCGATGGCCTGACGGGTCTTGCCAACCGACGCATGTTCGACAAGCAGCTCGAGACGGAGTGGATTCGGGCCTCGCGAGAGAAATCACCGGTTTCCCTGCTTCTCGTCGATGTGGATCAGTTCAAGGCCTACAACGACATCTATGGGCACCAGGCTGGCGACGAATGCCTGCGCATCATCGCCAAGGCGATCGCGGGCGCAGCCCGCAGACCGGGCGACCTGGTGGCGCGCTATGGCGGCGAGGAGCTCGTGGTTCTTCTGCCGGACCTCGACGAGGCCGGCGCGGCGGCCGTGGCCGAGGACATCCGCGCGAAAGTCGAGGCGCTTCACGTGCGGCACGAGGCTAATATCCCGTCGCGCACCCTGACCGTCAGCATCGGCAGCGCGACCCGCGTTCCAAGCCTGGACCGGTCCCGCAACGGCCCAGAGGACCTGATCACGCTCGCCGACGCAGCCCTCTACCGGGCCAAGCAGGATGGCCGCAACCGCGTCGCGACCGCGAAAGCCGCCTGAGATCAGATAATGAGGAAGTCGTTCGAGGCGATGGACTTGTCCTTGCCGATATTGGCGAAGACCAGATGCCCGCCGGCCTTGCTGCCGTTGTGGTCGTACCACAGATTGCCCGTCCTCCCGTCGTACCCGATGTAGTCGTTGCCATCGAGCGCTTTGGCCGCTTTGACGAAATGAGACTTGCTGAGCCCGCCGGTCTTCTTCAGTGCCTTGAAGACAGCGTTCTCAAGCTGGATCGTGTCGTATTTAGCGCTCCAGTCAGTAATCGTGTCCTTGTTGCCGGACTTCGCCGGAGCGGTGTCGAACACGAACATGTCCTTGCCCTTGCCGCCGGTGAGCCTGTCGTTGCCCGCACCGCCGGCGAGCGTGTCGTCGCCGTTGCCCCCGTTGATCTTGTTGGCGGCAGAATTCCCCTTGATCCTGTTGGATAGGGCGTTGCCGGTCAGGCTGATCGCCGCGGAGCCGCTGGCCGTGAGATGCTCGACATAGGCCGCCAAGGTGTAGCTGATGGTGGTGCAGACCTCATCGGCCACTCCGCCCGTGGCAGTCTCGATCACCCGATCGTTGGCATCGTCGACATAGTAGGTATCATTCCCGCCGCCGCCCACCAGAACGTCTGCCCCTGCCATGCCGTTCAGGATGTCGTCCCCCGATCCGCCGACAAGCGAGTCACTTCCGGCAGACCCGTTGGCCATCTCGGGATTGACGTCGCCGACGGTCACGGCGAATTCCTTCTCGTAGCTGAGACCGCCGCCATCGGTAACCTTGATCTTGATCGTATGGGATTTGGCCTGCTCGTAATCGAGCAGGAGGCTATTCGCCACCTTCAGCTGATTGCCTTCAATCGTGAAACGCCCGTCCGTCGTCCCCCAAGTCCCGTCCGCCTTGAGGATCTGAAACGTGAAGCTGCTGCCTGCCGCATCCGTGGCCGAGAAGTCGCCGATCCTGGTGCCGTTCGCCGCCAGTTCGAGAACAGATGAGCCCTTAAGCGCGATATCCGTCGGCGGCATGTTCGGCTCAGGAGGCATAAGGTCGACGGCGATCTCAAGGACCGTTTCGCGCTCACCGGCATCCGCCACTTCAAGATGGAGCGTCCGTGTTTCAGTCCCACCCTGGCTATCGTTGCGATACGTGAGGGACTGAATGACCTTCTGGACGCGTGCAGGCGTCGCATTCCCGTTGAAATAAATCTCCAACGACTGGCCACTTCCGTACACATCGCCGATTTGGGTGCCATCGATGTAGATTTTCCGTCCGGATGCATCGTCATCCACAAGCGATACGCCGTTGGACGCATCGATGCCAAGCTCCTCCTGCGGGTCGAAATCTTCATCGACATAAATATAGAGGGACTTCAGAAGCCCCTCGTCGGAGCTGAGCCCGGCGTTTCGTCCGATATCGAGAAACGCCAGCTGCCCCCGTTCCGCGCTGACGGGACCCTCGGCAAAGGCCGTCAGCTCGGGGGCACCGTGTGTTGTCGTATGGCCATCGGCGAGCGTGACGATCGTCTCGATTCCGCGCCGATGGATCAGAAGACGTTCGTCGTCGCTGATCGTTCCTGCTGTCAGGATCAGCGTGTCATTGTCCGAATCGTATCCATAAATGCGCTTCGCCAGATCGACCTGACCGACCGTAATCTCGGCATCGTCGGACTTGAGGTAGATCTCGAAGCCGGAAATCGTCTTGCCGGTCAGATCGATATCCGTGCCAAAGATGGAAAGCCTGTCCCCTGCAGCTCCGCCCCCCTTTCCGTCGATCTGCCGAAGATCCTCCAACTGCTCGCTTTTGATCCAGATGAAATCGCTCTCCGATGAACCCTCGAGGGTTTCGACACCCGTGAGTTTGCTCATGGAATCAAGATGGAACCACCCGCCGCCGGTCAGGCTGAGGGTGTCATTCCCCGTTCCTCCGTCCAGTTCGTCCGCCTCGCCGATCACATCCTCATTCGCCGTGAAGATGTTGTCCGTAGCCGTGCCTTGGATGCTGTCGCCCACTGGGAGGTAGGCTTGAACATCAGCTCCATTGCTGTCTGTCAGGGCTACAGAAATGTACCGGGGCTCCGTGAAACCGGATTCGGTCGATTCGTCCTTGTATGTCAGCGAACGGATCAGCTTTTGGATCGAGGCGTCCGTTACACCGGGATCGAACTCGAACGAGAGGATATCCCGATCTACGTAGGCAACGTGCCCGATGACGGTGTTTGCAACGCGGATCTCCTTGCCCACCACAAGACCGTCCGGAAATTCCACCTCTCCTGGCGCAGTGCGGACACCGAGAAGATCGGTACTTTCGGCGCCATCGATATAAAAATCGAGGTATTGGATGGGAGAATCCCCCGCCTCGACGATTGCGTCGCTACCCTGGTCAATGAAGACAGCTTCCCCGGGCTTCCTCGAAACGGGATCAGGATATTCAAGATTGTGGATCTGCGGACCGGCCATCGTTCAACTCCCCTGCAGGGCTTCGGTCCTGGATGAGGAGACCTGCCTTGGAACCAAGGCAGCGTCGTTTGGACCGACTAATTACTCGAACGTTATTATGTTATAAAGAATGATAAGAAAAGTCCCCTCCTCAAGAAAGGATATTGCGCCTCGATTGCGGAGAATTTCGGCGCCTGAAGAGGGTCGGAGCGACGGAAACCCCGCCGCCCTTCCCGCGCTAGAACACGTATTCCCTAAAGGCAGGCAGAACCGATCCACCCCACGACCCGTGATACAGCTCCAGCAGGCGCTCGGCCTGCGTACGGCCGGAGGCGACGATCTCTTCCGCGTACGTGAGATGGTGGGTCTCGTCGCGGCCCGCTTCGTCAAGATGCGCGCGGCGCTGGAGACCGGCGCGGGATAACGCCAGCGCGTCCCGGGCGACATCCTGCGCGGAGCGGCCCGCGATGCGGGCCTTGAGGGCCTGTTTCGGGACGTCGGCGCGCAGTTGCTCGCGTTCGTCCGCATTCCAATGCTTCACCAGTTCCCACGCACCGTCGAGAGCGGCCTCATCGTAGAGAAGGCCGGTCCAGAACGCGGAGAGGGCGACGATGTGTTCGAGGTTGCCCACATCCGCGCCGCGCATTTCGAGATAGCGCTTGAGACGCACTTCCGGAAAGACAGTGGAAATGTGGTTCGCCCAATCCGAGCGCGTCGCGTGTTCGCCCGGCAATTGCGGGTGCCTGCCGGCAAAGAGGTCGCGGAAGGAAGAGCCCGCCACGTCGTGATAGGTCGAGTCGCGCTTGACGAAATACATCGGCACGTCGAGCACCCAATCCACATAACGCTCGTAGCCGAACCCGTCCTCGAACACGAAGGGAATCATGCCTGCGCGATTGTTGTCCGTGTCGCGCCAGATCTGCGAACGCATGGACAGATAGCCGTTGGGCCTGCCGTCGGTGAAGGGCGAGTTGGCGAAGATCGCGGTCGCAATCGGCTGAAGCGCGATTGAGACGCGCAGCTTCTTCACCATGTCGGCTTCGGACGCATAGTCCATATTCACCTGCACGGTGGACGTCCGGTACATCATGTCGAGGCCGAGCGAGCCGACCTTCGGCATGTAGTCCGTCATGATGCGGTAACGGGCTTTCGGCATCACAGGGGTCTCGGCGCGCGTCCAGAGTGGGCTCATGCCGAGCGTGAGAAAGCCGATGCCGTGTTCCTCCCCGACAGCCTTCGCATCGGCGATATGCTGCGCCGTCTCGCGGGCGGTCTCGTGCAGCGTCTCGAGCGGCGCACCCGACAGCTCGAACTGCCCGCCGGGTTCGAGCGAAATCGCTCCGCCGCCGACCTCGTCGGCGAGACCGATGGGGTGGTCGCCCTCCATGATCGGCGCCCAGCCGGTGCGCTCCTGCAAGCCCTCCAGGAGCGCGCGAATGCCCCGGCCCCCGTCATAGGGCACGGGCGTGGTATCGGCCGTGTAGAACGGAATCTTCTCGTGTTCGGTGCCGAGCCGCCAAGCCTCGCGCGGCTTCTCGCCGGAGGCGATCCAATCCACGAGCTCCGACCGTGCACCAATGGGGGTCGTATCGGATACGTCCCGCGCCATGCATCACCTCATCAAAAAGCGCGTTCAAGGCGCGCCGACTCAGGGTCGGGACTCCATAAGGGGCTTAAGGCCAAGGCGCAATGAGGGACGAAGACATAAAAGCGACGAGGGCGGGTCCGCTCTCATCAAAGCATCGGCCCAAAAGTGGATACCGCTTTCGAGGTTGGTCCGATGCTTCTCCTCTTCGCTGGCGCACCGTTGATGCGGAAAACCGGCTCCACTTTTCGCTGGCGCAGACCTTCGGCTCCGCACGATGCGCTAGTGCCGGATCGTCGTTTCTCCCATCGTCTCCGCACTGAGCCAGTCGACAACGCCGGCAAGCGCGTCCCGGTTCGACAGGCCGCGGCCAACCGCTTCCGTATAGAGCGTCAGCTGCTGGTCGGCACTGGTGCCGCGGGCCACGATCCAGCGGGCGAGATCGAGCTCGCGCTGGCAGCCGAGGGCCTTGGCATCCTCGGCCACGAGATCGAGCGTCTCGTCCAGGAGCTCCCGCACTGGCTTTGCAGTGCGCGTCTTCTCGTCGACGAAGCTGCCGTGGATGCCGTAGCGCTGTGCCCGCCAGCCGTTCTCGTCGTTGATGGCGCGGGAGGCGCCGGTCTGTCCGGCGTTCAGCGTGGTGTCCAGGCTCAGGCGGCGGACAAGGCAGCGATAGAGCGCGGCAATCGCGATGGTGTCGTCGAGCCGGGTGCAGCTGTCGGCCACCCGCAGCTCGAGGGTCGGATGCTTCAGGGACGGCCGGATCACCCACCAGACATAGCTGGAATTCTCGATGGCGCGGGCGGCCACGAGGGTGTCGATATAACGCTGATAGTCCTGCGCGCTTTCGAAGAGGTCGGGGAATCCCGTGCGCGGCAGCTCGCGATAGGCCGCAAGCCGGTAGCCGAGCAGCCCCGTGCGCTGCGCCTGCCAGAACGGCGAGGAGGTCGAGAGCGCGAGCAGCAGCGGCAGGTAGGGCTGGATCCGGTTCATGATGTCCACGCGCATGCTCAAGTCGGGCACTTCCACATGGACATGCATGCCGCACAGCACGTTGCGGCTGCCGAGCATCTGCAGGTCGTGCATGACCTTGCCATAGCGTGGCTGCGCCGTGGGACGCACCCGGGACCAGATGGCGAGCGGATGGGTGCCGGAGGCCATGATGGACAGGCCGAAATCGCGGGCGACGGATCCCACCGACGAGCGCAGCTCGGCAAGCTGCGCGCGGGCCTCGGAGAATTCCACGGCCGGCTTGCTCGCGACCTCGATCTGCGGCTCCAGCATCTCGGGCTGGATGTCGCCGGAGATGTTGTCACGGCAGGCGGCGAAGAATTCCTTGATCCTCCCCCGGGCGATATCCCGTCTCGGCGCATCGTTGACGAAGTACTCTTCCTCGATACCGAACTTGAAGTCCCAGCTCATTTCCCTGTGTCCTCTGTTCTTATTTAGAAATGACCTTTCGCGCATGCGGACCGGCCTGCGGCGACCGAGCCCAAACTCCGGCTTAATGGGGCCAGAATGGGGCGAGTCGACGCGAAACTGCTAAGCTTTTGAAGCTAGAGGCTGATCGGCTTTATTCGTTGTCGGACGATGAGGTCAGTTCCAATCGCCAAGCACGGCCTGAACGATCGCCAGCGCGGCCACAGCGGCTGTGTCAGCTCGCAGGATTCGCGGACCCAACGATACGCAAACACATCTTTCGTGGGCGGCGACAAGCGCTCTCTCCTGATCGGTGAACCCTCCTTCGGGGCCCACTATAACGACCAGACCAGCTTGATTGTTCCCAAGCTTGGCCAGAGCCTCGACCGGGTTCGAAACGGGCGCATTCTCGTCGCAGAAAACGACCAGGCGATCTTTCTCCAACCCCTTGAGAAAACGCTCCAAATTCACTTCTTCGCGCACCTCCGGAATCGACAGGATCCCGCACTGCTCGGCCGCCTCTACGGCGTTGCTGCGCATGCGCTCGAGGTTCACCCGGGAGGCCTGGGTCCTGCGCGTCAGGATGGGCTGGAGAACGCCCGCTCCCATCTCCACCGCCTTCTGGACCATATAGTCGAGGCGGGCGTGCTTGAGCGGCGCAAAGGCATAGATGATGTCGGGGGCACCCCCCTGCTTCCGGGTCAACTCCACGCAGACGAGACCGGCGGCCTTGCGCCCCTCGACCTCGACTTCGGCGCGCCATTCCCCATCCTGCCCGTTGAAGATCAGCACGCTTTCCCCGGCCTTCAGGCGCAGGACGTTGAGCAGGTAATTGGCCTGTCCCCGGTCGAGGGCGATCCTGGCCCCGGCCTGGAGGGGCGCATCGATGAAGAGACGGGGAGCGTTGAAATCGTATTCGGCCATTGGGGGATCTGGGGAGCCTTGTGCTGAACCGCTCTCCCTGTATCAAGTTCCCCCGCCCCGAGGGAGAGGGTCGGCCCTGTTGGTCACGTGAAATTCAGGTGCGGGATGGCACAGCTTAAGCTTAAGGCGACCATTCGCCTCTTGGCCTCAAGGCCCTGAACCTGTTAACAGAACGCAGGCGTGCGAGACGTCGCGCGCTTTTTGAGGGAATTTTGGGCATGATGCATATCCGTTCGCATCTTCTGGCTGCGTTGGCCGTCGCCGGCAGTTTCGTGACAGCTCCTGCCTTCGCGCAGTCGAGCGCCTGCCAGGAAGGGCAGAAGATCCTGCAGGAGCGGCAGAGCCTGATCCAGCAGGTCAACAAGCTCACAAATGGTGGCAAGAACAAGCAGATCGACCCGCGCGCGGCCTGCACCATCTTCTCGAAGCTCGTGACCAATGGCTCCGCCGGTCAGAAGTGGATGACCGACAACAAGGATTGGTGCCAGGTTCCCGATCAGCTGGTCCAGAGCTTCGCCGAAGATCACAAGCGCTCCCAGCAGTTCAAGGGTCAGGCCTGCGGCGCTGTCGCGAAGATGGCCGAGATGGAAAAGCGCGCCAAGCAGCAGCAGACTCAGCAAGGTGGTCCTGCCAGCAAGATGGGCGGCGGTCTGACCGGCACCCTGAGCGTCCCGAAGGGCGCGCTCTAAGCCAGGTCCTTTAAGTTATGGAGCGTCCCGCGGACCCGTCCCTGCCCGATGCCGTCAAGGGCCATTGGGCCGAACGATCGGCGCCGGCGGGCCTCAAGCCTTACCTGCGCCTCGCCCGCATCGAGCGGCCCATCGGCTGGTGGCTGCTTCTCCTGCCCTGCTGGTGGTCGGCGGCGCTCGCCGCCATCGCGGCGGGACAGCCCTGGCCGAACCCGGTCCATTGCCTCCTCTTCCTGATCGGCGCCGTGGCCATGCGCGGAGCGGGCTGCACCTATAACGACATCGTCGACCGGGATCTCGACACCCGCGTCGAGCGCACCCGTCAGCGCCCCCTTCCCTCGGACCAGGTCACCCTGAAAGGGGCTCTGGCCTTTCTCGCGCTTCAGGGCATCCTCGGCCTTCTGGTCCTGCTCCAGTTCAATGCCTTCGCGATCGCGACCGGCTTCGCCTCGCTAGGCATCGTCGCGCTCTACCCCTTCATGAAGCGCTTCTTCTGGATGCCGCAGATCGTGCTGGGCCTCGCCTTCGCCTGGGGGGCCCTGATGGGCTGGACGGCCGCCTTCGGATCTTTGGGCTGGGCCGCTATCTTGCTCTATCTCGGCAGCATCGCCTGGGTGGTGGGCTACGACACGATCTATGCCCTGCAGGACATCGAGGACGACGAGATTGCCGGGATCAAATCCTCGGCCCGGTTCTTCGGCGAGAACGTGAAGCTCGGCGTCGGCATCTGCTATGCGCTGACCATCGTTTCCATCACCGCATCGCTGGTTCTGGCAGGCGCAGGCGTGCCATCCTTTGCCGGCTTGAGCCTCTTTGCCGTTCACCTGGGCTGGCAGGTCGCCCGCATCGACCGGGCGGACGGCACCGGCGCACTGCGTCTCTTCCGCTCGAATCGGGATGCGGGCCTGATCCTGTTCGCGGCCATGACCCTCGACTGCCTCGTCTAGAAAGGCCGACCTTTCGAAAAGGAAGGTTTGGGCTCGAGGGATATGGTATCTCCTCCCGATGGCCCCCATGTCAGGTTCGATGCTGTCTCCTTCATCTCATCCAGGCCCCTCCCTCGCACCCGCCGTGCGGGATGCCGCCCGCCGGGCAGGAGATCTGGCCCTGGCCTATTTCCGCGCCGGCGCGCAGACGGCGGCCAAGCTCTGGTACAAGGGGCACAGCTCCCCGGTGACGGAAGCGGACATCGCCCTCGACGTTTTCCTGAAGGAGCATCTCTCCGCGCTGTTTCCCCAAGCCGGCTGGCTTTCGGAGGAGACGGCCGACGACCCGGCGCGCCTTGAGCAGAGCTATGTCTGGATCGTCGACCCCATCGATGGCACCCGGGCCTTTGCCTCGGGCCATCCCGATTGGGCCATCTCCATCGCCCTGGTCAGAGACGCAAGGCCGGTTCTCGGCATCCTCTATGCGCCGATCCATGATCGTCTTTACGAAGCAAGGATCGGCGAAGGAGCCTGGTGCAACGGCGAGAGGCTGCAGGTGTCCGAGGCGGAGGATGTCGCGCATGCCCGGGTTGCGGGCCCCAAGTCTCTCGTGGACCAGCTCGAGCGCCACATGGGCCCGGTCGAGCGCCTGCCCAAGGTGCCGTCCCTGGCGCTCAGACTGGCGCGGGTGGCGGAAGGCTCCATCGATATCGGCCTCGTCTCGGCCAATGCCCAGGATTGGGACATCGCGGCCGCGGACCTCATCCTGCAGGAAGCCGGCGCATGCCTGACCGGACTCGACGGTTCGACCCCGATCTACAACAAGCCTTATCCCTCCCACGATGAGATGATTGCCGTTGCGTCACGGTTGCATCCTCGTGCTATTGGAGCCATGAGAGCCTGAACAAAGTTGGCTCACATCAACACCGACCCTCCAACCCTCTTCAGAAGAGCCCTATCATCATGACCGACACGCCTGGCAAGCAACTCCTGCATCTGGTTTTCGGCGGCGAGCTCAGCAGCCTCGAATCCGTCGACTTCAAGGATCTTTCCAAGCTCGAAATCGTCGGAATCTTCCCGAACTATGCCAGCGCCCACGCGGCCTGGAAGGCCAAGGCGCAGGCGACCGTGGACAATGCGCAGATGCGCTACTTCATCGTCCACCTTCACCGCCTGCTGGATCCGCAGATCGGCTGATTCCTCAGGTCGCAATGGGTCTCATGAAGCGCATCACCCGGTCGCGAGCGGTCCAGGAAACCCTGGGCTTTCTTGTCGCGGGCTATCTCAAGTTCGTGCAGCGCACGAACCGGTTCGTCATGGAGCCGGCCGATGCTTATGACCGAGTCGAGATGCCCGTGATCGCCGCCATGTGGCACGGGCAGCATTTCATGATCCATTTCGCCAAGAGGCCGCAGGACCGCGCCGCGAGCCTCGTCTCACGCTCGGGCGACGGTGAGTTCAATGCCGTCGCGCTGCGCCATCTGGGGGTGCGGGCCATCCGCGGCTCCGGTGCCCGCGGCCGCGACATCCGCAAGAAGGGCGGTGCCCAGGCCATGCGGGCCATGCTGCGGGCCTTGAGCGATGGAGAGATGGTGGCGATGACCGCCGACGTCCCGAAGATTTCGCGGATCTGCGGCCAAGGTATCGTCACTCTGTCCCAGCTGTCCGGTCGTCCCATCGTGCCGGTCGCCGTGGTCACGAGCCGCCGCATCGACTTCGACAGCTGGGACAGGGCCAGCATCGGGCTGCCGTTCGGCCGCGGAGCCATGGTGCTCGGAGATCCGATCCATATCCCGCGGGAAGCGGACGAGCAGACGCTGGAATCCTTAAGAAAGACCGTCGAGAGGGAACTCGACCGAGTGCACGAGCGGGCCTATGCTCTGATCGGATCGAGGGATCCGGGCGCCAAGCCCAGTCCCGTGCTCATGGGAGGCTCCCGGGCATGAGCTTCCCGATCATCTTCAAGGCCTACCGCACGGCGGTGTCCATGCTGGAGCCGGCCGTGCTCGGTCTCCTGTATTGGCGCCGGCACAAGGGTCGCGAGGATCGCACGCGGCTCAGCGAGCGGCAGGGCTATCCCAGCCGGGAACGGCCCAAGGGCCACCTGATGTGGGTTCACGGTGCCAGCATCGGCGAGACCCTGTCCCTGCTGCCGATCGTGGAACGGATGACCCAGCGCGGCCTTTCGGTCCTGGTGACATCAGGCACGAAGACATCGGCCTCTCTGATCGCCCGGCGGCTTCCGCCCGGCGCCATTCATCAGTTTGTCCCGCTGGACGTGCCACGTTATATAAAACGCTTCCTGGAGCACTGGCATCCCGATCTGGCCCTGATCGCGGAATCCGAGATCTGGCCGAACACGATCATGGCGCTGGCCGAGCGTGACATCCCACTCGTCATGGTCAACGGCCGCATGTCGGATCGGTCGTACCAGCGCTGGCAGAAAATGCCGGGCATCATCAGAGGCCTTCTCGAACGGTTCGCCCTATGCCTTGCCCAAACGTCCGACGACGCCGAACGGCTGGCCCGGCTCGGTGCTCCCCGGGTGATCGTGACGGGCAACATCAAATTCGATGCGGCTCCCCCGCCAGCCGACCCGCGGGTGGTGGCACATCTCTCGGGGCTGATTGCAGGGCGCCCGGTCTGGCTTGCAGCCAGCACGCATCCCGGCGAGGAAAGTGCGATCATCGCCGTGCACCGCGCCTTGGCGAATCGCCATCCTCACCTGCTCACCATCATCGCCCCACGGCATCCCCATCGGGGGCCGGACGTTGCCTCCCTTGCCAGACAGGCGGGACTACGCGCCAGCCGGCGCTCCGAGGGCATTCACCCCGATCGGGCGACGGATATCTACGTGGTCGACACGGTCGGCGAGATGGGCCTGTTCTACCGACTCTCCCCCATCGTCCTCATGGGCGGCACTCTGGTTCCCATCGGCGGGCATAACCCGATCGAGCCGGCCAAGCTGGGTGCGGCCATCCTGCACGGACCACATGTCCATACCGCCACCGAGATCTATGAGGCCCTCGATCGGTCGCGGGGCGCAGTAATGGTGAAGGACAGCGCCACCCTGGCGCGGGCCGTCAACGAATTGCTGAGCAACGCGGCCCTTACGCGCGATATGGCTCGCAAGTCAGGGGAGGCCGTGCAGGCGCTCGGCGGCGCCGTGGACCGGACGATGCAATCGGTCGAGTCCTTCATCGTGCAGGCGAAACTGGGAGCGCGCCGCTGATGCGCGCACCACGCTTCTGGTGGCAGCCCTCCCCCTCGCTGCAGGCCAGTCTGCTGCGCCCAGCCGGCATCATCTACACCTCCATCGCCGCGCAACGGATGCGGCGACAGGGCGAGAAGGCGGATCTTCCCATCATCTGCATCGGGAATTTCACCGTGGGCGGCGCCGGCAAGACACCGACGGCACTTGCCGTCGCAAGGATTCTCGATGCGGCGGGTGAAAGCCCCGCCTTCCTGTCACGGGGCTATGGCGGTCGTCTGCGCGGCCCGGTGCAGGTCCGGATGAAGCACACGGCGTTCGATGTGGGCGACGAACCCATCCTGCTCTCGGGCGCGGCGCGAACCATCGTCTCCCGCGACCGCCCGGCCGGGGCCCGGCTGTCCTACGAGATAGGATCGACCGTCGTCATCATGGATGACGGGCTCCAGAATCCGTCGCTGATCAAGGATTGCGCCATTGCGGTCGTGGATGGAGCAACGGGAATCGGCAATGGTTTGCCTTTGCCTGCCGGGCCGCTGCGCGCGCCAATGAAAGTGCAATGGCCTGCCATCGATGCGGTTCTCATCATCGGCAATGGAGAGCCGGGACGACAGATTGCCGAGGAAGCTGAACGGCTCGGCAAGCGCGTATTCCGAGCAAGGCTCGAACCGGCAATGGATGTCGCCAAATCGCTTGAAGGCAAGAAGGTGCTGGCCTTTGCGGGCATCGGACGGCCCGAAAAGTTCTTCGACACCCTGCGCGCCTGCGGCGCCACCGTCGAAGCCGTCCATCCGTTTCCCGACCACCATCGTTACAAGGCGGCCGAACTCACGGCTCTGCGCCAGGAAGCGGAGGCACGCGGGCTTCAGGCCGTGACCACGGAGAAGGATTTTGCACGGATCGCGGCGGTGAAGGAAGCCGAGCCTTGGCCGGATCTGATGGTGCTGCGGGTGCGGCTTCGAATCGAGAACGAGGCGGGCCTGCGCAACCTGCTCCTGCGCCGCATCAACGAAAGGCGGCTGCATGTCGCATGAACGACGGCGAACCGGATCCACCTCGCCGGAAGCACTCTATTTTTGAGGCCCGCCCCCGCCGGTGATGCGCATCATCACCGCCTCGGGCGAGGCATAGGCCTCCTGCCTCTCGACGCTCCAGTACTTCAGCTCGTCGAGGGGGATCTCAACACCCGTCACCGCGCAACGCACATACGCCCCGGGCTTCAAGACCCGGAGGTTGCTGTCGAGATATTGCACCACGGCTTCGCCGCCGCTGCGTTCGATCTTGTTCAACATCGATGACATCAAGAAATGCGTTGCGCTGTCTTCCACATAAGCAGGCTGAACGAGGATTTCCAATCCTCAATCAAAACAAGGCGCCCTGCTCTTCCGCTACCACGAGCTTCGGCTTGGCTACCCTTGGCCTCGTCCCGATCCGCCCACCGGTGGCATCCGCCTTGCCGTCGGCGAATTCGAGCACGAGGGCCTGGCCGTCCAGCACCGCATCCGCCGAGTTGAGCGGCTGCCCGTCCGCATCGCGGACGAGGGCGAAGCCGCGCTTGAGCACGGATTTGTAGCTCAGGCTTTCGAAGAGCTTGGACACTGCGTCCAGCTTGTCGGCCTTGCGGGCGATCTGGCCCTGCAGCGCCGGCCCGAGGCGCTCGGCGACCCGCTGGGTGAGTTCATGCCCTTGAGCAAGGCGCACCCGCTCGGCGCGCAACAGCGCCTCCCGGGACACCACCAGACGGCGGCCGACCTGCTTCAGGCTCTCCTCGCGCAGCAGGATGGAGCGGCAGGCTGCATTGTAAGGGCGCGGCCCCACCGCATCGAGCCTGGCGCGCATGCGGGCGACGTTGGCCACCGGCGAGACGTGGGCAAGCTGGCGCACAACCTTGAGCAGCCGCTCCTCGTGGCCGCGCGCGTTGCGGGCGAGCGCCGGATAGAGCTTGGTGGCCGCAAGATCGAGCCGCTGCCGCTTGGGCGAGAACAGGGCCTCGGGGGTCGGCAGGGCACGGGCGGTGGCGCGCAGATCCGACCGACGGCGATCCACAAGACGAAGGGCTGCTTCCACATGGCGCCGGGAGAGATCGTTCACGGCGGCCATGAGCTCGACCCGGACCGGCACCACCATCTCGGCGGCGCCCGTGGGCGTCGGCGCACGCATGTCGGCCGCATGGTCGATCAGGGTCCAGTCGGTCTCGTGGCCGACCGCCGAGACCAGCGGGATGCCACTCTCGGCCACGGCCCGCACGACGATCTCCTCGTTGAAGCCCCACAGGTCCTCGATGGATCCGCCGCCGCGGGCCACGATGAGTACATCAGGGCGCGGGATCCGCCCGCCGGATTCCAACGCATTGAAGCCGCGGATGGCGGCGGCGACCTCCGCCGCGCAGGTCTCGCCCTGCACGCGCACGGGCCACACCAGCACCCGGCGCGGGAATCGATCCTCCAGCCGGTGGAGAATGTCGCGGATCACCGCGCCGGTCGGCGAGGTGACGACGCCGATCACCTGCGGCAGGAAAGGCAGCCGGCGCTTGCGCTCCTGAGCGAACAGCCCCTCCGCATTCAGCTTGCGGCGGCGCTCTTCGAGCAGCGCCATGAGCGCGCCGATGCCGGCGGGCTCGAGCGTATCGATGACGATCTGGTACTTGGACGAGCCCGGAAAGGTGGTGATGCGCCCGGTGGCGATGACCTCCATTCCCTCCTCGGGGCGGATCTTGAGCTTGGCGAAGGCCCCTTTCCAGATCACCGCGTCGATGCGGGCATTCTGGTCCTTCAGGGAAAAATACGCATGCCCCGACGAGTGAGGCCCGCGATAGCCCGAGACCTCGCCACGCAAGCGCACATGGCCGAACGCATCCTCCAAGGTGCGTTTGAGGGCGCCCGCCAGATCGGACACCGACCATTCGGAAGCATTCGAGGGAGCTTTTTCTGCGAACATGAGGTGAACCTAATCCGCCCACCCGGGGGCTGCCAAGGGCGCGGCCGCAACAGACGTTCACAATGGCAACCTATCCCCTGTGCATTTCGCCGCGCCCGCAAAACAGGTCTTGGCCTCGCACTTTCAAGACTAGGCGCAAAAGCCCATAGCCGCTAAGAGCGCAGGCAGCACAGGGAGGCGAAAGTCATGAACATTCTTCTCATCGGGTCCGGCGGGCGGGAGCATGCTCTGGCCAGGAGTCTCTCGGCGAGCGCCCTGTGCGACAGGCTTCTCGTCGCCCCCGGCAATCCCGGCACGGCGCAGCACGGCACCAACGTGGTGCTCGATGTAATGGACCATCGGGCGGTGATCGATCTCTGCCGGGTGATGAAGGTCGATTTCGTCGTGGTCGGGCCGGAGGCGCCACTGGTGGCAGGACTCGTGGACGATCTCACGGCTGCGGGAATCAAGGCGTTCGGACCGAGCAAGGCCGCCGCCCAGCTCGAAGGCTCGAAGGCCTTCACCAAGGATCTGTGCGCAGAGTTCAACATCCCGACCGCTGCCTATCGGCACTTCACCGATGCGGAAGCGGCCAAGGCTTACGTCCGCAACTACGGCGTGCCGACCGTAGTGAAGGCGGACGGCCTTGCCGCCGGCAAGGGCGTGGTCGTCGCCACCTCCTTCGAGGAGGCTGAAGAGGCCATCGACATGATGATCGGCGGCGGTCTCGGAGCGGCCGGAGCCGAGGTTGTGATCGAGGCGTTTCTCGAAGGCGAAGAGGCGAGTTTCTTTGCCCTCTGCGACGGCACGCATGCGATCCCCTTCGGCACGGCGCAGGACCACAAGCGCGTCTTCGACGGCGACCAGGGACCCAACACCGGCGGGATGGGGGCCTATTCGCCGGCCGCCGTGATGACGCCGGAACTCCAGGCCCGCGCCATGCGGGACATCATCGAGCCGACGCTCGCGGGCATGAAGGCGCGCGGTACGCCCTATACGGGCATCCTCTATGCCGGGCTGATGCTCACCAAGGACGGGCCTCAGCTCATCGAATACAATGCCCGCCTCGGCGATCCCGAAACCCAGGTTCTGCTGCCGCGCCTGAAATCCGATCTCGTGACGGCGCTGCTTGCCGCCTGCGACGGCGTTCTGAACAGCATCTCCCTGCAGTGGACCAACGAAGCTGCGCTCACCGTCGTCATGGCCGCGCAGGGCTATCCGGGATCAGTCGAGAAGGGCTCGGAGATCAGGGGCATCGACAAGGCTGAAGAGTTGAACGATGTCATCGTCTTTCATGCCGGCACGAAACAGGACGGCGACAGGATCGTTGCCAATGGTGGACGCGTGCTCAATGTCACGGCGTTAGGACACACGATCTCCGAGGCGCAAAGGAAAGCCTATGAGGCTGTTGCCAGGATCGAGTGGCCGGAGGGCTTCTGCCGGAAGGACATCGGCTGGCGTGCTGTGGAGCGTGAGCTGAACTGAGCATACTTCAATCGAGGGATGACGCAACGGAACATAGTCCACTTTAAGTTGTAACTCTCTTTTTTCCTAAGCAGCCTCATCCAATTCGCATGGGAATGCTCTAGCTTCTGGAAGCGATCTTCTTACAACAGCGAGCGGCCATCCATGAGCGACGAACTCTTTCCCGATTTCGAAAGCCACTGGATCGACACGGAGGTCGGGCGCATCTTCGCCCGCTCCAAAGGCACGGGAAAGCCGCTCGTTCTGCTGCATGGCTTTCCTGAAACGCATGCCATGTGGCACCACCTCGCGCCGACTCTGGCCGAGACCCACAAGGTCGTCTGCATGGACCTGCGCGGCTATGGCTGGTCCTCTGCGCCGGAAGGCGACCCGAAGCACGAGACCTATTCCAAGCGCGCCATGGGCCGGGATGTCGTGCGGGTCATGGAGGCTTTGGGCTATGTGCATTTCGCCGTCGTCGGACACGACCGCGGAGCGCGTGTCGCGTACCGGCTCGCCCTCGACCATCCGGGCCGGGTGGAGCGGCTCGCCCTTCTCGACATTCTGCCGACCTACCATGTGTGGGAGCAGATGGGAGCAGGCAGAATTCCGGAAGTTCACTGGGGCTATCTTTCACAGCCCCGACCGAAACCCGAGGAAGAGATCGGGCGCGATCCGATCCCATATTTCGAAGGCCTGATGCGGGAATGGTCGGCCGCGGGCGATCTCAGTGCCTTCGATCATCGCGCGCTCCACTCCTACTGGCAGAGTTGCAACGAACCCAGCCGCATCCACGCCTTCTGCGAGGATTACCGGGCCGGCGCCACCCGAGACATCGAGGCCGACGAAGCCGATCTCGCCGCAGGCAAGACCATCCAGTGCCCGACCTATGTGATCTGGAGCGACTATTATCTCGTCAGCGGCCCTGTCGGCGACCGGAAGCAACCACTCGACATCTGGCACCAGAGCTTCGCCCCCAAAGCGACCGGCATCGGTGTCACGTCAGGGCATTTCGTAGCAGAGGAAAACCCGAGTGCGACCCTGGAGGCGCTGCAGGCTTTCCTGCAGAGCTGAAGCTTCGGTTGTCGCTTCTGGCTGAGGAACCCGTCTGATCAGCGCACGTTCACCGGTGCAGACGGGACCTTTTCAATGACAAAGCGCATTCCAGACCAGCCGGTCTCACAGGACACCTCCTCCGAGGTGGAAGTCATTGCTCTTGCTGAAGAGGAAGTGCGGCTCGACAAGCGCATGGTGACAACGGGCAAGGTTCGTGTTCGTACAATCGTCGACGTCGAGACTGAGCTGGCAAAAGCGACACTCGACGGCGAGACAGTCGAAGTCACGCGCATTCCCATCGACCGCATCGTGGATCAGGCTCCTGACATCCGCGTCGAAGACAATGTGACCATCATCCCCGTTCTGGAAGAAGTTCTCATCGTCGAAAAGCGCCTCGTCCTGAAAGAGGAAGTGCATATTCGCAAGCTTGCGACGACGGAGGACGTCGAGATCCCGGTCGAGCTTCGCAAGCAGCATGCCGTCATCGAAGGGCTTCCCGCAGATGAGGACGACACGAACACCAGTTCGTGAGATTGCAAGCAACGACAAATCGATTTTGGGAACGAAGTTGCCCAGCAGCAATTGGTAGATCAGTGCGCCTGAAGCCGTGCTGTTTTGAGTAATGCGGCAGCAGTAATTGAGCATGGGCTAGACTTCTCAAAATTCCATTTGTTTATCGGTCACCTCTGGAGATCTTCGCAATGGCCAAGACTGTAACCTGCCTCTATGGCAGCGACTCTCAAGCTTCTGCAATCGTTCGTGAGCTGGAGCAATCCGGCATCTCGCAGGGCAAGATCTGCATGTTCACCAATTCAGGCAGCAACCGCTTCTGGGATGACACCGGCAGCTTCGACGAAAGCTCAGGTGGATCACACCATGATCGCGTTGAAAATTACCTCACCACCAACGGCGTGCCACGTGACGATGCTCGTGCTTACGCAGAAGGCGTGCGCCGCGGCCACGCTCTCATCGCCGTACGCTGCGATGACGGCGAGGCGGATCGGGTCGTGGATATCCTCGACAATGACGATGTTCTCGACCTCGACGAGCGGCAGGACGCTTGGCGTTCGGAAGGCTGGAACGATTACGGTTCGGGTGTTTCCGATCTCGGCTCCGGCTCTACCACCACATCGTCCGGCATGCTGGGTGGCGCAGGGCTGACGAGCGGCAGCGACATGCGCGACAGTGACATCGCGCAAGATCGCACCTATGCGGCGTCGGATGACCGCACGACCCTTGGTACGGATCTCGGGAGTGATCGTACCCAGCTTCACGGCAGTGACGTAAGCCGCGGCGACGAAGTGATCCCCGTGGCGGAGGAAGAGCTGCATGTGGGCAAGCGCGAGGTCAGCCACGGCCGCGTACGCATTCGCTCTCATGTGATCGAGCGTCCCGTGCAGGAGCAGGTTACCCTCTCCGAGGAGCGCGTCGCCGTCGAGCGCCGCCCGGTCGAAGGCTCCCTGCATGCCGGATCCATCAACGATGGCGATCTCTTCCAGGAGCGTACCATAGAGATGGAGGAACGTGCCGAGGAAGCGGTGGTCTCCAAGGAGGCTCGCGTCGTCGAGGAGGTTGTCGTGCGCAAGGAAGCAGACCAGCGGACCGAGACGATCTCCGATACGGTTCGCAAGACCGAGGTCGAGGTGGAGGACGAGCGGGGCAACACCGTCTCCCGCACCGGCACCACGGATAACAGCCGTTAATCCTCACACCGGAAGAAGCGCAGGCCCGGAGTGCGTCGCTCCGGGCCTGTTTCATGCAACCCTTTATCGCCGGCCCTCGAAAAACTCCTTCAGCAGCGCCGCCGCCTCCCTCTCCCGGATGCCGCCATAAACCTCCGGGGCGTGGTGGCAGGTGGGCTGGTCGAAGAAGCGCACGCCGTTATCGACCGCGCCGCCCTTCGGATCGTAAGCCGCGTAATAGACCCGCCGGATACGGGCGAACGAGATCGCGGTCGCGCACATGGTGCAGGGCTCCAACGTCACGTAGAGATCGCAGCCGGAAAGCCGCTCGTCGTCCAGAGCCTCGCAGGCGCGGCGGATGGTGAGCATTTCCGCGTGGGCTGAGGGGTCCCGCAGCTCGCGCGGGCGGTTGCCCGCCGAGGCGACGACCCGGCCGTCCTTCACGATGGCGGCCCCCACCGGCACCTCCCCGCGCGCCGCAGCGGCGCGGGCCTCGTCGAAGGCCACGCTCATGGGATCCGGTCTTCCCGGATCAAGCGGCTCGTGATCGGCGTTATCCATCAATCGGTTCGTTCCTTAATCCTCGCTTCTCTGCCACTCCTCTGCTATCAGGCTCCCATGACCGACAGCAACGACGATAATCGCAGGGGCCGCTCCTCGGGACGCTCCGACCGCGGCCGCACCTCCGGTGACAGGCCCTTCCGCAAACCCCGCGAGGGCGGCGAGCGCCCCTTCCGCGCCCGAGGCGACGATGACCGCCCGCGCAAGCCGCGTGACGCAGGCGACCGGCCTGTCCGCAGCCGCGATGGCGACCGGCCTGTCCGCAGCCGCGATGGCGATAAGCCGTTCCGCCCGCGCGGAGAAGGTGGCGACAAGCCGTTCCGCAGCCGGGACAACGATGATCGTCCTCGCCGCTTCGAGAGCGGCGACAAGAAACCCTTCCGGCCCCGCGGCGAGGGCGGCGACAAGCCGTTCCGCGCCCGCAGCGCCGGTGACAAGCCGTTCCGCGGCCGGTCCGGCGACGAACGTCCGCGCCGCTTCGACCGCTCCGCCGAGGATCGTCCGCGTCGCGCCCGCGAAGAGCGCCCCGAGGTCCAGGCCGAACCGCAGGAGCCCACCGAGGATCGTATCGCCAAGGTCATCGCCCGTGCCGGCATCGCGTCCCGCCGCGACGCCGAGGTGCTAATTGCGGAGGGTCGCGTCACCCTCAACGGCAAGGTGCTGGAATCCCCCGCAATCAACGTGACGGCGGCCGACAAGATCACCGTGGACGGCGAGCCCCTGCCGGCCAAGGAGCGCACGCGCCTGTGGCTCTTCCACAAGCCGCGCGGCCTCGTGACCACGGCCCGCGATCCGGAAGGCCGGCCGACCGTGTTCGACAACCTGCCCGAGGACCTGCCCCGCGTGGTGGCGGTCGGTCGGCTCGACATCAACACGGAAGGGCTTCTGCTGCTCACCAACGACGGCGGTCTTGCCCGCATGATCGCCCATCCCGATACCGGCTGGCTGCGGCGCTATAAGGTGCGCGCCCACGGCGAGATCAACCAGGCGGACCTCGACCGCTTACGCGACGGCATCAGCATCGACGGCATCGATTACGGCCCCATCGAGGCGCGTCTCGACCGGGTGCAGGGCGACAATGCCTGGATCACCATGGGCCTGCGCGAGGGCAAGAACCGCGAGATCAAGCGCATCCTCGAGCATCTGGGCGTCCGGGTGAACCGCCTGATCCGCATGTCCTTCGGCCCGTTCCAGCTCGGCGACCTCGAGGTCGGCCTCGTGGAAGAGGTGCGCACCAAGGTGCTGAAGGATCAGCTTGGCGAAGCGCTCGCCCTCGAGGCGGGTGTCGATTTCGAAAGCCCGGTGCGCGAGCCGATCGCGCCCTTCGGCTCTCCCAAGGGGCAGGATCGTGATGAGCGCGGCGAGCGCCCCTCGCGCTTTGGCAGAGACCGGGATGACGAGCGCCCGCGCCGTCACCGCGACGGGGATGAGCGGCCATCACGCTCCCGCGATGGCGACCGTTTCAGCCGCGACGAGGAGGAACCCAGGAAGCGCCCGTCGCGCCTCGATGTGAAGACGAGCGTGTGGCGTGCCGGTGAAACCGACGAGGACGCCCCGCGCCGGAAGACCCCGCGCCGCGGTGCCGATCCGAAGGAGGCTCGCACAGCCAGCGCGGAGCGTCAGCGCGAGCGTGTCGGCGCCATTTCGTCGAGCGAAGGCCGCAAGGTCGTGGTGGAGCGCCTCGTGCGGCAGCCGCAGGAAGAGGAGGCGCCCGCTCCCCGCAGGGGCCGCAGCGCTGCCGGTGGCGAGGATCGTCCGCGCCGCCGTGACGACCGCGATGCGGCTCCGGCCCGCCGCGGTCGCGAGGGTGGAGAACATCCTTCGCGCCGCGATGACGAGCGCCCGCGGCGTCCCGCCGGCGACAGGCCCTTCCGGGCACGCTCGGAGGGAGCGGAGGATCGTCCGCGCTCTCATCAAGGCGAGCGCCCCTTCCGGTCGCGCGAGGGCGGGGACGACCGCCCGCGCAAGCCACAGGGGGACCGTCCGTTCCGCGCCCGTGGCGATGACGACCGTCCCCGCCGTGGCCCCCCGCGAGGGGATGCCCCTTCCCGTGGCGGCCCGAGAGGCGGCGGCTTCAAGAGCGGTCCTCGAGGCGCGTCCAAGGGCGGACCTTCGAAGGGCGGCTTCAAAGGCGGCTCCAAGGGCGGCCCGCGCGGTCGCCGTTGACCAGCGCCTGACACCATCCTGGTCCTCATCCTGAGGAGGTTGCGAAGCGACTGTCTCGAAGGAGGGTCTGGAAAGCATTGGAGACGCCCTCGTCCTTCGAGACGGCCTTTCAGGCCTCCTCAGGTCGAAGGCTTCTGGAGAGTTTCTGAATTAGGAATCATGCCATGAGAATTGTGGGCGGGCGCTGGCGCGGCCGCTCGCTCAAGGGGCCGAGCTCGGACGCGATCCGCCCGACCTCGGACCGCCTGCGCGAGACGCTTTTCAACATCCTGCAGCACAGCTATGACGATCCCGTCGAGGGCGCGCGCGTGCTCGACCTCTTCGCCGGCACCGGCGCCCTGGGGCTGGAGGCGCTCTCACGAGGCGCCGCCTTCGCGCTCTTCGTCGACGACGGGGCGCAGTCCCGCAGCATCATCCGCGAGAACGTCGAAGCCCTCGGGGCCGGCGGCGCCACCCGCCTCTTCCGCCGCGACGCCACCCGCATGGGCGAGGCCGCGCCCAATGCGCCCTTCTCCATCGTGTTCTGCGATCCCCCCTACGGCCGGGACCTCGCGCCGAAAGCCCTGCGCTCCTGCGCCGAGGGCGGCTGGCTGGTACCCGACGCACTCGTGATCGTGGAAGAGGCGCAAGGCGTCGCGGTCACGCTGCCGGAAGGTTTCGAGGCGATCGAGCGGCGTGATTACGGAGAGACGAAGGTGGTGTTCGGGCGGTATCGCGCTTAACCCTCCTCAGCCGGCAGATGTCCGTGCGATTGTCCCATCATCATCTGCCCGCTATACCGCCCCTTCCCTGTTGGTCGCGTAGGAAAGGCTCATCATGAAAGCAGTTCTCTTCGAGCAGTTCGGGCAGCCGCCGCGCGTGCAGAACGTGCCGGACCCGACACCCTCCGCGGAAGGCGTCGTGATCAAGGTCGAGGCGACCGGCCTATGCCGGAGCGACTGGCACGGCTGGATGGGACACGATCCCGACGTGGTGCTGCCGCACGTGCCGGGGCACGAGCTCGCCGGCACGGTGCTTGCCACCGGCAAGCAGGTCACGCGCTGGAAGACGGGTGATCGCGTCACGGTGCCGTTCGTCGGCGGCTGCGGCCATTGCCATGAATGCCATTCCGGCAACCATCAGGTCTGCGAGCAGCAATTCCAACCGGGTTTCACGGCCTGGGGCTCGTTTGCGGAATATGTGGCGGTCGATTACGCGGATACGAACCTCGTCGCGCTGCCGGAGGAACTGGATTTCGCCACTGCCGCGAGCCTCGGCTGCCGCTTTGTCACGTCGTTCCGCGCCATCGTCGACCAAGGACGCGTAAAGCCCGGGGAATGGGTGGCGGTGCATGGATGCGGCGGTGTGGGGCTCTCCGCAATCATGATCGCGAGCGCCATGGGGGCGAACGTGATCGCCATCGATCTCACGGACGAGAAGCTCGCATTCGCGAAAGCCATGGGCGCCGTGGCGACGGTGAATGCGCGAGACAGCAAGGATGTGGTCGGTGCTGTCAAGGACATCACCAAGGGCGGCGCGCATGTGTCCATCGATGCCCTGGGCCACCCAGCCACCTGCTTCAATTCCATCGCCAATCTGCGCCGCCGCGGGCGTCACGTGCAGGTCGGGTTGATGGTGGGCGAGCATGCCCGCGCGCAGGTGCCGATGGCGCAGATCATCGCGCATGAGCTGGAGGTCTACGGCAGCCACGGCATGCAGGCCTTCCGCTACCAGGACATGATGGCCATGATCCGCACCGACAAGCTCGCACCGCAGAAACTCGTCGGCAAGCACATCAGCCTCGACGAGGCGCCCGACGCCCTCATGGCCATGGACCGCTTCGAAGGCCTTGGCATCAGCGTCATTACGCGTTTCTAAGAATGGCAAGCGTTCCATACCCCTCGCTCGTCATCACCAGCCTTGTGCCAGTGATCCCGATTAATTGAGGGGCGACGCTCTTCCTGATCGGGAAGGCCGGACCGATCCCCGGATCAAGTCCGGGGACGGCCATGACGGGAAGGACTCACCCAGCTGCACCACTCCACCCTGCCTCCCCGCAAGGGGAACACGCGCCACATCGTGCGTTCATGTTGTTGAACAAGCACGAGACGCGCTATGTAACTCTTCTGCCCAATTGCCCGCTGGAGAGTTCGATGGCTTACCTGCCCGCTGAAAATCGCTACGACGAGATGATCTACAATCGGTGCGGCCGCAGCGGGCTTTTGCTGCCGGCGATCTCGCTCGGGCTCTGGCATAATTTCGGCGAGGACAAGTCGGCCGCGACCGCGCGGGAGATCTGCCGGACGGCCTTCGACCTCGGCATCACGCATTTCGATCTCGCCAACAATTACGGTCCTCCTCCCGGTTCGGCAGAAACATTGTTCGGCGAGATTCTGCGCAACGATTTCCATGGCCTGCGCGACGAGCTGGTGATCTCCACGAAGGCGGGCTACCGCATGTGGCCCGGCCCGTACGGCGAGTGGGGCAGCCGCAAATATCTCCTCTCCAGCCTCGACCAGAGCCTCAAGCGGATGGGGCTCGACTATGTCGACATCTTCTATTCCCACCGCTTCGATCCGGACACACCGCTGGAAGAAACCATGCTGGCCCTGGACTCGGCCGTGCGGCAGGGCAAGGCGCTCTATGTCGGGCTCTCGTCCTAAATTTGTTTGGTAGCGGAACGTTGTTGGGATCAGGTGCGTTACGCCATTGAGGAGTATACTTGGCGCTTTGACGGCCTGCGACGCCGAGCTTCTCACCGCAGGAGGACGTGATGCACTCCCTTCATCCGCAAGCCCGCACCACCCCCGCCGTCCGCCAAGAGATCGCCCGCTCGAGAGAGCCCACCGGCGTGCTGGCCCAGCGCTTCAGCGTGAGCACCGAGACCATCCGCAAGTGGCGCAAGCGCGGAGCACAGGACTGCCAGGACCATAGCAGCCGGCCGCACAAGCTGCCCTGGAAGGCCACCGAGGAAGAGCGCGCCATCGTCTGTGCCCTGCGCCAGGCCACCGGCTTTCCGCTCGACGATCTGACCTTCATCGTCACGCATTTCCTGCCGCATCTCAACCGCGATGCCGTCTACCGCATCCTCAAGGCGGAAGGCTTGGGACGATTGCCCCCGGCGCAGCAGCGCCAGCGCCGGAGCGGCACGTTCAAGGATTACGATCTTGGCTTCATCCACATGGACATCAAGCACCTGCCCAAGCTGCAGACCGCCAACGGGGAGCGCCGCAAGCGCTATTTGTATGTGGCCATCGACCGCTGCTCACGGTGGGTGCATCTGGCCGTCAAGGACGATGAGCTGGCCACCAGCGCGGTCGCCTTCCTGAAAGAGGCGGTCCGCGCGTTTCCCTTCAAGGTCACGCACGTGCTCACCGACAGAGGATCCTGCTTTACCGCCGATGGCTTTGAAGAGGCCTGCCGCCAGCTGAAGCTGGAGCACCGCAGGACCAAGCCGTATACACCGCAGACCAATGGTCTCGTGGAGCGCTTCAACGGGCGGGTGCAGCGCGAGGTGCTCGGCATCACGATCTATAGCCATCGGGATCTCGAGACGCTGCTCAAGGGCTTCAATCAGGCTTACAACAGGAGACGTCAGCGCGTGCTGAAGGGGCGAGCACCGGATGAGGTGGTGCGCAGCCGCCTGGCCGCCGAGCCGAAGCTGGCCAACCGCCGCTACAAGCCGCCCGATTCAGACGCGTTGCCGCCCGCCCTCCAGGTCATCGCTGCCGCCAAGGAGGTCTCGCATCCAGACAAACTCGGGCTTGCGCAGGGTTCCGCTCAAAGCCGTCGCATCCGCCAGAACCGCATCGATGCGCCCCGCCGCAAGGTCGAGATCATGCTGTTCAGTGGTCTTGTACTCGCGGATCTCGGCGACATCCTTCAGATACTTGTCGGCAAAGTTCGAGTGGATGGTCGAGGTCTGGACGCCGATGGTCTTGCCTTTCAGGAGCGGCTTCAGATCGGCGATGGCTTTTTCGGCAGCCGCCTGCTGGGTCGACAGATTGAAGGATTGCCCCGTCCCCGGCATCTTGGCGAGCGGCGAGCGGCGAGTCCTTGGAAACGAGGAAGCCGTTGGGTCCGGCGGCGTAGGGATTCGAGAAGTCGATGGTCTTCTTGCGCTCCTCGGTGATGCTCATGCCGGCCATGATGGCGTCGTACTTCTTCGCCTGAAGCGCCGGGATGATGCCGTCCCAATCCTGGGCTACGATCTCGCACTTCACCTTCATGCGCCCGCAGAGCTCGTTGGCGAGGTCGATCTCGAAGCCCTCGAGCTTGCCTCCAGGGCCGGTGAAGTTCCACGGCTCGTAGGCGCCTTCCGTGGCGATCTTGACGGTTTCCCACTTCTTGCCCTGCGCGAAGGCGCCACCAACCGCCAGCGTGGCGGCAAGGACAGAGACACTCACGATTTTCGAGACCTTCATCGCCATTCTCCTGCTTCAAAGGGCTGGCCTAAAGTTAAATCGCGCTGCTCGCAATTGTTCGAAGCACGTCGCATCGATGTGATGACATAAGGCGCACGAAGGCGCCGGCAGCTTGGGTTAAATACCTGTCTCAGCTCCGGCCACTTTAGCGCATTTTCACGCCTGTGCGTAGAACGCCCGCCCTCTGCGGCAGTGCTCCCTATCGCCGCCCGAACAGCCGCTCGATATCCGTCAGCTTGAGCTCCACGTAAGTCGGCCGCCCGTGATTGCACTGGCCGGAGAGCGGCGTCGCTTCCATCTCGCGCAACAGGGCGTTCATCTCCTCGGGCCGCATGCGGCGCCCGGCCCGGATGGAACCGTGGCAGGACATGCGCGAGAGCACGGCATCGAGCCGCTCCTCCAGCGGGCTCGCGGCCCCCTGCCCCCACTCCGCGAGGGCATCGGCCACGTCCTGCACCAGCGCCTTGATGCGCCCACCCGCGAGCGCGGAGGGCACCTCACGCACCAGCAGCGCCCCGTGACCGAAAGGCTCGACCACGAGGCCGAGGCTCTCGAGGGACGAGGCCTCCGCCAGCACGCGGTCGGCATCGACGGGATCGAGATCCACCACGTCGGGGATCAGTAGCAATTGCCGCGCAATGCCCGACGAAGCGCGCTCACGCTTCAGGCGCTCGTAGACGAGGCGCTCATGCGCCGCGTGCTGATCGACGATGACGATGCCGTCCTGCGTCTGCGCGACGATGTAGGTGCCGTGCAATTGCGCGCGGGCGGCGCCGAGAGGCGCCTCTTCCGTTTCCGCCTGGACCTCATGAAGCGTCGCGCGGCTATCCGCAGAGGGGCTTGCGAGATCGGAGAGGCTCGCCTGTCGTTCGGCAAGCCCGGACGCCGGAGCGTACGATCTCTCCGATCCATCGAGCGGAGCCTGCCAATTGGCAAAGGCGCTGGTCGGGCGGATCGCATGCGTGCGATGCGGATAGGCCCGAGGCGACGGCAGCGCCCCTTGAGGACGCAGGCTTTCCAGCGTACGCGTGCCGCCGGTCGACGAGGCACGGAAGGCATAGCGGGTGATGGCCTCCTTCAGCGCACCCACCACGAAGCCGCGCACGAAAGCGGGATCGCGGAAGCGCACCTCGGTCTTGGCCGGATGCACGTTGACGTCCACCGCGCGGGGATCGAGATCGATCATGATGGCAAGCACCGGATGCCGGTCGGACGCCATCACATCGGCATAGGCGCCGCGCACGGCGCCGAGCAGCAGCTTGTCGCGCACAGGCCGCCCATTGACCACGAAATGGATCGCGGTGCCGGTGCCGCGATGATAGGTCGGCAGGCTCGCAAAGCCGGTGAGCCGAACGCCCTCGCGCTCGACGCCGATGGACATGGCGTTCTCGTGGAACTCCGCCCCCAGCACGCGCGAGAGACGGCGCAGGAAACCATGCTCGCCGGGCTCCTCCGGCGGGTAGGTGAAGGCGGTGATGTGCTCGCCCGACAGGGTGAAGCGGATCGTCGGATGCGCGATGGCCAAGCGCTTGACGATCTCCGCCACCGCCTGAGCCTCGGAGCGGTCGCTCTTGAGAAATTTCAAACGTGCGGGCGTAGCGGCAAACAGATCCGTCACCTCGACGCGCGTGCCTTTGGGCGCGGGTGCCGGTCGCACCGGACCCTTGACGCCGGCCTCCACCACGATGGACGAGCCGGTCTCGGCCTCGGCCGTCCGGGTGACGATGGCGAGGCGCGCGACCGCGCCGATGGAGGGCAATGCTTCGCCGCGGAAACCCAGCGTGTTGATCGAAAACAGATCGCCGTCCGGCAGCTTGGAGGTGGCGTGGCGCTCGACCGCCAGCTCCACATCCTCCGGGGTCATGCCCCGGCCGTCGTCGATGATGCGGATCAGGCGCCGCCCGCCGGCCTCGACGGCAATCTCGATGGAGGAGGCGCCCGCATCGACGGCGTTCTCCACGAGCTCCTTCACCGCTGCCGCCGGGCGCTCGACGACCTCGCCCGCAGCGATGCGGTCGACGAGGATGGGATCGAGGCGGCGGACATGCATGCGAGGCGTCTAACCTTCAGATTCGTAAGAAGAGAACATAGGGGCTGAAGGCGGCGGAAACCAGAACGCGCGACGTTATTCCCCTGCTGACTTCACGTGTCATCCCGGACGGCGCAGCCGATCCGGGATCGGCACCCAGGATGGACATATCGCTTGCCGTCATCACCGGCCTCGTGCCGGTGATCCCGATTGCATGAAGCGGCGCGCCTCTCCTTATCGAGATGGCCGGCACAAGGCCGGCCATGACATGGAGGCATGATGTGGAGGCATGACGTGGAATGATGATCCCTCACCCCTGCGTCAGATACTCCTTCGCCAGGATCTTGGCTTCTTCCACGGCCGGCTGATCGAACGGGTCGACACCCGTGGCGTAGCCAGCCAGGATCGTCTCCAGCATGAAATGCATAAGAAGCTCGCCCAGAGCACGCTCGTTCAGGGTCTCGATATGAATCTGACGGGTCGGGCGGCTGTTCTTGGCGAAGGTGTCCGCCATGGCACGGCCTTGGGCAGCCACAAGGTCGCCGATGGTCCTGCCGGCGAAGCCCGTTTGGCCCGCGCGCTTGGCCAGCGCCTCATTCATGACGGGGCCCTTGCCGGCAACGCCGGTGGTCAGCACCGTGAAGAGCTTGTCGTTGGGGCCGGCCAAATAGAGCTGCTGCTGACTGTGCTGGTCCACGGGCCCGATGGCGGCGACGGGCTGCGTGCCTTTGCCGTCCTTGCCCACGCTCTCGGCCCAGAGCTGGACCCACCAGCGGGTGAAGCGCTCGAGGCGATCCGCATAGGCCATGGTGACCGCAATGCCCTTCCCGGCCTTCGCGGCCGCGACGTTCAGCGCAGCCCCCAGAGCGGCCGGCGCGTCCTTGGCCGCCGCACCGTTGCGGAAGGGCTCATACGCGTCCGCCGCGCCCTGCCGGATGGCTTCGATGTCGAGACCGAGCACGGCGGCCGGCAAGAGGCCCACATTGGTCAGCACCGAATAGCGCCCGCCGATACCCGTGTGGTGGTCCAGGAAGCGCACCCCCTCAGGCTCCAGGAGATCGCGAAGAGCGTTCTTGCCGCCATCCTTGCGAGGCTCGGACAGACCGAGGAACAGATCATTGGGATGGGAGCGCAGGCCCGCCTTCTCCAGGGCCGTGAGCACGGCAATGGTCTGCATCAGCGTCTCGCCCGTGCCGCCGGATTTCGAGATCGCCACGAACTTTGTCGAGGAGAGCGGCAGCTTGTGCAGGACGCGGTCGAAGGTGATGGGATCGAGATTGTCGAGGAAGTGGATGCGCGGGCTCTCGGTGAACCGCCCGGTGCCCGGCACCGCATAATCCTTCAGCTGAGCCAGGGTCTGCCCGCCGAGGCTCGATCCGCCCACGCCGAGAATGACCACATCCGTCGCATCGTCGCGCAGAAAGGCCGCCGCCTCGCGAATGCTTGCCAGATCGTCGGTGGTGCGAGGCATGTGGAGCAGCGGCAGCCGGCCCGAAGAGTCATCCTCGGCCAGCCGCTTCATGGCTTCCCCGACAAGCCCCAGCGCGTCGTCGAGCGCCGCCTGCGGCAGACCGCCTCCCCCGATATTGGCGTCAAGGGCAAGATCGATCGATTGCTGCAGGGCCATGAGCGTACTCCGACTCGTTCAAAGTGGGAGCGAAAGATTAGGGCAGAGCGGGGCCCGAGGCTAGGGTCGAGGATTTCGGCCTCACCGATCGCACCTGTGCCCGATGGCTATTCCGTGCGATCGCCGGGAAATCTCCGACCATCATGGCAGCCTCACACCCCTGTCGGCCGTCCAGCAATCACCGTGAGCATCTTTCCGTCGCCGAAGATGCGTTCGGCGGCCTTGCGGATGTCGGCCTGCGTCACCGCACCGACGAGGCCGTTGCGGCGGCCGATATAGTCGATGCCGAGGCCCTCGAAGGCGATCTGCGCCAGGGTATGGGCGATCTTGGTCGACGTGTCGAAGCCGAGTGCATAGGAACCGATGAGATAATCCTTGGCCTTCTGCAACTCGTCGTCGGACGGGCCTTCGCTCGTCAGCTTCGCCATCTCGTCGGCGATGACGTCGAGCGCTTCGACCACGCGCTCGTTCTTGGTGGCGGTGTAGCCCCAGGTCATGCTCGCCGAGCGGTAGCTCACGAGGGATGTGCCGACGCTGTAGGCGAGGCCGCGCTTCTCGCGCACCTCCTGGAACAGGCGCGAGGTGAAGGCGCCGCCGCCGAGGATGTGGTTGAGCACATAGGCCGGGATGAAGCCCGGATCACGCCAGGCAATGCCGTTCATGCCGAAGCGGATGACCGATTGCGGCACGTCGAGATCGACCACGATGCGCGACCCCAGCATCTGCAGCGACGCTGGCTCGATGATGCTGAGCGCCTCGGCCTCGGGCAAGGAGCCGAACACCTTGTCGAGCAGAACGGAGAGATTGTCGCTGCCGATGGCGCCGACGACGGCGACCTTCACGCGACCGCGGGCGATGATCGCCTTATGCATGTCGATGAGATCGTCCCGCGTGATTGCCGCGACGCTCTCGGGCGTGCCGGAGGTCGGGCGGCCATAGGGGTGGCCGGCAAAGCCTTCCTCGAAGAACCGGCGCGTTGCCATGACGCCCGGATCGTTCTGCTGGTACTTCAGGCCCGCGATGGTCTGGGCCCGGACGCGCTCGATGGAATCCTGATCGAAGCGCGGCTCGGCGAGCGCGAGGCGCAGCAGCTCGAAGGCTTCGTCCGCATGCTTGACCAGCGTCTTCAGGGAGCCTCCGAGCGCATCGTTGCCGGCATTGAAGGACAGCTCGATGGCGTGCGCCGCCAGACGCTCCTGAAACGCATCGGAATCGTATTCACCCGCACCTTCGTCGAGCAGACGCGCGAGCATCTGCGCCACGCCCGGCTTGTCCGCAGGATCATGTGCCGAGCCGCCCTCGAAAATGAAGGAAACGGCAATCAGCGGCACCACGTCGGATTCGACGTGCCAAGCCTCGACGCCGCGGGCTGAGGTCAGGGCCTTCACCGTGGTCGGAGACGAGGACATGGTTTCGACAGAAGCTGTCATAGTTACCTCGGTTCTTGTGCAGGCGGTCAGGAAGCCGACTTCTGCAGATAACCCGTCACGGAACGGCGGGGGGTGAGATAGCGCTCGGCGACGGAGGCCAGATCGTCCTTCAGAACGGTCTCGATCTCGACCGGCCAGCGACGCACCTCCTCGATGGTCTCGCCGATGGCGAGCGCCGAGCCGTAGATGCGGGCGAGCGAGGATTGGCTGTCGGTGGAATAGATCGTCTCGGCAACGAGGCGCGTTTTGGCGCGCTCGATGGAATCCGCATCCAGCGCCTCGGCGGGAATCGTCTTGAGCACCTGATCGACGGCCTCTTCCAGCGCCTGCAGCGATACGCCTTCGGCCGGCACCGCATAGACACAGAAACGCGTGTCCTCCATGGCGGAGGACATGTACCAGGCGCCGGCATTCACGGCGATGCCGCGCTCCATCACGAGCTTGCGGTAGAGATAAGATGTCGGGCCGCCGCCGATCACTTCGGCGAGAAGCTCGAGCGCATAGCAATCGCGCTGCGATGCCGTGCGGCAGGACGGCACGAGATAGAGCCGCTGCATGGTCGGCTGCTCGACCTTGGGATCGGCTACGGTGACGTGACGCGCGGCCACGGGCTCCGGCTCGCGCGGGCGCAGCCGCACCGGACGCTTGCCCTGCGGCGCGATGCGGCCATAGGTGGCATCGGCCAAGCGGCGTACCTCGTCCTCGCTCACGTCGCCTGCAACGACCAGGATGCCGTTCTCGGGCGTGTAGAAACGACGATAGTAATCGAGCGCGTTGTCGCGATTGAGCGTCTCGATCTCGTGCATCCAGCCGATGATCGGAATGCCGTAAGGGTGATGCACGAAGAGCGAAGCCGCCATGGCTTCCGAGAGCTGAGCGGAAGGGTCGGTCTCGACGCGCATGCGGCGCTCTTCCAGCACCACGTCGCGCTCGGGGGCGATGACGGATTCTTCCAGAAGGAGGTTCGTCATGCGATCCGCCTCGAACTCCATCATGGTCTTGAGGTTCTCGCGGGCGACGCGCTGGAAGTAGGCCGTGTAGTCGAACGAGGTGAACGCATTCTCCTGACCGCCGAGACCGGAGACCACCTTCGAGAACTCGCCTGCCGGATGCTTCTCGGTGCCCTTGAACATCAGGTGCTCGAGGAAGTGCGCGATGCCCGATTGTCCGAGCGGATCGTCCGCCGAACCGTTGCGGTACCAGATCATGTGCGTAACGACGGGAACGCGGCGATCCGGAATGACGACGACATCGAGGCCGTTATCGAGCGTGAAGGAGGACAGGTTCGGACCACTGCCTTCCGTCCGCCCGAAGGAGGCGGCGTCAGCGCGAAGAAGGGGCTTTGAGGCAGTGTCCATGACGTTTCAACCTTAGCGACATCAAATCGTTTCGCAGGATGGTTCCTACGGGATAGTCAAATTAGGGGGCTATGCAAGCGAAGCCGCTGATCTTTCCTGTGCGGCACTCTTTGTCTGGAGTCGCTGGGACAGACTTGGCTTTTCATAGTCCCCATAACGTTTTCAGGCGAAGCGGGTGAACCCGTTCGCCTGAAGAAAGAAGGGAGAGACAATGCTTACTGCCTGCTCTGCTGCTGGCGGAGATAGGCCGACGGGCTGTCGGGATCACCCGACGGGATCGGATCGGCAGAAGCCTTGAGCCGGCCGCCGCCCTGGGCCTTGAGCAGTGTGCCCGGAGGATCGCTCAGGTAGCGGCGGTCGAGGCCATTGCCTTGCAGCTCCGGCTTATCGTCCTTCGCGAAGGCGCGCAGCTCGTCGGGGCTCATGCGGCCAATATCGGTCTGGCGGCCGACGGGGCCCTGCGGGCCGTTCGAATAATTGTTCGGGTTACGTCCGGCACGCATCTCCTCGATGGAGAGGGGCTTGCCTTCGGAGTGCTTGTAAAGCTCGGAGCTGGTATAGGGCGTGCGGGCCTCGGCGGCGGCCTTACGGCGAGCGGCTACGTCCGGATCCTTGGGCCAACTGCCGTTGCGCGCCTCGGCACCGCCGCCTGCGGCCGGAGCCGGCAGGTCCATCTTGGGCGGCAGCACGAGCGGAGCACGCTCGTTGTAGGTGATGGGTGCCTTTTCCTTGGGAAGGATGCCGATGCTGCCGAGAAGGCTCTTCACGGCCTCGCCTTCCTGGGCCGAAGCGCCGGTGGCGACGATCAGAAGCGCCAAGGCCCCCGCCCGGCCGATGATTTTCATTCCCTTCATGGCACCCACCATTAGTTTCTCATTGTGGCCGGAAGGCCTGATCGCTCATTCTGGCGAACATATGGCAGACGGCGCGATAAAATATCGTTATTTCGCCCGCCGCCCCTCCAGGACGAAGGAGTCATAAAGCAAACCGACCACCCCCGCAACGATGGCGGCGTCCGCCACGTTGAACACGTACCAGGACCACGAGCCGATGTGGATCTGGATGAAATCGAACACGGCCCCGTAGGCGAGCCGGTCGATGACATTGCCGATCGCTCCGCCCACGATCAGCCCGAGAGAGACGGCGAGCAGCTTGGCCGTGGTCCGGCGGATCCAGAAGGACAGGCCGATGGCGGCCAGGATGGAAATAACGATCAGCCCCCAGCGGCCGATCTCCGAGTTCTGCTGGAACAGTCCGTAAGAAATGCCCCGGTTCCAGACCACGATCAGGTTGATGAAGGGAGCGAACTCGACCGGCTCCTTCACCGGCAAGTCGTAGACGAACAGGCTGTAGAGCTTGGTGACCTGATCGAGAATGAGGGTGATCAGGGCAGCCGAGAAGCCGAGGATCGCAGCGACGGACAGGCCTCGTTGAGCCGTACGGCCCCTGCCCGATCCCTTCGAGGCGCGCGGCCGGTTCGCCGCACGCGGACGCGGCGAGCCGGGTCGAGACGTCATCCCCGCATCGGTGAGCGGCGCGCCAGTATCCTCGGACTTGCTCATTCCGCCGCCGCCTTCAGCTGATCCCACTCGCGCAAGGCCGCCGCGTCGCGGGGCGTCACGTCCGGGCAATCGGGATCGGTACCAACATCGGGCGTGACCTTCCAGGAGCGGGCGCATTTACGGCCCTGAGCGAGTGCCGGCACGACGGCGATGCCCTTCACGTCCTCAAGACGGAAGGCCTCGGCCGGGCCATCACCCTGCGCTACCTGGATGCCGGACGTGATGCAGATCTCGGCAAGGTCGAGACCCTGCACGGCCTTGAACAGGCTCTCATCGGCGATATGGACGACGGGCGCCGCCTCGAGGCTCGCGCCGATGCGCTTCTGCGCACGCTCGATCTCCAGCGCGCCGGTGACCACGCGGCGCACGCGGCGGATCTTCGCCCAGCGCTCGGCAAGCGCATCGTCGCGCCATTCCGCCGGGACCTGCGGGAAGGTTTCGAGATGCACCGACTCGGCGTGAGGATAGCGCGCGAGCCAGGCCTCCTCCGCCGTGAACGCGAGGATCGGCGCGATCCAGGTCGCCACGCACCGGAAGACCTGATCGATCACGGTGAGCGCGCTCTTGCGAACAGGGCTCGAGATCGGATCGCAATAGAGCGCGTCCTTGCGGATGTCGAAATAGAAGGCCGACAGATCCGTGGTCATGAACGAGTTGAGAAGCGCGATCACCCGCTTGTAGTCGAAGGTGCTGTAGGCCTCGCGCATCTCGCCATCGAGCTCGGAAAGGCGATGCAGCACGAAACGCTCCAGCTCCGGCATCTCAGTGAACGCAACCTTGTCGACCTCGCGGAAATGCGCCAGCGAACCCAGCATCCACCGGACCGTGTTGCGCAGCTTGCGATAGGTCTCGACGAAGGTCTTCAGGATCTCCGGGCCGATGCGCAGATCGTCCGAATAGTCGGACGCCGCCACCCAGAGGCGCAGGATGTCGGCGCCGGAATCCTGGATCACCTTCTGCGGGGCCACCACGTTGCCGAGCGACTTCGACATCTTCTGCCCCTTCTCGTCGAGGACGAAGCCGTGGGTCAGAACGATGTCGTAGGGCGCGCGGCCGCGCGTGCCGCAGCTCTCGAGCAGCGATGAGTGGAACCAGCCGCGATGCTGGTCGGAGCCTTCCAGGTACATGACCTGATCGGGCCCGCCATCCACCTTGCGCGTGACCTTCAGATCGTCGCGCTTTTCGAGCGCGAAGGCGTGGGTGCAGCCGGAATCGAACCACACGTCGAGGATGTCGTTGATCTTGTCGAAATCGTCGAGATCGTAGCCACCCGCCTTCAGGAAGCGCGAGCCGTCATCCGCGTACCACGCATCGGCGCCCTCCTTCTCGAAGGCCTGTGCGATGGCGTTGTTGACACGGTCATCCTTGAGGATCTCGTTGGTGCCCTTCTTCACGAAGACCGCGATCGGCACGCCCCAGGCGCGCTGACGCGAGACCACCCAGTCGGGCCGGTTCTCGATCATGCCGTTGATGCGGTTCTCGCCCGTCTCGGGCACCCACTCGACGGTCTTGATGCCATGGAGCGCGCGCTGACGCAGGGTGTCGCCCTTGTCGTCGAGCGGCTTGTCCATGGAGATGAACCATTGCGGCGTGTTGCGGAAGATCAGCGGGCCCTTCGAGCGCCACGAATGCGGATATTGGTGCTTGAGACGCCCGCGCGCGATGAGCGCGCCGACGAGCTTCCTGATCACCGCCTCGTTGGCGCCCGCGTCCTTGCCCTTGTCGTCATAGATGCGCTCGCCCGCGAAGAACGGCACGTCGGGGAAGTAGGACGAATCCGGTGAGACCGTGTGCGGCACCTCTTTCGTGCCGCAGGCGGCGAACACGTCGCGGTGCTTCACGTACGTATTGTAGTCGTCCGCGCCGTGACCGGGAGCCGTGTGCACGAAGCCCGTACCCGCATCGTCGGTCACGTAATCGGCCGGCAGCACCGGAACGCCGAAGTCCCAGTAGCCGTTCGCGCCGTCGAGCCCACGGAACGGATGCGCGCAGCGCTCGATCATCACCGGCAGCACGTCCTTCACGCGCCTGTATTCGGCAACGCGGGCGGATGCGAACACGTCGGCGGCAAGTTTGTCGGCAATGACGAGGCGGTCGCCCACCTTCGCCCAATTGTCTTCCGCCGCTTCCGTGATCTCGTAGAGGCCGTAGGCAATGTTTTCGCCGTAGGCGATGGCGCGGTTGGCCGGGATCGTCCAGGGAGTCGTCGTCCAGATGACCACGGACGCGCCGTCGAGATCGCCGTCCAGCGTGTTGGTGATCTTGAACTTCACCCAGATCGTGGTGGAGGTCTTCTCGTGATACTCGACCTCGGCCTCGGCGAGCGCGGTCTTTTCGACGGAGGACCACATGACGGGCTTGGAGCCGCGATAGAGCTGGTCGCTCACCGCGAACTTCATGATCTCGCGGGCGATCTGCGCTTCCGCATCATACGACATGGTCTGGTAGGGGTTCGTCCAGTCGCCCTCGACGCCGAGGCGCTTGAATTCCTCGCGCTGCACGTTGATCCATTTTTCGGCGAAGGCCCGGCATTCGCGGCGGAACTCGACGATGTCCACATCGTCCTTGTTCTTGCCCTTGGCGCGATACTCCTCCTCGATCTTCCACTCGATCGGCAGGCCGTGGCAGTCCCAACCCGGCACGTAATTGGAATCGAAACCCAGCATGCCCTGCGAGCGGACCACCATGTCCTTCAGGATCTTGTTGAGCGCATGGCCGATATGGATGTTCCCGTTGGCATAGGGCGGGCCATCGTGCAGCACGAAGCGCGGACGGCCCTTCTGGACCTCGCGCAAGCGCTCGTAGAGATTGTTCTCGTTCCAGCGCTGCAGGAGCTGCGGCTCGCGCTGCGGCAGTCCGGCCCGCATGGGGAACTCAGTCTGAGGCAGGAACAGGGTCTCGGAATAGTCTCGGGCGGCGCTTTCAGGCTTATCGGTCATGACGGTCAATCGGTCTTGTGAGGCCCGTAAATCAGGCGGGCTCATCAGGCTTCTGTCAGGGGCGAGCGGCTAGGATCCCGGACCTTCGCAGGTCATGCGAAAGCCGGGCCGATAATTCGCGCAGCGCCTATGCGGGCCACCAGCTGAGCCTGAGAAACCAAGGACATGACGACCTTTTAGCAGCGCCGGGCCGGATAATAAAGCGTGGTGATTGCCCAGGCGGCTCCCTATTTAAGGGCAGCAATCAGCCCTATAGTCTCCCAAGCAACGGGACGGGCAGGAAGGATTGAACCATGGCAGACTCAACCACCACGGCCGGACAGCGCTCCCGCGCGGGCTTCGACCTGACCCCCCCGTATCCTGAGGAACTCCGCAGGCTCACCGACAATCTCGACGACGAGGAGCGCCGCGTCATCCTGGAGCACGGAACGGAACGGCCGTTCTGCGGGATCTTCAACGAGGCCAAGGAGAAAGGCACCTATTGCTGCCGCCTCTGCGGGCTGCCCCTGTTCAATGCCGGCACCAAGTTCGAATCCGGCACCGGCTGGCCGAGCTTCTTCGACCCGATCGACCGCGATCATGTCGCCTTCGTGCGCGACACCAGCTACGGCATGGTCCGCATCGAGATCCGCTGTGCCCGCTGCGAGGGTCACCTCGGCCACGTGTTCAACGACGGCCCGCCTCCCACGGGCGAGCGCTACTGCATGAACTCGGTCTCCCTGCGCTTCGTGGCCGAAGGCGATCCGCTGCCGGATGAGCTGGGCCGAGGGGCGCCGGAGGGCGAAGTGGTGGGCTAAGGCCACCCCATGGACGCCACCAGTCCCCAGACGGGCAGCAAGGCGGAAGCGGACTTCTACGCCCGCCTGCCCGTCTTCGATCATTTCTCCCAATTGACCGATCCCGGGCTCTACATGCCGGTACCGGACGATTGGGTGCTCGGCCTCAGCGACATCGTGCGCTCGACCTCCGCCATCGGGGCTGGGCGCTACAAGGAGGTCAACACGGCCGCCGCCTCCGTCATCGCGGCGGTCTCCAACAGGCTCGGCACGAGCGAGTTTCCCTTCGTGTTCGGCGGGGACGGGGCAAGCTTCGCCCTGCCCGCGTCGCAATCCGATCTGGCGCGGGAAGTGCTTTCCGCCGTGGCGGCGTGGGTGCGGGACTCGTTCGATTTCGAACTGCGCATCGCCGTCGTTCCGGTGTCGGAGATCCGCGCCAAAGGCCATGACGTGCGTATCGCCCGCTTCGCGGCTTGTCCCGACGTCTCCTATGCCATGTTCTCCGGAGGCGGCCTCGCCTATGCCGAACAGCGGATGAAGGACGGCGTCTTCACCATTCCTCCCGCACGACCCGGCACCCTACCCGACCTTACCGGGCTCACCTGCCGCTTCGACGAGATCGCCCCCCAGCGCGGCGTCATTCTCTCCCTGATCCTTCTTACCGATCCCAAGGCGAGCACGGATACCTTCAACGCTCTCGTCGGGCAGGTTCTGTCCCTGGTCGACGGCCATGAGGCCGGGCGGCCTCTTCCCGAAGGCGGACCTGCCCTGACCACGCCCTTCAAGGGCTTCGGCATGGAGGCGAAAACCGTCAAGAAGGGTGGAGCGGGCCTCGGAGCCTTGGCGAAGCTGGCGGGACGTCGCCTGATCTCCTTCCTGGTCTTCCGATTCGGACTGAAGGTCGGCGGATTCGATCCCGCCCGCTATCGGCGCCAGCTCATCGAGAACACGGACTTCCGCAAATTCGACGCCGGCCTGCGCATGACGCTCGACTGCACCCCTGCCCTCGCCGACCGATTGGAGGCCCTGCTCATGGAGGCGCAGCAGAAAGGGACGGCTCATTACGGCCCGCACCGGCAGGACGCCGCCCTCATGACCTGCTTCGTGCCCTCGGCCACCCGCAGCGATCACATCCATTTCGTCGACGGCGCCATGGGCGGCTATGCCATGGCCGCGCGGACGCTGAAGCCGGTCGGATAGGCTTACCATTTGCGTCGTCACCGGCCTTGTGCCGGTGATCCCGTTGTGAAAAGCGCTGCATTCCGCTTTATCGAGATGGCCGGCACAAGGCCGGCCATGACGTGGAAGCTTCGGGGCCGATCCCGCGTTCCGCGGCGCAGCCCCGGGATGAGCGCAGCTAGGCGATCATCGAGACCGTCTTGTCCGCGGCGAGCATCCGCTTCGCTTCGGCCGAATCCCGATCCATCTGGGCAATCAGCGCCTCGATGCCGTCGAAGCGTTCCTCGCCACGGATCCAGCCGAGGAATTCCACATCAAGGATTTGCCCGTAGAGATCGCCGGCGAAATCGAAGAGATGCACCTCGAGCAGCGGAGCGCCGTTGTCGAAGGTGGGGCGGCGGCCGAAGCTGGCGACGCCGTCCACCGGCTTGCCCGCCACCGAGGCCCTGACCGCGTAAATGCCTTGCCGGAGGCGGCAATCGTCAGGCAGGCGCATATTGGCCGTGGGATAGCCGAGGACCCGGCCGCGCTTGTCGCCGTGGCGCACCTCGGCCCGGACGAACCAGCGATAGCCGAGAAGCCGGTTGGCCGTGGCGATGTCGCCCGCCTCCAGAGCGGCGCGAATGGCGCTGGAGGAAACGGGCTCCGTTCCTTCGACGATGGCCGGAGCGATCAGGCATTCGAGCCCCCGCTCGCGGCAAAGCTCGGCCATGCGCGCCGGATTGCCCTCGCGTCCGCGGCCGAAATGGAAATCGTGGCCGATCACCACCCCTGAGAGCTGCAGCTCCTGCGCCAGCAGATCCACGAAGCCCGGAGCCGTCAGCGCCGCGAGGCTTCCGCTGAACCTTCTCTGGAATACACCGTCGAGGCCGAGACGCGCGAAGATCTTGAGCTTCACGACCTCGGGCGTCAGCCGGAACAGCGGCCTGTCGGGCTGGAAGAAGGTGCGCGGATGCGGCTCGAAGGTGACGACCGCCGCCGGTTTTCCGGAGGTCAGGACCATCGTCAGGAGATGCTGGTGTCCCCGATGCACGCCGTCGAAATTGCCGATGGCCGCCATGGCTCCCTTGAGGCTCTCGGGCACGGGCTCGCCATCGCGGCAGATCGCGAACATGGGGGGCATCGGGAGAGAAACCTCGGAACTCATCTGTGCAGGGATCGGTGCGGGCGCGACCCTGTCGAAAACCGGCTCTCGGGTCAAGGGAGGCGGCGTTAGCGATCCAGTCCGACGTGATTCTCGGACGACGATAACCCCCTCGGACGTGTTGGCCAGCCCGTCCCGGCCATCCCGTTTCTTTGAAGCGCAGCGCCTCTCGCATCGGGATCACCGGCACAAGGCCGGTGATGACGCGAGGGGTCCTGGGCGGCTCTACCAGGACAGCACTTCCGTAAAAGCTGTGGGCCGGACCGGCTGCCGGTCCACCCAGTCCTGCACGTGACCCGAGACCAAGCCCCCGTTGTGAAGGCCCAGTTCCTCCGCGTGAATGCCGCGAGCGACCATCAGCGAGTCGATGCCGAAGCCCACGGCGCCCGCGATGTCGGTGCGGATCGCATCGCCGACCGCGAGCACCCTCTCCTTCGGAATGGCCCGGCCGCTCAACTCGGCCGCGACGTCAAGAGCCCGATCATAGACGGGGCCGTGGGGCTTTCCGGCATAGAAGACCTTGCCGCCCATTTCCTCGTAAGCCAGGGCAATCGTTCCCGCGCAGGGCAGAATCATGTTCCCGCGCTCGACGATGAGATCGGGATTGGCGCAGACCATGAGCAGGTCGCGCCGGCGCATGGCTTCGAGCGGGGCCCGGTAATCCTCGACCGTCTCCTCCTCGTCGTTGTCGAAACCGGAGCAGACCACGTAGTCGGCCTCGTCGATGGAGCCGAAACGGACATCGAGCCCGTTGTAGATCGGCATGTCGCGTGGCGGGCCGACATGGTGAACGATCCTGTCGATGCGCTCCTCGATGGCGAGCCGCGTCAGATCGCCGGAGGTGACGATGGCGTCATAGGCCGCGCGGGGCACGCCGAAGCCGTCGAGCTGCGTCCCGACCGACGCACCGGGACGCGGCGCATTGGAGACGAGGACGACCCGTCCGCCCTTGGCGCGAAAGCGCGTGAGCGCATCGCTGGCCGACTCATAGGCTTTGACCCCGTTGTGCAGCACGCCCCAGACATCGCACAGGACGAGATCGTAGCGGTCGGCGAGAGATTGCAGGCCCTCGACGTGAACAGGACGGGACAAGGCGGTCATGGGGTCTCACTAGCGCATCGTGCTTCAAAACGGGCCCGGTTTTCCGCGCCAAACGATGCGTGAGTCAAGATGACGAGCGTCGGATTGATCCTAAAAGTGGGTTCCACGTTCAGGTCCGGCGCTCTTGTGATGAACTCGGGCGGATAGGCCCTTGCGTCGTTCCGGTCAACCGGCGCGGCGCAGAAGGGTCGGCGCATCCTCCAGGCCGAAGGGTTGCGGAGCCGTCGGCTCACCGGCAACCTCCGGTTTGACCGGGCGAGGTCCCGCGAAGACGAAGCCCTGCGCCAGCGGCACCCCGAGATCGCAGAGCACGGGCACCATGTCTCCCTCGTCCACCCGCTCGGCGATGAGCCGGATGCCCTGGCGGCGCAGGGCCGAGGCGAAATCGCGCACGTCGAGCTCCGGCCCGGCATAGCGGCCATCCGCCTGCTCGGCCGCCTCGATCATGAGATCGGCCGGCAGCTTCATGAACCGGATGCCGAGATCCGCCAGCGCCACGGGATCGAACCGGAGATCGGTGGCGCGATCCAGGGAAAACGGCACGCCACGCTCGCGCAATATTGCGAGCGCCGCCCTGTGATCCGCGTCGAGATGGCGCCAGCTGTGCTGGGGCATCTCGAGAACGATCTTGGCTGGGGCATCTCGAGAACGATCTTGCCGAGAAGATCGGGGCTGGTGTCGAGCAGGCCCGCAAGCGACCACAGGAAGCCGGGCTCGGCGATGGAATGAGCCGTGAGATTAACGCCCACGATGGCCTCGCTGCCGCGGGCGACGAGATGGCGGGCGATAGCCATGGAGCGGATCAGGACCCGCCGGTCGAAATCCGACGCGCGGCCGGAAGCCTCGAGCAGAGGCAGGAATTCTCCCGGTCCCAGCAGGGTTCCGTCCGCCAGGCGCAGCCGGGCCAGCGCCTCGTAGAAGCGAATCTTGGTGTGCGGCAGCGAAACCACGGGCTGCAGGTGCAGCTCGATCCGGTCGGCCTCGAAGGCCTGGGTCACCAGCCTCATGCGGCTGACCTCCTCGGCCGAGGGCCTGCGCATGGAGGGCAGCAGGGACGGCTCGGGGAAGCGCGCGGCCTGCACCCGCTCGGGCAGCATCGGGCTCGTCTTCGCGCTGGTTTCCTGCAAGCTGACGGACTGCGCCAGCTCGCGCAGGACAGTCACCGGGCTGTCCGCAAGCACCGGCGGGCGCAGGACCAGCGGAGCGGCCGGAATCCGCTCTTCCTGCTCGAGGCCCGCAAGCTGGATGGCCAATGTCTGCCGCTCCGTTTCGGCCTGCCACCACAGAACGACAAGACCGAAGAAGACGGCCATGATCACGAAGCCGAGAAGCGGCAGGACGAGGCTCGCCTCCATCGGCACATAGGCCGAAGCGGCGGCCGTCAGAAAGGCCGGCGTGAAGGCGAGCAGCGCCGTCTTCCTGTCCCCTCGCGCATCGTGCGGAAAAGTGGACCCGTCTTTTCGCGGACGCCCACCTTCGGTTCGCACCGACCGATGCGCCTGGAAAGGAAAGGAGCGTCGGATGGATCCCAAAAGCGGAATCCACTTTTGAGTCCAGTGCTCTCGGCCCGGAATCTTATTGTTCTTCGTCACCATGGGTGCCCCCGCTCCCCTGGCTCGGCGAAAGTGCGCGAATCAGTTGTTAACTGTCTGGATGCGAGACCTCCTTGGCATGAGCGATGACCTGGAGGGCTGGCGGCAACGCGTCTGCATCGGGTGGCTTGTAGCGGCGGTTGGCGAGCTTCGGCTCGGCAGCCAGGCGGCTTCGCACAAC
>NZ_VOSK01000279.1 GCF_009296175.1 Microvirga tunisiensis | reverse complement strand
GGTTTTGCTCCACGCTTCCTTCAGACCCCACCTCGCGGTGGCGCCCTTGCGCTTTGCTAACCCTTCGCCGCCATCAGGCTGGGTAGAGGACTTGCACCTCCAAGCTGTCGAACATGCTCGGCACACGAAAAGAGGCAGCAAGATCGCCGCTGGGAAGCGCCGATGAAGACCTCAAGGTCGGGTGATGGAAATGCAGAGACTGCCGATTTGTGGACCTGTGCTCTTGCTGGCGAGCTTATAGAGTTGTCCCTTGGCGGCTCGAAAGGCACAGCGCCCGTCCGAGCACAGCTTGCCATCGAGGGAGAGAGCGGGTGGAGCACCGTCAATGTCTTCGCTCCCCTTGATCATCCTCTTTGCGCTCGCCTGGACGTCGGCATCTTCCGGGGCCAAGAACTCGACTGCGTAGGGTTTCTGCAGTCCTCCGCATCTCTGCGCACCGATGGCCTCGATCATCTCGGCCCCGAACACGGGCGACACAAATAACCCAGTGACAAGTCCGACAGCGGGAGCTCTCGATAGACGATGATGCAACATCGATTTGGCTCCTCCAGCGAAATGCCTCTGACACTCTGTCGGCATGGTAGCACGTCTGCACCGCTCGAGAGACAATCCTGGCTAAGTGGGAATGCCGCTCCGGGAACAATCCGAGGCCGCGCACTAACATAAGTTAATTATAGTATTGCCCAAGTTTAAGGGGCCCGTGTCACCCATATCCACTTGAGACCTATTTTGCTGAAGCGCCAAATAATCTTGCTCAACCCTACCCCTGAGCAAGGCAGCCAAGCAAAAATCTCTTCCCTACGTGTGGTGGCGCACATCGGACCCGGCACAATGAGTGTAAACAAATAAACATCACCATTGTCCGATGTGGGCAATGCCCCAGTGGCCCCCAGGCTGGGCGCGGTATCTCCTGCGAGGCGGTCACCGCAATGCATCCGCACAGGAGGAGGAGGATGATCATGCGTATCTCCGCTATGCTCCTTTCCGCTCTGGCCATGGGGGGGTGCATCACAGGCTCTGCACACGCGTCTGAACTCGCGCCGATTGAGGGCTTGAGCATCAAGGTCGCCAATGTGGTGGGCAGTACCTACTACACTATCGAAAAGGACGGCTATCAGGTGGTGGCGACCCTGGCCTCCAGTGAGGAGGCGACACCTGTGCGGTTCATCGCAACCCTGCGATCCGGTCAGAATGTGATTGTGTCGGTTCCGCGAGCTCTCGGCCAAAGCGCCATGGAAGTTGAGATCAAGCGCATTGAGGATCGCGTGTTCGTGAGCGACGACACGCAGCTTAACAACTTGGTTCATTGATCATTCCTGTGGCGGCGGACGCGCCATGATGCGCCCGCCGTTCTGCCCCGATCCACGATGTCACACGGGGCGTGACCATGCACAAAGTAGACACAGAAAGATGGTGTGCCGCAGGCGCGCTCATCTTGATGGGCTGCTGGTTCCCCTTCCATGCGGCCGGGCAAGCGACCAGGGATGAGGATGGGCGATACTATGCCGACAACGGCGAGCCGACCTATTACATTGCCCAGGACGGACAGGTGGATTGGTCGACGTTCAATGGCTACCGCCGCTATCACGCGCAGTGTCATATGTGCCATGGTCCGGATGCCGAGGGCAGCACGTTCGCCCCATCCCTGTTGGCTCCCATGAAAGCCATGGATTACACAACCTTCCGAGACCTCGTCATTCATGGCCTGCGTACTGTGGATCCAGCCCAGCAGCGGGTCATGCGCGCGATGGGCCAGGACAGGAACGTCATGTGTCATCTTCCAGACATTTATGTCTACCTGAAGGCCCGCGCCGATGGCGTTCTGGGACGGCGCCGGCCCGACAATCATCAACCTAAATCGGAGGCTGCGGCTCGGGATGAGGTTGCCTGTCTGGGCAACCCGTAGGCCGCGGCGGAAAGCCAGACCCGCACCAGATGCAGGCAAGGGGAAGCCTGCGCCGACCCAAGCTCACCCGTCACATGCAATCCTCGCTTGCCGCGATGAACTCAGTCGACGGTGATGCTTCCGGTCATGCCGAAGCCGGCATGCAGGAAATGAGTACAACTCATGTTGTAGCGTCCTGCCGCCACCGGGACGAGGCGCAGTGTGCGGCTCTCGCCCTTGCCGACCTCAATCCCGCCGCCCGCGATTGCCGCCGCGTCAGCCGGGCTGATTTGCGCGGCGGCAAAGAATTCCGGTGCCGCGAGGTTGTGGCCGCCCGAGCCCCGGTTCATGAGACGAAGCTGGTAGGCCTGGCCGTGATGCAGGCGCACGTTCTGTGGCGTGAACGCAAAGTCCGACAGGATGATGTTGACCGGCTTAGCCTGGGCTCCGTCCGGGGGCGCGTCGCGGCCGACGCACTCCCGCAGAGGCCGATGACCAGGGCCGTGATGATCAGTGAGGTTCTCATGGGCGCCTCCCATCAGTAGCACCGGCTTATCGTAGCATCCTTGCGGGTTCATTCCGATGTTGGCCCGCACACGGCCACCAGTTCTTCGGGACGACTTAGCCGTTGGCGTGGACCTCCCGCCTTCTCATTCGCAGTCTCGTCCGCAACGACATGATGGACCGGACAGGTCATGGCTCATGCCCAAGAACGCACCAAAGCATGCCGAATTGATCCTGCTCAAGCGCTTTCGGTTGGTGCTTTTTATCGAAGCAAGGCTCAGCCCGCAGCCATGAGCCCGGACGCTAAAGCGGTAAGCAGCCCAGCATCCGTCGGAAATTATCCCACATCGATTCCACCGGCAACGAAAGTCGGCATCGGGTCACGGACTGCCCTCCCCTCTCCTGCTGTCGTGAATGCCCAACGGGCAGCTCACTGCCTCCTGCCCTCCCCTGATCATCGCAGCAGAAGCAGCATGGATTCACTCCCTTAAGGGGGTGGGAGGAGCTAGAACTCACATGGGGATGGTAGGGTCAAGGCGGTTTCACACGACGCGTTGCCTCGCAACGGCAGAGGCGGGCAAGCCCCCATCCCGCGGGATGGGCACACCCCTAGCTCACGCTCTTTCTGCCGAAGCAATGCGCTTCCGGATCGCTGAACTCCTCGAAGCGCACGTTGCAGAACCGTTCTACATCGGCAGACCGGCCTTCAGGTAGCCATCGATGAAACTCTGCCGGTCTGCCTCATGCTGAAACGGTTGAGCGCTCGCCCACGACTGGATCGAAAACTGTGGATGCGCCGCCAGGAATTGCTGAGCTTCCGCTCTAGCCTCTTCCGCGCGGCCAAGCTGCGCCAGACTGGCAGCCAAGATGCGTTGCGATCCCAGGCGATGCGTGGACGGGTGCCACAGCGTAGTCATCGCATCCTCATAGTGCCCGGCCGCATATTCTACGTACCCGAGATACCAATAATACCATCCAGGCGGATACGGATTGAGGCTAAACGCCTTCACCGTATGCGCGATGCCCGCGGCGGCATCCCCCTCATAGGCCCTCGCCTCCCCCAGAAATACCCAGGCATCAGCATGGTTGGGGTTTAGCGCGAGAGCCGTCGCCAACTCTGCTACGCCCGCGGGCCTGTCATGGAAGAGCAGCACGTCTCCGAGAACCGCATGGGCGCCGGCATTGTCAGGATCGAGTGATACAGCGCGCTCGGCCGCTGAAAGGGCAAGCGCAAAGTGGGGTTCCGCTACTTCTCCCCACATCACGCGGCCGCAAAGGTGGCCCATGGCAAGCCAGACGTATGCCTCAGCGAAATCGGAATCGAGGGCAATTGATCTCTCAAGCAGCTGACGACCGGCTCTGTTGCCTTCGACAGACTGGTTGACCAGCGCTCTGCCGCGCACAAACAGATCGTAGGCCTCAAGATTTGTCGCCCTTGGGCGTGCCATGAGCTGGACGGGCGGAACCAGACCGGAGAGGGCCCTCACAATCCTGCCAACGATCTCGTCCTGCAGCGCAAAGACGCTTTCGAGCTCCCGGTCAAATCGGCTGGCCCAGAGATGAACATTGCCGATCGCGTCGATGATCTGAGCGCTGATCCGGATCCGGTCCGCATCGCGACGCACGCTGCCTTCGATGACATAGCGCACTCCCAAATCCTTGGCGATTGTCCGAATATCGACCGGTTTGCCCTTGTAGGCGAAGGACGAATGCCGGGCGATCACGACAAAGCCCGGGATCCTCGACAAATCGGTGATGAGATCCTCTGCCAGGCCATCGCCAAAGTATTCCTGCTCCGGATCACTGCTCATGTTGGTGAATGGCAACACGGCAATCGTCGGCCTTGGCTCGATCTCGTCTAGCGCGGCGGGAGCTTCCACTGCCGCAACGTCCCGCTGACGCACCGGGGTCGAGTGCACCAGCCTGTATCCTACGCCTGGGATCGTCGCGATCCAATTCTCTCCGGTGGCCGATTGGCCAATGCTTCGACGAAGCGCTGCGATCTGCACCGTCAGATTGCTCTCTTCGACATTCGTCTTTGGCCAGGCGGCATCCATCAAGGAAGACTTCGTGACGACCTCACCACGGGCCTCCAGCAGAGCTTGCAGCAGGGCTCGCTCTCGCCTGCCAATCACAACCGGTGATGCCCCCCGAAATAAGGTCCCGCGGCGGCAGTCGAAGATAAATGGACCGAACGCGAGGAACTGACCCGGCATGGCTTGATCATATCATTGTTTCGGAAGATTTCGGAACTTTTCGGGAGACGCTTCAGGACAGGAAGTCCCTCAGCCGCGATGCTGTCACTGACTGGTCCAACAAGGGGCCGTACGATGGCAGGAGGCGTTTCATGAACGCAAGCATTCACGCACGCTTCGGCTTTGGCCTAACGCTCTGTTTAACTGCCGTTAGCCCTTCCCCGGCTCACTCGGCCAGTCGCCTCGGTGACCTTGGCGTCGGGCCGGACAGCGATAGCCGGTACCTTGAGCCCGTCATCGATCGGATCGAAAGTCCAATCGGTCGAACCACTATTCGGGTTATCGACCCGGAGGACGGTGAGCAGGTCGGCACCGTTCTATATGGAATTCCGCCTTACGGGTCAGAACCCCTCCAGAACCGGGGCGGGCCGCGTTAATGCGGTTTTCGATGCTCCGCAAACGACGGCAGCGGATTCTCCCGGTCCTGCGCCCGGCATGTGCTGTGCTGATCCGCCTTCCCCTCGGTTCCTGCCCTTGGCTCCCCTTGCTCCGCCGCTGGTGACCCAGCGTTGTTCGCAAGGTTCGTTGTGACTCAGGCAGGATCTGACTCCTCGGGATCGTTCATCATCGGCTTCGGCTCCTCGCCTTCCCGATGCGGACCAGCGGTGGCATGCCACGCTGGCCAATCCCGAGGCCTCCCGGTTCCCGTGCAAGGAGCGTCCATGCATGCCAGGGTCTCTGACCACGTCGGGTCGAGCCGGCCCTCGCGCTGTCGCGCCGGCTCATGTTGCCTTCCGCACACAAGAAAAACGTCGGCACCCGAAAAGCATCACTTTCGCGGCTCAATGGCTGGCCTGCATGCTCCCCTGTCAACGCTTCACGGACGGCCTCACGATCGCCCGCGCATGACTCGGGGCCAATGTGGATCGCTCCTCCTTCATTGCGATGGACTTGCACCATCTACTCCTTGCCGGTCTCCCGGCGCACCTTGTGCTGACCCCGTGTTGGAAGCTGCTGCATCACGGCACCGTCAACGATTGCTTGATCGCCTGCTCGATCCATGCATCCCGGGACATCCCAGCCCTGCCCGCTACTTGGTCCACTTGGCCAAGCAGCGCTGGCATCAAGGGCACGTCGACGAGAACATCCAACTCCTCCTGGCCTGACTGTCCGTAGGCCAATCCAGTCACCTGCCGCGCGAACCGCCGCACCCGGTCGGCCTTCTGCTGATCCGAGAGGCTGCCGTCATTTGCGACCAGCGGGCAATAGGCACCGACTAGATGGTCAACGATGAGGGCAGGCTTCATGCCATTCTTGCGCAGGTCGGTCATCCCAGGGTCAGCCTCGTGCCGCATCTCCAGGCGCACTTCATGCTCCCATGGACCATTGAGATCATATTCGTAGCGGAAGCGGGTTCCTTGGCGGAGGCGAAGCTCGGAGAGCGGGACATCCGAAGACCGGGCCGCCAGCTCCAGGGAGCCGAACCGCTTTGCCCGAGGCGTAAACTGGAACAGGTGGATGCCCTCCCAGCCCATCGCCACCTGGATGACACCATGCAACTCCCGCAGCGTCATGCTGTCCGGAACCTGAACCCGCCACCAGACCATAGGGCTGATGCCAAGCAGCCAGACCTTGAACTGCAGGATCTCCGGAGGTCGGGAAGGATCGGACACGTCGGGTGCGGATGGGGTGCGTTTCGGCAAGTGAGGGTGTCTCGCGGCTATGTTTCGTCTGGCTCGAAACGTTGTGCAGCCAACCCGTTACAAATCTGCCCCACACTTCATCATGCTCTCCTAGTGTGCGCGCCAGACGGAAAAAGGGCCGCCTGGGACAATGACTACATGGTCCAGCTCCTGGCGGGTTCGCTCGTCCGCCAGTCGGTCGAGGGCAGTAGCCATAGTGTTCGCCCCTGCCGTTAGTGGACCCTCTCCCCGCTCCAGCGATCACGCCCGGCCCAGTAGGGGCACAACGGACAGGTTGGTCCGTGGTAGTCAATTCCTTCTTCGTGCGGGCAGCCAATAATCCGGTCCACCATCGCAACCGAGCGCACGCCGAACCTGTCCAGGTACGCCAAGACCTCCTCCGCAGCCTGGACGTCCTCGCGCACATCGCCCTGCTCGGCGAACCATTGCTTCAGCTCGACTGCCTCTTGGTTCTCAGCCAGCACGATGCCGACTGTCAGCTTGCTCGCCCGGCGGTTATCCGGCCCGTAGAAGGCGACCGTGGCCACCGGGAAGCCCCGAAAGCCTTTCTTGGCCTTCTTGGTCAGTCGCTTGCGTGCGTGCTCCCGGAGCATTCTCCACCCGTTCAGCTGTCTGGCACTGCCCCACAGTTACACAGGTTGGCCTCGAGCCAAAGGTCCCCCGGATCACGCCTCACAGGTTCGTGCGTTACCCCTGGGGTCTAAGCTCAGTTTCGGAGGGCAAAGGGAGCGGCGGGTTTGCGCTGTCGAGAAACTCCACCGTTGTAAAGACGAATTCACTCTCTCCAATATTCTCCAAGTCATGGACCTTGAACTCTCCTGGTCCGTAGGTGAGGTGGCTCGTCTGGCCCGCCGCATAGGTAGCCTCCACCACCGAACCGTCCTGTTGGTGCGAACGAGCTTTCCCGGGTGTTGTGGCAACCCAGAAATAGTCCAGCACGTGGCGATGGAAGCCGAGGCGCTCTGAGGGTTTCAAGCGGACTTCCCACACCCGGACCCGGCGGTCCTGGGACAGGAGGCGGGTCCCCACGCAGGGATTGAACTGGTTCTTTGTGAATTCATCCTGGCGTGCGGCTGACCACGTTGCGCTTGGTTCAAGAAGGTTTGGCATTCGGACCTCCATCGTGAGAACCGTATTCAAATCCTGGGATCGGGAGCGATCCATGACCCACCTCCCATCATACCGAGGAAACCGCGGATCGGCCCAGCCCAAAAGCCTGGGAGGCCGATATCCCGTTCGACGCTCGAGGGTCAGTCCGGTGCCTGTCCGCCAATCTTCAGCAACTGCCGGCATCGACAGGTTTGCCATTCAGTCTTTCGCAGCAACCAAAACGAAGCCGCGCGTCCGGTTCTGGTTATCTGAATCAGGCGTGTTCATGGCCGCATAGAGGTCATCGGCCTCAACCCAGACGGGCGGATACTTGTACCGGGACACATCCAGGACCAGAAAGCGGTCGGTGTCGGCATCATAGGCGGCTAATGGCGAGATGTGGCCTCCACGCTCCTGTCCGATTGCTCGTCGCAGGTAGTTGACGATCACGTACCGGTTGGGCGTGCCGAGAGCCTCAGTCGCGAGCTTGCGGAACTCGTCCACACTGGTGTCGGCAGTATGGTGCACATCAGCCTTGACCCCGAAGGTGGTCAAAAGCTGGCCGATTTGGTCCAGCGTCATTCCGATCTTCGCCAGCACCTCCTTCGGCAAAACCTTTTCAGTTTCGTCATTGAGGAGATTGTCCGTACGCATCCGAGGTGGGCCGCCTTGTAGGAATTGTCGGATTTGGCACTGACTGTCCTTATTGACGTCAAAAAGGACAGTGCGGCTATGGATCGAGTTGAGATTGTCGATACGGGTCGGCGTCGTCG
>NZ_VOSK01000278.1 GCF_009296175.1 Microvirga tunisiensis | reverse complement strand
AGTGTCATTCTGGAGCTATCTTGGCGATAGACTGGGAATTGCTGATGCGCCAGCCGTCCCGCGCCTGGCAGATCTGGTCAGCGACCGCTGCTCCTTAGCGTGATCGCCAACGGTTTTGCCCCTATTACGGCTTTTTGCGCTAATTGATTCTAAGAAAAGGAGTTTTCCAACGGAGAATCCAGTTATTGTGAATGGATTCTTGCGCTCCGACTCCACAGCCGTCTCAGAATCGGTCATTCCTCGTATCGCTACGAGCAATATGGGTAGGCACCATGGCTGATGCTGCGAGTCGCAATCGAACTCAACGTCTCCGTCAGACACGTCGGGAGAGGGGAGACCGGGAAACCAATGTTTGGCTTCCTCGGGAAATCGGCACTGCGATTGACGAAGCCGTCGATAGCGGCCTCTTCCCCTCGCGCCAAGTCGCAATCACTCATGCTCTCGAAGCAGTCTTTGTTCGTAAGGAGCTAAAGACCGTGACGTAAACCAGGCAAAGCAAAAGGCCCACGAAGCGGGAACTTCGAGGGCCTTTGGAGTCCACCGAGGGGTGGGCATTTGAATGTCTAACACCGTTCTTATGCCATCCCGACAAACTGACTGTCAAGAGCATCGGTTTCGGTGAACGCTCCCGTTTTGCCCTCAACATGGAGGGTACGATGCAGCTTGCATCGTCAGGAGGCCGGCGGCTGAGACATGCCGCTCTGGCCGCAAGGAAGCTTGCGCTCGAAGCCGAGCGCACAGTCACACGAAGAGAACTCTCGGCGGCTGCCCGGGACGCCAGCAAGGCCCTCGACCTCAGGCCAGCCCAGCGGGCGGTGCTGTCCGAGCTCGTGGCTTGCTGGGGCGAGCAGGAGTGGGAGCGGCTGCTCGTATGGCCGTCGAACGACTACCTCATGAGCCGCACCGGCCTGACCGAGCGTGCGATCCGACGCATCCTGCGCCAGCTAATTGATCTGCAACTCATCGCCCCCAAGGACTCGCCCAACGGCAAACGCTATGCCGTCAAGGACTTGTCTGGGCAGGTGGTCGATGCCTTTGGTCTTGATTTGACCCCGATCTACGTCAGAAGAGGGGACTGGGCCGTGATGCTCATGGAGCAGAAGCAGCTGCGGGAGGTGAAGAAGCGCGCCTTTGATGAGGTCACCATCTGCCGGAGGGCCACCGAAGAGGCTCTGAGCGCCCTGGCGGAGCATTTCCCCGAGGTTGATCGCGCTCAGTTCGAAGGTGAGCTGAAGACCTTGCAGGCCCGCACGCCAGCCCGATCCAAGGTGACGCTGCCGGCCGATCTGCTGGACGCCTGGCAGCTGTTGAGAACTCGTGTTGAGGAAGTCTTCTATGAAGCGGGCAATGCCGGACTCGGAGTCCGTCACATTAATAACAACAACGGATCTCCTAGTGAAACTTGTAACAAGGGCTTTCCGACGAAAGCTGAGGCGGTTCGTTCAACCGAACAAACGTCAGAGCACCTATCACCGGAATTGATCCTTGAGGCCTGCCCCACCCTCAGCGACTTCGGCCAGCCCGTGCGGGATCTGGCGGATATCGTCTCCGCCGGCCGTTACCTGCGCGCCTCCCTTGGGGCGCATGAGAGCGCCTGGGCCGAGGCGGTGGAGGACATCGGGACCGTCAGGGCAGCCATTGCGGTGATCTACGTGCTGCAGCTCTACGAGGACGATGCCGCCAAGAACGGCGGCGAGAGCCGGATCAAGAACCCGGGCGGCTACTTCCGCGCGCTGACCCGCATGGTGAAATCCGGCAAGATCGACCTTGCCGTCGAACTCCTCGCCATGAGGAGGCGAAGAATGGCGTAAGGAGAGAACCATGTGCGTCGGGAGGACGACGGGCCAGCGTGCCTGGGTTCGGAGAGCGGCAACAGCAGGGCGCATCACGGATGTGAATCGTTGGTGCGCAAAGGATTCAGGATTTTGATTGGACCGCGTCCAGAGGCCCGCGCGACACTGGCGCATGGCTCACGACACGATCCACTATCTGGTCCTGCACAGGCGTGATCCAAGCTGCAACATGGCTCGCTACTATATCCTGTCGATCGCGCCCAGCCTGTTTGGGGATGCGACCTTGATCCGTGAGTGGGGCCGCATTGGCCGACCAGGCCAGCGCAGGGTCGAGCTCTACGAAAACCAGTCCTGCGCCGTGGAAGCCCTCGAGACCTGGCTCCAGCGCAAGCGGCGACGCGGCTATCTGCTCCAAGGCGGGTAGAGCAGGGGGACAGGGGAGCCTGGATCGGTCTCAGCGCGGGATCTTGAGCAACTCGTCGACAGCTGCGGGAAAGCCGCACGTCGATCTATGCTATAGCGGGATCAGAGCTTCAACAGTGACCGCATTTGATACGATCCAGCGGGCGCTGGGAGGATGACGCTGAATGGACGAGAGTTTCTCGCCGACCATTTTCCTTTACGGCATGGCCCTCGTGCTTGCCGTCGGAAAGGCGTTCACGTTGACGATCTGGCGGACCCTTCCGAAGCCTAGACCAGGGCTGAAGCAAGAGATGCTGCAGGCATGGGAGGATCGCAGGCTCCGGAAACGGGCTGTAGAGAGCCAGGTTCCGCATCCTCGAACCGAGCCGACGGCGGACGAGCCCACGAAAAATGCCGGGGCGGCTAAGGGGGAGCCACACACCATAGTGCCAGCTTCAGAACAGGTTTCAGCAACACGCCCAAAGTCCAACCCAGCTCCTGAAAACTAGCTTTGGAGATTGCAGGCAGCTCAAGCTATCTCAGGTTGATCGGACTTCTCTGCGTAGATTCGGCGAGCGGTACAATCTCGATGACTACGAACCAGAAACCCTGGTCGATCTCGTGGAACGGATCGAGTGCAAGTATCGAGCGGCTTTCGCCGATCCTTATTGGCAGCGCCGCCCAAAGGTCATGGTGGTCGCCAAGCTTTTCCGCCGCAATCGCAATGCCTCGCCTCGAGTAAGGCTCGTCTACAACCGCCGCAATCAGGTAATCGTGATGGTATTGCCGCTGTGGCTGGACCCAAATCGACCACATGGCCTCAAGGTTCTCAAAGTTTGAACCATCCGGTCTGGAGCAATTGTCCTTTAAGTGACAGAACCGAAAGGCCAGGATACCTGCGCCGGGATCTTCAGCATTGTATATCAGAGTGCAGCAGGACTGGCAGCGAGGGAGGACGGAAATGACCGAGACATTCCAGGGCAGGATCATCGCTGGCCGGAGCGACGCCGAGAGTGTTGCCATTCAAGTCCTGAACTTCATCGTCGCGGACGTCGATCGGATCATCCGGTTTCTGAACGTCACTGGCCTCCAGCCCGAGACGATCCGGGCGTCGGCGACAACGCAACATTTCCTGCTGGGCGTCCTTGAGTATGTGGCAAAGGACGATGAGCTGCTGAAGGCAACCGATCAGGAGCTCATGGTCCGGCCCACCGCGATCCTAGCGTCTATCGTGCATCTCTCGCCGGATCCCGAGGCAAAGCGGGCGGATAAGAAAGTTGACGCAGCCCCTCAGCTGCCGAGGCGCAACCTGTTCCACTAAAGCGGCAGCCATCCAGCTGATGGTTTGGGCTCACTCCTGATAACCGGGACTTATCGGGAGTGAGAGCGGTGGCTCAAACCTCCTGGAGCAGGCTACCTACCCGCTGTAAGCGATGTAAGAATACCCGCAAAAGGACTATTGAGTTACCGAGGCAGTGTGGGTTCGCAAAGCCTGCAGAGTCGCAATTCCAAGTTTTCCCGTGACGGGAAGGCCTTTGGCTCGCTCAAAGGCTTCAACGGCTTTGCGGGTCGAGGAGCCTAACAACCCGTCAGCTTTTAGTTTTCCATACCCGAAGTCAACAAGCGCTTCCTGCGCCGTGCGGATCTCCTGCTTGGAAAGACGAATAGCGGACGTCGTGCTGACCGTGGGACTTTCCGTCATAGCTATAGGCTGATCTGACGGTCCGGTTAACTGAAGGCGGGTTTGCTCCATCGCTTGACTCACGGTTGCCCGCAGGGAGTCCAACTGCTGGAGTTCTTCGGTTGCTGCTTCGATCCGCACCAGCATGGTGTTCAGATCTTGGCCGGCCAGGGTTTTTTGCTCATTTGCTTTCGCCAGCCGATCACGCTCTGCGGTGACAGTCTCAATCTGCTGACGGAGTTGCGAATTCTCACGCTGGAGAGTGTGCTCCTCAGATCCTGTAGCCAGGACGGAGTACACGAATAGGCCCCAGCCGACGGCCGTAGCAGCCAGGAGGCCTTTGCCTGTTGCACCGAGCTGCAACCTGACTTGGTTCTTCACATACCTCATGAGCTTACTCGCGGATCGTTAGCTGAATTTCTGAGAATGTTGTGTGCTCACATCAGCTCCGCATTGGGTCGAGCTTGTGGCACAATTTAGCCCAGGCGACCCCTTGGATTGGCATGGTTAATCAATCGTAGCTTTGAGCAGTTCGTGCCTGTTGGCAGACCGCTTGTTGGAGGATGCCCCGAAGCGGCTTGGATCGCCGTGCGCTGTTCCATGAGGCCGGTGATCTGATAGGGCTCTCAATTCGGGTCGCGATATCCTGACGGGCAGTCGGGTGGAGCCACATAGCGCGTCGTCTGGATGCGAGAGGTTATCCATATTGAGAAACGCCCTCGCTGAGGAGGGGGCGCTTTGGTGCCTGATCGCGCCACCCGGGCTGATACGGAACGTGCCCAGCAAGTGTGATTTGCAACTGCCAAGGTTCATATTCAGTTCCTAGGACCGATCTTAAGCGGCCTGACGAGGTCTGACCAGGGCCCATCCTCAATCACTCGACGTATGGAACATCCTCGGGCACACGTGCGGCTGGGCCAGAATAGACGCTCCGGCGAGGCGCTCGGCCGATCCAAGGTTCTGCGGTTTCTATCTCGCCTGTAGGGTCACAAACGTGCTCCCGCCTGACAACCTCTTCTCCGAAGCTGTTGATGCGCCGTCTTACAGCGGTTCGGCACCTCTCGCTCTCAATGCCACGGGACGGATCTGCGTAGAGGTTACGCTCATAGGTCCGCTCGGTCCCGCCATAGCGGTCATACTGATACTCACTGTAGGAAACCTCGGTACCGGTCACGCATCCACCGAGCAACGCTGCAGCGGCGATCAAGGTGGCAGCGGGACTTGCTCGTTTGAACCAGCTCAACATGGGAGCCTCCCTGTGTACGCTGGCGACACCGACAGACATCGTCCAGCCTCACAGGGAGTATCGGGTGGAAGCCTTGAACCGTATCTGAACGGTTCAGCTATCATCACAGGTTAGGAGATGAGCCTGTGGATGGAGATCATCATTTCAGGGGCCACTATGAGGCTATCGCCGCTTCAGCGCTCTCCGCTTCGGCTTCACCTCCTGCCGCAGCTCTCACGGCTTCCCAATTAGCGAGGCTATCCACCCGTTCGTTTTCGGGGTGGCCAGCATGACCCTTCACCCACTTCCAGGTGATCTGCCGACCGACCATCAAGGCATCCATCTGCATCCATAGATCCTGATTCATGACCGGCTTGCCGTCAGCCTTGCGCCAGCCTTTGGCCTTCCATCCGCGAAGCCACTCGGTCGCACCCTTGATCACGTACTGACTGTCGCTGTGAATCACGATAGGGAGATCCTTTGAGACAGCTTCAAGGGCCTTGATGGCTGCTGTCATCTCCATCTTGTTGTTCGTCGTTGAGCGGTCTCGGCCAACGATAATCTGCTCGTCACCTGCAATAGTGATCACTGCAGCGTATCCACCTGGGCCAGGGTTTCCCAGGCATGCGCCGTCCGTGAAGATAACGGCTTGGTTGGTCATATGGATTTCTCGATAGGTTCGTTAGGGAATAATGGATTGCCTCAGTGAGCAAACTGGAAGGGCATAGAGCAGGGGAGGGTTTAAAATCCCCTGACTGGATGCTGGCGATCCACAAAAGGGGTCTCGCCAAACGACAAAGCCTGTCGGCAGGAGCCTCAAGCAGCTTCTGTGACATGGAGCAGTCAGACTATTTTTCCAGCGAGTTGCAGTCTTGGGTGGTATCGTCAGATATATAGGATTTCCTGAGGGAACGTGATGGACGATCAGAGGAAGGAACTTCGTAAGCTCATCGCACAACTCCGGCTCGTTCAAGGGGTTCGTTCGACCACGCGCGAGTACCGCAATTTGGACGAACAGAATGATGCAAGGACAGTCTTGGAGGCATCTGGCCTTCAATTCACGAACCTGTACCACAGAGGCGAAAGGAGAGATCCACCTGACTGTGAGGTGGAGATCGACGGTTTTCATTGTGGGATTGAACTGACTGAGTTCGTCCACAGACAGCAGTACATCGGTTGGAATGCATGTCCGTGGGCAAGAATACTTTTGCACAACAAGGGCTCGCAGGGCACTTTGAGCCGGGACCATCTGTCAAAGTTGAACTTCAACGATTAAGTTTCACCGACGCCGAGTGGTCAGGGGCCATTCAAGCGCTTCAGTGTCTCCAAGAGCCGCGTGCCGACCTCTATGGCTTGCTCGGCTGCGACTGGATCAACATCGATGCCGTGTGAGGCCTGGTTCATCGCCTGCAGTGCGACCTCAAACTCACCCGCGCCTTCCAGGGCGATCCCATGCTGCTCCACCTCCTGGAGCATAGGACCGATTCCTATGATGCCAGTGCTTTGGCCGCGTGCTTGCAGCAGCATGCGCAACTCGCGCTCGATCTCGATCCGGAGCTTCACAGCCGACATCAAGGGGAATTCGCGGGCCAACTCCTCGGCAGTCGGCAAGTTGCCTTGGAGCTGACTTGGAAGCGAGGGGGAGAGCCGATACTCAGCGACACCCATTGGTTTGGCGGAGTCGCGCAAGGCATACTCCACCACAACCGCATTCTTTCCCTTGCAGAGGATGATCCCAATGCTCGGTCCGTCAGTTTCGTGACGAAGCTGGTCGTCGACGGCTGAGAGATAGAAGTTCATCTTGCCGGCGAACTCCGGCTTGAACTCCTCGATCTTGAGTTCGAGAACAACAAAACAGCGCAGGCGCAGATGGTAGAACAGCAGATCGAGGTAGTAGACCTGGCCACCCACCTGAAGCGGATATTGGCTGCCGACGAACGCAAAGCCTTTGCCGAGTTCAAGGATGAGCGATCGGAGATGGTCCAGAAGGCTGCGCTCGAGTTGCCGCTCGGACATGTCTGGACCGAGTGCTAAGAAGTCGAAGCTGTAGGGATCCTTGACCAACTCTCTGGCGAGCTCTGATTGAGGAGCGGGCAGGGTCCGTTCGAAATTGGTGATGGCTTTGCCCTGGCGATGATACAGGCCGCTTTCGATCTGGTGGACCAGGATGTTGCGGCTCCAGCCATGCTCGATGGCTTTGCGGGCATACCAAAGACGCTCTGTCGGATCCTTCACGGCCTCGACCAAGCGAACATTGTGGCCCCACGGCAATCGTGCAACAACCTGTTGCACGATCTCCTGATCAGGATAGGCCTCGGCGAACGCCCGCATGTATTTGAGGTTTCGCCCCGAAAGGCCGGTCATCTCCGGGAATGCCCGCCGCAGATCTTCGCCGAGCCGGTCGATCACGCGAGCTCCCCAGCCTTCTGTCGCCTGCCGGACGAGGATGTCGCTGCCGATGCTCCAGTAGAGAAGGATCAGCTCCTGGTTGACCGCGACAGCGGCCCGAAGGCGGGCGGCACGGATCCGCTCCTTCAGCTCGCTCAGAAGTGCTGTGTATCCGTTGAGTTCCGGCGTGGGAGGTATACGCACCATGGTATGACTTTAGCCGTTCCTATTCACCAGAGTTTGTTTCGGGGCCTATTTGGTAGCGCGGGCGTGCCGATCCGCTGCGTTTCTTTCACCGCGGCAAGGTCTGGAACGTGGGGAACGCGTTGGCAGGGACGGGATGGGATGACCGGGGCGATGGCAGCCCCGGCGCTCAGGGCGAGGCCGCCCGGGGCTGGGGTGCCAGAGCGCTCGCAAGACGCCGGACGAGATCCGCTTCCGGACAGCACGAGGCAAAGGCCAGTCGGATGCGGCTGGTGGTTTCCTGCACCCGCACGGCGATCTTGAGCAGGCGCAACCGCAGCGTTGCGAACTCCGCCCGGGCGAGATCGCGTGTCGCCGGAATGGCCTCCCGCACGGACAGCATCAGCCAGTAGGCGGCCGTGTGCAGTACGAGCCGGACCTGGTTGGCCACGGCGCGCCGGCACGAGGTCCGATCGGAGGCGAGTTGCGCCTTGTGGAACTTGATCCAGTTCTCTGCCTGGCCGCGGGCACAATACAGGTTCTCGTAGATGACGCGCG
>NZ_VOSK01000277.1 GCF_009296175.1 Microvirga tunisiensis | reverse complement strand
AACAGATCGCGATGCTCATCCAGCCATTGTGACATCGCCTTCAACTCGCAGCCGATCTCGTGCGTGGCGAAAAGATCGAATATGCTGGCTTGGACGGTGCGTTCTTGGCGCATTGTCGGCTCCGGCGCTGGCAGGGCTTTGGACTCAGTGGCATGATCCAAGATACCTGAAACCGCCGGGCCTTGCTCGCGCAAAGCTATGATTCACGTAGTGAAATCAAACGTTTGCCGTTTGTGGACGGAAACTAGCTAGCATCCCCGACTAATTGGCCGGATGCCATTCATTTCGTACGCTCAAGACGGATAGTGACAGGACCGGGACGGTCAAAGATCGAGCTATCGCCTGTCACGTTGCCGAGGATAATGATGCCAGGCCGGGGCACACGGCCGCTGCGATAGTAGATGACGAAGTGATCAGGCCCCCAAAGGCCCAGTGTTCCAGTCGAGAAATCCTGCTGCCGCGCGGTTGCCGGCAACGGCGAAGGCAGGTTGCCGGTCTTTTCCTGACGGAGATGATCCGTCATGTCGATCGTGAGCGGCAGCATCCGGACGAGCGTCCGCGTCGCGTCATTGCCGATCAGATCGGCTGTGACATTGCCCCATTCGGAGGAAATTAGAATGCGCTCTTGGGCCATTGCATTTCCTTTCAGCATCAGCGCGAGGCCGACTGCAATCATAATTCGATGTTGCATTTGGTGCCTCCCCTTGAGGTCCTGACGTGGCGCAGCGATCCGTCCCGGCATCGTCTCACGCAGAAGTGGAGCAAGACCATTGCGTACTTGATCTCCCATGGGATGCTCTGTTGTTCCATACCCACAGGCTCAGGGAAATGGCCGCATCTGTCCGGCTGGACGGGTGCGGCCAAGAAGTTGGCGCTCGATTGAATTCAGACCATCAGACGGCGCGCATTTAAGCCAGGTGCTGTTTGAAGAAAGATGTCAGCTTATCAAACGGAATCTTGTCCATCTGGTCATAAAGATCAACGTGGTCGGCATTGGGCACAATTACCAATTCCTTGGGATCGGAAGCCTCCTTGTAGACGTCTTCAGAGTAATAGCGTGAGTGGGCGTTTTCTCCTGCCACCAGTAGAACCGGGCGCGGGGAAATCATTTCGATGTTCGCATACATCGGAAAGCTGAAGAACGACATGGGGGTCGTGGCGGTCCACGCCGTTGTCGAGTTGATGCCCCTTGGATGGAAACCGCGCGGAGTTCTGTAGTAGTTGAAGAAAGCGACCAGAACTGGGTCAGGATCTGCCGGCAAGCTGTCAGGAAGTACACGCTTCCCTTTCACGATGTTGCCCTTCTCGTCGAACGGGACTTCGTGATAACCCAGCGCATATTTGCCGCTTTCCGCATCAATCCAGCGTTGCTGGCTGATGTAGTCAATAACCTTGTGGCGCTGCTCCATCGTATAACCGTCTTTATGGCTGCGGCTCATGCTGCGAGACATGTCATACATGGAAGCTGTAGCGACCGCCTTGATGCGCGAATCGCTGGTGGCGGCAGTCAGTGCCATGCCGCTGAAACCACAAATGCCAATGGCACCGATGCGGTCGCGGTCAACGTTCGGCTGCAGGCCAAGAAAATCCACGGCCGCGCTGAAATCCTCGGTGTTGATGTCCGGGGACGCCATGTTGCGCGTTTCGCCACTGCTTTCCCCTGTATAGGAAGGATCGAATGCCAGCGTGACGAAACCACGTTCGGCCATAGTTTGCGCATAAAGACCTGATGCTTGTTCTTTCATCGCACCAAACGGGCCGCTGACAGCAATCGCCGCCAGCCTGCCGCTGGCGTTCTTCGGCTGGTAAAGGTCTGCCGCTAGGATGATGCCGTAGCGGTTCTTGAAGGTGACTTTCTTGTAGTCAACCTTATCGCTTTTAGCGAAGGTCTTGTCCCACGTGTCACTGAGTTTCATTTGCGGCTGCGCGATGGCTTGACCCGAGGCAGCTATACCAACGCTCAAAGCGGCCATACCAGTACCCGTCATCTTCAGGAGGTTGCGCCGGTCGAAGCCGACCTTCCGGCCTACCGAGGCTTTGGTACCAATCTTCCCGTTCATGTCTGGATCTCCTTTGACTGTCGAGAAGATAGTCCAGACGAAGTAATGAGATTAGACACGCTCCTTCGCTTGTACTTATGAGGAGGGGTCATCAATCGAGCCCATCTTGGCTGCTGTCCTCTGATCCCGGTTGGTGGCCCAGACTTGCCCGGATCGAATTGCAATGAACCACTTTGCGGTGAAGCAATCGACTTCAGGGGCAACGGGAAGGTTACGAGCTGCCCTGTGAAGCTATTCCATTCTCGGCCTTTCTCAATCGGGCTGCGACGCAGGAGAGGTCTCCACCCTGTAGTGAAGCCAGACCATACCTCCTTCCAGGGGTTCCGTGTTGAGAAGCCGGAGCGACTGGCCGGCCGCAGGTCTTTCATCGGGCTCGCCTGCATACTCGAAGATGCTCGGCACCCCGGCCAGTCCATCGATGCCCGGGTACATCAGGACGCTGATCTCGTCGATCAGCCCTGCTTTCAGGAATGCACCGTTGATGGTGCCGCCGCCCTCGAGCAGGAGAGTCCTGATCCCGAAGTGTGGCAAGGGTGCCTATGGCAGAAGGGGTGCCGTGAGGGGGACGACCAGCATGAGCATCACCGCTGGTATTGCTCGTCGGAGACGTGCTCCATCCTAAGGGTGGTGGCCAGCGCGATCGCCAGGAACCCATAAGTCGCGTAGAGAGCCGAGTCGATCGGCACGCCCAGCGCGAAGGCCGCATACATCGCGGTATCGGTCCAGGCGATGACCTTGCCTGTATGCGTCGCCTCGACCAGCGCCGGCTGCAGATCGGTTACAACCGGGCGGCTTCCGTCATGGAGCGTATGGAGAAGGAAGGGATCGTCGGCCCAGCCAACCATGCAGGTAAGCGAGAGATCCTGCGTGGAGAATTCGAGGACTAGGCAAGGACATCCGCTGCAATGCCTCAAGCAGAGGTCCCGTGGAAGCACGGGACCTCTGCTTTTATGGGAAAATGGCTCATGGTGGCTCTTGTGTTCCCACGCATGTGCCGAGAGATCGTGGCATGATCCTCATCAGCGGAAGTCCCGGGTCGCCACCTTGATGACCGCTTCGTTTGCGCGATCCGGTCTATCAGACTTTGGCTGCTCACTAAGCTCCTGTGTGCGGCTGCGGAGCCAATCGCGGGTTACAACCCTTGCCTCGTCACCTCGTCCATAGGGTAGGCGCAGAGAATGATCGCGATCCGCCACCGAGCGCAGGAGATCCGACAGGTCGATGAAATGCTCCGTGATGAGGTGGGTGACGCCGCCCTCACGTTGAATCCGGCCACGGCACCCGATCATGCCGGACGAGAGGATTAGCCGCCGGTGCTTTTCGAATATGGCGGACCAGATCACGAGATTGGCGACATCGGTTTCATCCTCGATGGTCATGAACGTCACGCCCTTGGCGGAGCCGGGCTTCTGACGCACGAGGACAAGACCCGCCACCGTGACATGCTGCCCATCCCGGAGCTGGTGAAGATCGGAGCAGGACAGGATCCGGCGCTCGGTCAGTTCCTGGCGCAGAAAGAACAGCGGGTGCCGGCGCAGTGTCAATCCGATGGAGCGGTAGTCCTCCACGACCTCGCGGCCTTCGGTCATGGGAACGAGTTCGACTTCAGGCTCGATCACCTCAGGTTGGATTGCGCGCTCGCGCTTGTCCGCGGCAGCGAACAGCGGCAATACCTCGTCCGCCATGCCTTCGATGGTCCAGAGCGCTTCTCGCCGGTCGTCACCGAGAGAGCCGAAGGCGTCGGCCTGAGCAAGGTGTTCAAGGGCCGACACAGGAAGACCAGCGCGTCGCCGAAGATCCTCGATCGAGGAGTAAGGCTGCTCCGCCCGGGCGATCGGGATCATGGCGGCATCCGTATTGGAGAGACTATGAACCATCCTGAGGCCAAGGCGGACAGCCAGCCGCCGCGGATCTCTGGTCGGCTCTAGGGCGCAGTCCCAGCGCGAGTGGTTGACGTCGACAGGACGTACCTCGATTCCATGAGCCTGTGCATCCCGCACCAGTTGAGCAGGCGCATAAAAGCCCATGGGCTGGGAATTGAGAATGGCACAGCAGAACACGTCCGGATGGTGGCATTTCATCCAGGACGAGGCATAGGCGATCTTGGCGAAGCTCGCGGCATGACTTTCTGGGAAGCCGTACGAGCCGAAACCTTCGAGCTGCTTGAAGGTGCGTTCGGCAAAGGCCGCGTCGTAGCCGCGAGCGGTCATGCCTTGGATCAGCTTCTCGCGGAACTTCGAGACGCCGGCGGTGAACTTAAAGGTCGCCATGGCGCGCCGGAGCTGGTCGGCTTCGGAGGGAGTAAAACCTGCACATTCGATGGCCACCCGCATGGCCTGCTCCTGGAACAGCGGCACACCGAGCGTCTTCTCGAGCACGCGCTTGAGCTCGGGCCTTGGATACTCAGGCTCCTCGCGTCTCTCGCGGCGGCGCAGGTACGGATGCACCATGTCGCCTTGGATCGGCCCCGGACGCACGATCGCGACTTGGATGACGATGTCGTAGAAGGTCTTTGGCCTGAGGCGCGGCAGCATCGCCATCTGGGCGCGGCTCTCGATCTGGAAAACGCCGACCGTGTCAGCTTTCTGGATCATTACATAAGTGGCTTTATCCTCGCTCGGGATCGTGGCGATGTCATAGTCCTCGCCCTTGTGCTCGCGCAGCAGATCGAAGGCACGGCGCATGCAACCCAGCATCCCTAAGCCCAGCACGTCGACCTTCATGAACTTCAGGGTGTCGATGTCGTTCTTGTCCCACTCGATGACCTGGCGGTTCTCCATGGCGGCCGGTTCAATGGGCACAAGATCGTCGAGGCGGTCCTGAGTCAGCACGAAGCCGCCCGGATGCTGCGAGAGATGGCGTGGCGCGCCGATGAGTTCGCTGGCAAGTTCCAGTGTCATGCGCAGGCGCGGATCATCGAGGTTGAGATTGAGCTCCTTCGCTTCCTTCTCGGAGACACCGTCATTGCCCCAACCCCAGACGAGACCGGATAATCCTGCCGTCACGTCCTCAGGAACGCCGAGGGCCTTGCCGACCTCGCGCACGGCGCCTCGGGCGCGGTAGCAGGAGACAACAGCGGTGAGTGCCGCCCGATGGCGGCCATAGGTGTCATAGATCCATTGGATCACTTCCTCGCGCCGCTCGTGCTCGAAGTCGACGTCGATGTCCGGTGGCTCACGTCGCTCCTGAGAGACGAAGCGTTCGAAGAGCAGGTCATGCTCGGTGGGATTGATCGACGTGATGCCGAGCACGAAACACACGGCGGAGTTTGCCGCCGAACCGCGCCCCTGGCATAAGATGCCCCGCGATCGGGCGAACGAGACGATGGCGTGGACGGTGAGGAAGTACGGCGCATATCCCAGCTCCTCGATTAGGTGTAACTCGTGGCGGCAGGTCGTCGCGACCACATCGGGAATGCCATCTGGATAGCGCTTCCTCGCCCCCTCCCAGGTCAGGCGTTTCAGCTTCTCCTGGGCGGTCTCGCCGGGCTCCGTTTCGGATGGGTACTGGTAGCGCAGTTCATCGAGGCTGAACGTGCAGCGATCGAGGACTTCATGCACATGCCGGAAGGCCTCGGGATGTCGCTCGAACAGACGTCCCATCTCGACCGGATCCTTGAGATAGCGGTCGGCATGCCGCTCCAGCCGGTAACCGGCCTCGTCGATGGTGCAGCCTTCACGAATGCAGGAGACGACATCCTGCAAGCGGCGACGGTTCGGGTGATGGTAGAGCACGTCGCCCACGGCAATCGACGGCACTCTCGCGGCCTGTGCCGCCTGCTCGATGGCATGAAGGCGCAGATGCTCGTTGGGCGCAAAGCGCCGGATCAGCGCCATGTAGGCACGGTTGCCGAAGGTGCTCTTGAGACGTGCGAGGTTTTGATCGATGACAGCATCCGCTTCATCGCCCAGGAGAATGGCGATGAGGCCTTCGTTCCAGGCGACCACGTCGTCCCAGGCAAGATGGCACTGCCCCTTACCGGCGCGGCTCTTGCCGATGCTGAGCAGCCGGCATAGGCGCGAATAGGCTGCCCGATCCGTCGGATAGACGAGAAGCGACGTGCCATCAATGAGATCGAGCCGGCAACCCACGATAAGACGAACGCCGGTCTCCCGCGATGCTTCGTATGCGCGCACGACGCCGGCCAGCGAGTTGCGGTCGGTGATGCCCAGCGCCGTGATGCCCAGAAGCTTCGCCTGCTCGAACAGTTCCTGTGGGCTCGAGGCGCCGCGCAGGAACGAGAAATGGGTCGTGACCTGGAGTTCAGCATACATGCGAGGGGTGGTCGTCCATCATGAGAAGAAGCCGTGCATCCACCAGCGTCCGCCCTCGGCGGTGGGCGCATCGCGGAAGATCCAGTAGCGCCCGCCTTGCTCGGTCTCGACGCGGTAGTAGTCCCGAGCAAACGAACCCTTGTCGCCGTTCCACCATTCCGGCGTGATGCGCTCAGGGCCATCGGCCTTGGCGACGGAGTGGCGGACCTTGCGCCAGACGAAGAAGCGTGGAGGATGATCCGGGAGCAGGGCAGTGGCCACCACACGCTCGGGCGGATTGAGCAAGCGCGTGGGCCGCGGCAGGTTCTCCGGCCAGACTGCACCTGTCGGCGGCGCGAGTGCCGGGATCCTGCGTGCCATGCGCTCAGGCACGAGAGTCTGAACGGGTGCGAGGCGGTAGACCTTCTTCAGGCCGATGCGAGCGCCGAGACGGTCGACGAGCTGGCCCATATCCGCGTTGCCAGCGTCCTCATCGCCGAGGCCTTGCGCCTGGACCTGCGTCTCCGTCAGCGGCTCGACCTTGCTGGCGACAAGGACAACCTCCTCGATCCCGAACCCGGGATCGAGCGTTTGCAGCCGCTCGTCGAAGAGTTTGGCGAGATGCGTCGCATCCCGATTGGCCTTGGCGGTGCCGACGCGCAGGCAGGCGCTCTTCTGATCGACCCGCTGGACCACGAGGTCGAGCCGGCGGGCGCCTTTCCCGCGGCGCTCCAGTTGCCGGCACAGATCTGTGGCAAGGCGCAGCACCACGCGGTTGAGATCCTCAAGCCGGCCGATGGGCTCCGCAAAGGCAAGAGACGCGGTCGGAGTGTCCTTGGGGATCGTCGGCGTGATGGGCTCGAACGCATGGCCAAGAGCCTGATCGAGGCGCAACGCCACATCCCGGCCGAAGCGCCGGACCAGCGGCGCGCGCGGCATGGCAGCCAACTGACCCACGCGCTCGATGCCAAGCCGGTGCAAGGCGCTGAGCTTGTCCGGGGCGATCCGCAAGGCCCGGATCGACAGGGTCGCCACCGCGTCCACGGTCCGGCCTGTCGGGACGACACCGCCGGCTCCGTAGCGGACGATGGCCCAGGCGGCTCCTGGGACATCGGCGACGGCCGCTTTGGCAGCGATGCCCTGCCGCGTCAGGCGGCTGATCAGATCCCGGAGCAGTTCTTCCTCGCTGCCGAAGAGATGCGCCACGCCAGCAATGTCGATCCACAAGCCATCGGGAGAATCGAGCGCCACCACGGGCGAGTAGCCGATGGCCCAGCGCGCCAGCTCCCGCAACGAGGCGTCGTCCTCGTCCGGGGTTGCCTCGACCATGTGCAGGTTGGGCACCAAGGCCTGTGCCTGAGCGAGCGCCATGCCGGTGTACAGGCCGAGTTCTTGCGCAGCCGCACAGGCCGCACGCACGACGCGGCGCGACCCGACCGTGTGCACGGTCACGAGGGGCTCATGACGCGGCGGCTCGCCGGTCCGCCGCCTGATCCGATCGGTCGGCCAAGTCGGCAGGTAGAGCGAGACGACCCTTCGCATCGCAGGCCTCCAGAATCCAGGTACGGGGTTCGGCGCCACGGCAGCGCAGGAGTTCGACGTGCCAGCGCTCCCGTCCAAGACCGGGAGCGGGCATGAGTTCGGATAAGGCAGGAGCAATCCGCCAGCGTGTGACGGCTGCAGTTGGCAGATGGACCAGATCCTTCTCCGCCAGAGTCCACCAGCGCCGGATCACCAGGGCAGTGACGCCCGTGGCTTCAGCCGCCAGTTGCAGACGGCGCGAGGCGGTCAGGCCGAGGCGCGTGACCTCGCCGACAACGGCCGCTAGATCCTCGGCCCAGAGGATTTGACGAGTTGGGGATGGCGGAGGAGGGGCAGGCCTTCAGGGGCGACCAACACCTCGATGCTTCGCGCCACTCCGGGCTGACGGCGGATCAAGCCGGCGCGTTCC
>NZ_VOSK01000276.1 GCF_009296175.1 Microvirga tunisiensis | reverse complement strand
GGTTTTGCTCCACGCTTCCTTCAGACCCCACCTCGCGGTGGCGCCCTTGCGCTTTGCTAACCCTTCGCCGCCATCAGGCTGGGTAGAGGACTTGCACCTCCAAGCTGTCGAACATGCTCGGCACACGAAAAAAGGCCGCTAGGGAGCGGCCCGAAGTTTAGGGAGGAAACGCCCAAGAAGGGCAGCAACACTGCGATGCCAATCGCTATGTTGCATTGCAAAATATAGTTCTTGCCTGAACATTGGGCAAGCTCAAGCGGGCAGCATCGCTGCCCATTTTTGTTGCCGCTGTTGCGCGGTAAATGCATGCCTCTTCCGCCTGCCAACATATCTTGAACCCACCTTCGCGCTTCTTGAGACCAACAAGCTGGAGCCTTTCTACGTCGCGACTGGACTGGCGTCACGGACGAGAATGATAGTCCGAGCTTTCGTGATCGAGGTCTGGCCTATACCGGATACCTTCTGATCGCCGAGAGATGACCGGCAAAATAATTTTATCAAAATCATTTTGTGCGAGCATGCCGAGGATGATCATCGCCACCCCCACGTCCAGCCTGGGACTGTGCGGTTCCTCCCGCTTGTACGAGCGCAATGCCTCTGCGGAGAGCCTGGGCAGACCCTCAGTGGATATTCGCTGACGCAACTCCTGCAAGGTTGTTCCAGGGTCGTCGGGCATGGCTGATCCCGCAGCCAGAAGAGCACGGAATCAATATCAGCGCAGAAGGGCAGGGAAGGCTCCGTTCTCCGTCATACCCAAGAAGAGGGGAATGGGACACGAAGCGATCCGGTCGCAGTGCTCAGAACGTGTTGGACCTCGCAGTCTATGAGCTTTTTCGCTCCTCCTTCCCTGGATAGCCATCAGCATTCTCGCCATTGGTGGGAGATCCGGGCTAGGCGGGGCGCTGCTTCTCCTCTTTTCCGACCGTCTTCCCAAATCTCTATTGCCGACGAGCCTCCCTTCCTTTTGACCCGAGGAGCGGAGCGACCACAAAACAATTGCAATCCGACACCTTTTTTCCGAGATGACGAGGCCGACAGGCCGAAGGCATCTCATCGCCGACGAGCGAAGCGAAGTCGGATTACCGTCGAGCGAAGCGATGACGCGTCGAAGACGAGTGATTGCACGTCGAGGTCCGAGAAGCAGACGAGCGAAGCGAGGAGGCCGAAGGGCTGATGACGGGGAGATTTCCCTAAATCTCATTATAATTACAGATTGTACATTGTTGATTGTAGATTAAAGATTACGCGAAGCATACCTATAGACAAAGTGTCTGTATCGCTAAGACAACCCTTCTGCGAAATCATTCCGGGAAATAACATCGGCAAAAGAATTGCTTCAGATGGCGGTCTGATAACTCCACTAATGATCATCTATATCGACTCAATCGGCGCAAATTTGCCATGCATCACTAATATTGAAATATTTGAAGCCTTATGGTTAAATACTTTTGCTCAAAACATAGATTAAGTCTTTGTAACCTTTGAGAATAACCGGCCATTAGTATCCGACCGGACAATATTTGAACCCTATCTCATTATAATTGGAGACTATTTTATGAATGACATATTTTCGGCGCTGGAACAACAGCTTGCCATCCTCAACGGAACTACATCCTTCATCCCTTCCATCTCGGTGGCTCCCCAGCCTTCTGGCTTGAACGGCATTCCGCCCGTTTCTGACATTACTGTGGCGACCTTCAACCATTTCGACAATGGACCGGCCCACAAGACCAAGTGGAGTTCGTCCCGGTATGCCATGAACCTTCAGTTCTTCACCCAAACTGCCCCGTTCACGCCGTCTGCCGGATTAGCTGCCTGGAAGGGTACCGTTCAACTGCTCGAACCGGATTTCTGGTTCAGCTACGTCGAGTTTAAGCACGATGAAGGCAAGATCGACGCCGAGACCTTCGCCTATCTCAGGGCTGCATACGAGACCACCCTCCGCAACTATCCCGGCAATGTTTTGCTGGGCACGTTCACGGACAAGAACTCTGGGACGCACTACTCGTGGCCGTATTTCGTTCGGTTCTTCTACGACAAATTCGAAGAGGCGAACCTTGAAGTCTGGTTGGATGAGCAGCTTCCCACGATCATCGCCTGGGAGCCGGTGCCGCAAGTTCCCGACCAATTCCTTCCGATCATCCGCAGCCGATACAACCCCCACAACCTTTGGAAATCGGGCCGTCCGATGGGCGGCAAGGGAAAGAAGCACAAGCAATGAGCAAAGCAATCATCGAAGCCATTCTGGCACTGAAAAAGCGTGTCGATGCCCTCGAAGACGAGAACAAGGCACTGGTTGACCTGAACGAAAAAAATATCAGCACCTTCAACGAGAACTTGAAGGTCATCGCTGAGCGGTTTGAAGGCATCGAGACGAAGTTGACCGCGATTTCTGCCCCGACTGTCGTGGATGCCGATGGCGTCGTCACCGAAGTGACCGGTGCCTTGGTCAAAGAGTTTGACGACCTGAAAGCTGTAATCACGGGAGAGGTGAACACGTTGAAGACGTGGTTTCACCAGCACCTTGACGATCACAACGTCAACGGCGGAATGCCCAAGATGCTGACGGGTGTGGCACTGCACGAAGCCATGCAAAGCCTCGGAGGGATGAGCTAATCGTCAAAATGTAAAATAATTTTGGGCGAAATATCAATTTTGGGAGGACGCGACAGTAACCCAGATCATCATGCAGGCCGAAAAATGACTTTCGGCCATGCTGCCTCCATCGCACGGTGGCCAATCTGTGTCCAGGCTGTCCATTGGAACATCTGGGACGGGTTCGGCAATCTCACCGACGAGGTCGGCGACCAGATGGACGCGAACATCCAGGGCAAGTGGGATTTCCACGAGGTTTTCGGGGCGGGATCTTCGAAAACGATGCGGACGCGGTTTCCCTCAGGACGTTCTGGGAAGGGCGGTAATGACGCCGTTCTTCCCGTGCATCAAACCGCGCGTCGTTATTCCTGACGAGCTTCGGCACGTCGAGCCGAGGAGATCACGCACCGGCATCGACATCCACCCGCTGAAGCCTGAGATCAAGGAATGGTGCCAAGAGAACCTTCGGAACCGATACCGAACGCATTTCATCAAGGGAGAAGAACTCGGAAAGATGATCGCAGTCATCGTTTTCAAGGCCGCAAAGGATGCGATGCTCATTCAAAATGAGGTGGCTCTGAAATTGGTCCCTATACGGGGCCTTTTTCGTTTCACCGTTCAGTCCCGATATGGGTAACGAAACCAGCGAATTTCAGACTCAACTTAACTCCGAGTTAGGTTGAGTTGCGCAAAATTTCTTCGAGAATTTCAATAGCTTCTGATCTTCGGCATTCAGCGTAGAAAGCCTCTTGAGCCGGTTTTTTCGTTGCCCTGATAAGTACCGGCATGAGCACCGAAAACAATTTTACGAACCAAGCTTGCGGCACCATCCAGGCTGACACCCGAACCCATTTCAAGGGCTATTCCCTGCAACGGTGGGGCGATTGGGACATTGAGCACCCTGAACGGTACTACCTGTTTTCGGAAACCGAGCTTTCCGATGTCGAAGAGTGGATGGAAGGCAACAGCCTCCCAGGTCACCTTCTTCGAATTAGTCCAACCGGGAGTTATGTTCTGACCCCGGAGAACGAGACCCAGGCAGTTTTGATGAAGATGCGCTGGCATGGAGTCTCCTGTCGATGTCTTTCGACAAGCCGGATGCCTTCTATGAAGGTCGGGTGGCCCGGTTCCTGAAGACCTGGGCCAGAACGTGAAAGGCAGTGACGAACACCGGATCGACTTTCTTTACAGAGCTTTTGGTAAGATCGTCCTCGAAGAGGGATGCCCGTGCGGCGTGGCCTACATGCACGAGGAAGGCGACCAGTGGAAGTTCGTCATGGACGTTCGGCCTGATGCCATCCTGTAGGGATGTTGCAATCTCAGTCAGCCCGAAACGGATGAGCAGGCTTGATAGGTTATTGGCTTCTCTTGCGAAATTTGAATAAAAGAACCCACCTGTGGATTGTTGGGACTAATCCCAAACACCGTCCTGGCTTGACGGACGACAAAAAGATGGTGCTTATAAATTATTGCCTTTGATCGAGGCGAATGAGGGCTGGTCCCTCCTTGAAGAAAATTCTTTAAGGAGAAGTGCGCCTTGCCCGTGAACGAAGTTTCCTTCCTGACCATCAAGATCGACCCGAAGCAGGGCAGCATTGATAAAGCCGCATCCGGGGAGTCTGCCCTACTGGCTCTTGTTGTGATCGCTGCCATGCTGACGGTCGCCGTGACGATCCAGATCATCACGAAGGCCAAGGCCGCACGGCCTGACCAGACCGGCCCCCTGATAGCGAAGGGTAAACGAGTCCTTACCGCAGGGATCGGACATCCGAAACTGGATGTTGACGTACCTTCAAAAAAGCGAACTATAAAACTGCTTCCCGCGAGGGTTCTGAGACGGCTTTAGAGAATTTTTTCTAAGGAGAAGTCCGTCTATGAACCAAGTTCCAGCCATCACCCTCAAGATCGACTTTGTTCGATGGGTGCTTGATGCCAGTGCTTCTGGGGAGACCGCTACCGCGGCACTGGTCATCATTGCATCCACCTTCATTGTGTTCGCCGCGATCAGGTTCGGCTTCCGGCGAAGCTGATGCGGTCGGGAGGTCATCCCGACCGTTCTTTTCTTCCAGTCAAGGAAGCTTTTTATCATGCCGTCTGAGGTTTGTTCCGCAGCAACAATGCGAAAGCAGCACCGGCCAGGAAGCCGATCACGGCGAACAGGACGCCGAACACGGCAAAGGACTGATTCCCACCCGGAAGGAAGTTGCCGTAAATCGGCGGAATAACCAGCAGCACAAGCAAACCGGATACGAGCCAGCGCCAATTGCTTTTCATCTTGAACAGGCAAAAGCCTGCAATGAGCATTGGAAGCCAGATGACGGTTTGCTCGACGTTAATGAACAACAAAGTCTGCATTTTTATTGTTTCCCCTTACAGGCCGGATATGACCATTTCGCAAACCCGTTTGTAATGCATCCGGTAGGCGCTGAACGGGGATAGGTGATGATGACGGGTGCAAAATCCGGTTCGACCTGAACCCGCTCCACGGCCACCGCAGGCGTCGTGGGTGGCCGGTTGAGTAGAGCCAAGACCACGGTCAGCAGGAATGTGACGAAATCAGAAGCCAGCGCATCATTCGCCGGATTTCTTCGCGGAAGCAATCAGTCGGGTGAACAATTCCACCCGTTCCGGATCTGCACCTTCGATGTTGTCATTCTTGGTCAAATTGGTGAAGGCTTCGGGAACCATGTGTCCACCCATCACCAGAGGGCTCGAAACATCGACGGAACCGACATATTCGATCCTACGCACCCGCCCACGACCCTTGGGAGCCATCTTGCGGAATTTATGGACGATCATGCCGCCCATCAGGATCACGTCGAAAGTCTCCTCCTGCCCGTCAAACCAAACAAAGTCGATGAAGCTCCGGAGGGCTGCCGACAAACGTGCCCTCAGTTTGTATTTCTCGTCATCCGTTAGGGTGCTGCCCTCAAGATCCGCGCGAAGCTGCTTGATTGCGGCTTCGCCACCGCCTCTGTAATCTTGTTGTGACTCAAGGTCGGCCTTGAGTTCCAACAGACCCTCCATCTGCTCCTTGGCCTTCCTAACCTCGTTGACGACTTCCCGGAGGTTCTTCCGGTAAACATCCAGAAGCGGATCGTCTTGGTCGGTGAGCGAAAGCTCATGGACCATGCGGTTCTGACGTTTCTCCAATTCACCGAGCTTGAACACCACGGTGCCGATTTCCTTGCCTGTGTTCTGGATCTCCGACTCTTCATCCGTTCTGGCAAAGATCTCGTGCAGTTTGTATTCCGGCACATGATCGAGAATGGCCTTCTCGACTTCGTCATAGTTCCAACGGCCTACTCCGGTGCAACCGCGTTTCGCGTCGGCATTGGAGCAGACGAGATACCTGTACATCCTCCCAGCGTCGGGTCTCCCTTCCGACACTTGGCTGGTTTTAATCCTCATGCGCTCGCGGCAGTGGTTGCACTCGGCGATGTCGTCGAGCAAGTTCGACAACAGCTTACCCTTCGCACCGGCCTTGGATTTCTTTCGTGCTACCTGTGCTCTCAGCCAGACATCCTCATCAATGACCGGAGGATAGTCCCCTTTAAACTCCTCACCGACTTTGACCTTCTTACCGTCCTCGTCAACGGCTCCGTACTGACGGAAGCCCAGGACTGCCCGGTTGGTCAGGATGTTGTAGACGGTCGTCGGGTGCCAGCCCTTACGTTTCTCGACCTTCTTGCCCACAGCGTTGTCCCAGAGGGGCTCTTTGCGCTCGTTGAGCATTCTGGAAATCGTGTAGGCACCGACCCCGGCCATTGTCAGGTTGAATATTTCCTTGACCACGTTCACTCGGTCGTCATGAGTTTTGTACGTGCCAGTTTTTGGATCGAGATAGAGCCAGGACGGGCAGATTGCTCCGTTGACACGTTTCTCGCGACGACCGACCCAGGACTCTCTTACCCGGAATGCTTTCCTTTCGCTTTCTTCGTTGGCTCGGCTCATGACAAAGAGCGAGCCCATCAGATCCATATCGTTGACGGTTTCCGGGTCGTAGATTTTGTTGTCCGTAACGGTGCCAATCTTGATCCCAGCATTCAGGAGGTTGAGGAACCAGGGGAGGGCGATACGCGGTTTCTCACGCGAAATTCGATCCAAGGACTCCACGATCAAGATCGAGCCCTTCCGAACTTTCCCGTCATTGACTGCCTGGAGAAAGTCGGCAAGTGCCCCTTCAAGCTTATTCTTGCCTCGATACGCAGAGACACCGAAATCGTGGTAGCTTTTGACCAGCCGATAACTGTGGTTCTGGGCGAATTTTTCGGCTCCGGTTTTTTGGCGACGCGTCGAATCGCCCTTCATCTGGCCCCGTGTGGAAAACCGTTCGTAGGAATAGGCGAGGGGCATTTCGGGTTCGTTCTGGTCAGGTTGATCGGGCATGAGGTCCACCACATCGCTTTGTGGTGTTATTCATACACTAGAGAAACCTGTTCCGTAAGACCGATACCAACCGTCAGGCGGACCTGGTCCGCGTGCTGCTGTCGGTGCCGCTGCGCAGCGCCGGCACCTGATGGGTGTCGGCTGGAATCGTTAAGGGACGAGCAAGGACTTTAAGAGCTTGATCACCATTCCGGCAAGATTGGCTTCAGTCCAAGCTTTGCCACATTCTGTTCAGCTTTCAGAGAGGTTTTGAACAGTATATCTCATGACATGAAGAGGAAGGCACGTAGCCTCCCTCCTGTCGTAGGTGATGATCATGAAGATCTTCCGTCTTGTTTCCGGTACTGCCGCGGCTCTGGCGCTGGTCACCGGCCTGGCTGCCGCTCAACCGGCTGCAGCGCGGGATCGCCTGTCTCCCGGTGCCGCCGTGGCCCTCGGGGCTCTGGGAGGTCTTGCCGTCGGTGCTGCCGTTGGAGCTGCCGTCGCCCAGCCTCAGCCTCCGGTTGTCTATCGGGCTCCTCCTCCGCCCCCGCCGCCGGTTTACGTCGAAGAGCAGGCGCCGGTCTATTACGAGCGCCCGGTTCGTGAAGTTTATGTAGAGCGCTGCACGACCGAGCGTTATCGGGAATGGGTACCTGGCTGGGGCTGGGAGCACCGGTCCCGCAGGGTTTGCCATTAAGGCATCGTGCAGAACCGAAGGTCCGCACCGGCGAAAAGCGGACCCGGTTTTCCGCATTCGACGATCCGCTCTTCACGAAGGGAGCATTGGTTGGATCCCAAAAGGCATATCCACTTTTGGATCCGATGCTGCAGTTTCGAGATGGCCCGCTTCCGGCGGGCCTTTTCTTTTCCGGTCAGGCAACCCGGATTCCGCCTCCGCGTTGATCGCATGTAACCTTATGCGAGCTTAGCCATGACCAGCACACCGAAAGATCAGGCCGGTTCCGATCAGACGAAGCTGAATCCCGGCGATCAGGCCGAGCCGGGAACTCCTGGAGCGGGCGAGAACGTTTGCCCCGAATGCAAGGGCAGCGGCCGCATTGGCGTCACGCCATGCCCGATCTGCGGCGGTACAGGCACGATCATCGAGGGAATCGGCGGCGCCTAGTGTTCTGTCACTGACGAGTGATTCCGAAATCCGATCCGACGTGCGATCCTGCTCTGATGGGCAAGATCGAACGCATTGAGGTTCCCGCCGCTGATCGAGATCGCTTGGAGAGCTTGGTCGGTGACCGCAACACATCCCAGAAGGTCGTCTGGCGGGCTCGGATTGTTCTGCTGGCTGGTGAG
>NZ_VOSK01000275.1 GCF_009296175.1 Microvirga tunisiensis | reverse complement strand
ATCCGCGCTTCCACCTGCACTTCACGCCGACCTCGGCCTCATGGCTCAACCAGGTTGAGCGCTTCTTTGCCCTGATCACCCAGGAGCGCATTCGGCGGGGCGCCTTCACGAGCGTGCCCGATCTGGAGAGTGCTATCATGGACTACCTGGAGCACCACAATGCCGACCCGAGACCCTTTGTCTGGACCGCCTCGGCCTCAGCTATCCTGGAAAAGGTCGCCCGTGCGAAACAAGCGTTAGAGTCACAACACTAGCGAAGTATGATTTCGCTAGAGGTCGGTAAGTGGGGTCACAATGATGGTTTGCTCACCGGAAGCGTGCTGAGCACTTGAGCCCCGACTTGACTTTCTTGATATTGCCGCTACGCGGAGAACCTCCGAGCTGGCGAATATTTGCTCCGTTAGAAGGTGCTTTGATGATTAGTATCCCGGTTTATCGTCCCCATTTTACAGGGAAGGAGAGGGAGTATGTACTAGATTGCCTTGATAGCGGGTGGATCTCGTCGCGTGGAGAGTACATAGCTCGCTTTGAGGACGCATGCCGGAGCTTTATTGGTGCTGAGCATGCGCTCAGCGTTTGCAATGGCACAGTTGCGCTCCATCTAGCATTGTTAGCATGCGGCATCGGTCCAGGCGATGAGGTCATTGTTCCGACACTCACATACATTGCTTCTGCAAACGCCATTCGATACGTGGGTGCAACTCCCGTTTTTGTGGAGTCTATGCCAGATACATGGCAGGTCGACCCGGCAGATGTTGAGCGAAAGATCACCTCTCGAACAAAAGCCATCATGGCTGTGCACCTTTATGGCTGTCCTTGCGACATGACGCGTTTGTGTGATCTGGCCCAGCGATACCACATAAAATTGATTGAAGATGCAGCAGAGGCATTTGGGACGCGCTGGCATGGTCGCCATGTGGGCACCTTTGGTGACGTTTCTACGTTCAGTTTCTTCGGCAACAAGACAATCACGACCGGCGAGGGTGGTCTCGTCGTATGTCAAGACCCCGCAATGTCTGAGCACATTGGGCTTCTCAAGAGCCAATATGCTTCACCTCATCGACGTTATTGGCATGAGGATATTGGGTACAATTATCGAATGACCAATATCACCGCTGCAATTGGGCTCGCACAAGTTGAGAAAGCCGACGAGATCCTTGCGGCCAAGCGACGTCTGGCAAGATCGTACGAGCAAAAGCTTGCCGACCTTCCGATTTCTTTTCACAACGAACCAGCTGGTGCTACGCACTCTTATTGGATGGTTTCTTTCCTTGTACCTTCTGCCGAGGATCGGGAGCCGCTACGGGATCATCTAGAGAAGATGGGTATTGAGACACGGCCGTTCTTCTACCCGGCACACACCATGCCGATGTACGCCGATCCTCGTCGCCCAAATTCAGCATTTCCAGTCGCAATTGACCTCGGTGCGCGCGGACTCAACCTCCCCAGTTTCCCCGATCTCACTGATGATGAAATTGAAAGCGTCGCGGAGGCAGTTCGTTCGTATTTCGAGATGTCCAGATAAACGACGATGAGGTGCTGCTTTAAGCCTGCCGGTCTTATGCCCTGTTATCCATTGCCACTTTGCTAATGATCTTCAGGGGCCTCCGGGATCGGAGGGGCGGGCATTGCGAAAGAGGCTGGTGATAGGTCCACGGCGTCGCTGCAGACGGCCTGAACTCGCAGCGGCGAGACAGTGCTCGCCCTGAATCGATCCCGCTAATCGAGCAATAAAATTGCTCACCAGCCTTCGAGACCCACCCGCCGCAGTTCTGCTTCCGTACGAGAACTGGGGTGATGGGGCTTGCTGGTCCTATGTGTTTTCCGAAGCGCCAGATCCCCTCCAATGGGCGGAGCTTCGTCATATTGGCTGAGGTGGCTCGGTTTGTCTGAACAGCGTTTTCGGTTCGCTAAGTGGAGTCTCTGCCGGGGGTTAGGCTGCCGCAAGCTGCGGCAGCGGGTTGAAGTAAGCCTGATCGGGTGTCCTCCGGTCAAGGCTCGAATGAGGCCTCCGGCCATTGTAAAAGGTCAGATACCGGCCGATCGAAGCGCGGGCCTCAGCGACAGTATCGTAGGCCCTCAGATAGACCTCCTCGTATTTGATGCTGCGCCACAGGCGCTCGACAAAAACGTTGTCGCGCCAGGCTCCCTTGCCGTCCATGCTGATTGCGATCTCGTTCTTGAGCAGCACGCTGGTGAAGTCGTGGCTGGTGAACTGACTACCTTGATCCGTGTTTAAGATCTCAGGGCAGCCATAGCGGGCGACAGCTTCTTCCACCGCCTCGATGCAAAAGGCTGCCTCCAAAGTGATGGACAGCCGCCAGGCCAGCACGCGCCGGCTGAACCAGTCGACCACCGCAGCCAGATAGACGAAGCCGCGGGCCATGGGGATGTAGGTGATGTCCATGGCCCACACCTGATTAGGGCGGGTGATCGGCAGCTTGCGCAGCAGATAGGGATAGACCTGATGCCCGGGCGCCGGCTTGGAGGTGCTGGGCTTGCGGTAGAGCGCCTCAATGTCCATCCGCTTCATCAGCGTGGAGACATGCAGGCGCCCGACCGTAAAGTTCTCCGCGACCAGCAGGTCGCGCAGCATCCGGCTGCCCGCAAACGGGAACTCCAGATGCAGTTCGTCCATCCGCCGCATGAGGGCCAGATCAGCCGCCGAGACAGCCTGTGGCTGATAATAGAGGCTGCCGCGGCTGATCCCGAGTTCCGCAGCTTGCCGGGCCAGCGGCAGGGCATGGCAGCGGTCGATCATCGCTTTGCGCTCGGCCACACTCCGGCTTTGCCGAGCGCGTGCTCTAAAAAATCGTTGGCCAGGGTCAGCTCACCAATCTTGGCATGCAGTGTCTTCACATCCACGGGTGGGTTCGCCGCTCCGGCCTTCTCGGCCCCGAACACGTCGGTAGCCCCGTCGAGGAGTTGGGCTTTCCATTGGGCGATCTGGTTGGGATGGACATCGAACTGTTGCGCCAACTCGGCGAGGGTCTTCTCGCCCTTCACGGCGGCTAGCGCCACTTTGGCCTTGAAAGCCGGAGAGTGATTGCGGCGGGGTCTCTTGCTCATGGTTTCTCCTGTTCGACAGCCATTCTGGCCGCTCTCAGGCCGAATCTCCACTTATCCCGCTGTCCGAATTTCCCGAGCCAGCTCTGAGAGCCACGGTTCAGTTGGCATTGACACGTGGCCTGAGAACACTTTTACGGAGGTTCGATGAGGCCCGATTCCTACTTGAATTAGTCGACGCTTATGGGTTTCGCCGTACACCTAACAACCGAAGCATCACCCTGTGCCGCAAATAGGCTCCGTGCTGACCTCCTTGCTCTTGTCGCGCGACACAGCGTAGTCACGCCCGAGGCTCTAAGCTGCATTAGATGATGCTTCAGGTTCAAGTCCATCCTGTCCGTGTGGGGCTAGACACCTGAGGGTGGGTCCTATACGCGACCACGCGACACTAAGTTATCACGGGAGGCACCTTTGCCTGACGGAAAACGCCGAGCACTCTGGCTGATTAATCATAGCACATTAAGAAAGTTCGAGGTCCCGCTACTCGAGTCGCTCGGATACGAAGTCTACTTGCCCAAGTCATTTCCATATGACGAGGGAAATTTGAGCGCATCTGTCGACTTCAGTCGTGATGCCACACTCACGATACCGAAACATGAACTAGATATTCTTAACGAGCACGATTTTTACAACGGGATGACCCCCGAGGTAGCCGAAATCGCGAATAAACATTTTGATGTCGCGTTTTGCGCCTTTTTCCCACGCCAGCTCGCGGCTCTCGTCAGAAACTTTAGAAATGTAATAGTTTTGCGCCCGTTTGGCCTCTCGAATGGCCAAACCTATACCGATATAACAATTAACAGCCTTGGCTATTACTTTATGCATGAAATCGAGCGGAGACAGGGTACGTTTTGGTTTGGCCAAGCCTACGATCACCTAGCTCATATCGAAACTGGGGTGTTCAAGCGGCGTGCTGTTACATTACCCCTTGGATTGCAAGACGCTCACGTTTCCCATATCTGGACAGGGACTGATCCTCGGATCCTGTTCGTCTGTCCGCGAATTAACACGTCATCATATTACAAGAACATTTATAACAACTTCCAGCGCACCTTTGCAGGGCTGCCGTACATCATCGGCGGAGCCCAGCCTATTCCAGTTTCAGATCCAAATGTCACAGGACACCTGTCAAATGACGAGTATGGACGGGTAATGCGCGAAGCAAGGCTTATGTTTTATCATAGCCAAGAAGAGCACCACCTTCATTATCACCCCCTTGAGGCAGTACGGGTCGGAATGCCCCTGATATTCATGGCAGGTGGTATGCTCGATAAATTGGGAGGCGAGAAACTTCCAGGCCGCTGCTCGTCGGAGCGGCAGGCGCGGCAAAAGGTTGAACGGGTTCTTTCAGGTGACAAGCGATTCATCAGTGCTGTCATAAAGTCACAATCTGCGCTTCTTTCGGCTGTGTCCCTCAACCACTGCGAGCCGATCTGGCGCGCGCAATTCGCCAAAATTGAAGAAAGCATCAAGGCGGTTGATAGGGACAATTCGTCCCCGGGAAAGAGGCGCTCGCGAGTAGCTGTGTTTCTGCCTTTGGATTTTCGCGGGGGGACACTAAACGCGGCAAAAATGACGGCTAAGATGTTGAAACTGGGCGCTGAAAGGCGCGGCGATGATATTGATGTAGTCTTTGCCTACCTGGACAAATCAATTTACAGCAAAAGCGATTTTGTCGATTTAGAAGAGCTTGGCATTTCAATGAGGCGCTATCATTGGAAGGTCATTTCAGGATCAGAGCTCGCCTCGATTCAAAAGCTTTCTGGATATACTACCACCCCAACAGAACAGAAGTACTTGCTTCCAGTTGATCATGCTTATGACTTTCTAGACTGTGACTTTTGGCTCCTAGCCACCAGCTCAATTGAACAGCCAATTGTACCGCTCCGCCCATACTGTGTATTTTCGCAGGACTTCTTGCAACGCTATTTTCCATCACCCTGGATCGACTACTATGAAAATGGTACCATCCAGACTGCACGAACCGCCGCATGCGTTTTTGCAAGTACGCCCCACACACTGGAGGACGTCGTACAGTATGTCGGTATCCCGCGACGGAAGACGGCACTCGTCCCTCTAGCCGTCGATTACAGCAAGCTTAAGACCGCTGATGAAGGCTCAGGCTTAGAAGGCCGCAGCAACTATTTTGTCTGGCCAACGAACGCAGCTCCTCATAAGAACCACCTGATGACCCTTGAAGCACTTTCCCGCTATTACCAGGTGCAACAGGGAGCGCTTGATTGCCATGTGACTGGTGTCAATAGCCAACTGCTAGACCCCGATTTTGCTGCAGATGAGTCAAAACTAACAAAGCACGTCAAAGAAGTACGAGCATATTTGGCTGCGCACCCCGCTCTAAAACAACGGATCCATTTTCTTGGCGACTTACCTGATGAGGAATATGCATCTGTAATTCGGGATGCGCAATTTCTGCTTCACAATGTAGTTATGGATAACGGGACGTATACGGTTATAGAGGCTGCATATGCAGGAACCCCCTCGCTGTCGAGTGACTATCCGCCCATGCGATATCTATCAGCCAAGTTCAGTTTGAATGTTGAGTTCTTTGATGCTCGAGAGCCACAGGAGCTCAGCGGTAAGCTGAAGTATATGGAGAAGCACTGGCATGATCACCGAAGCCGCTTACCAAACCGCGAGGAGCTAGAACGTTTCAGCTGGGAAACGACGGCATCTGAGTTTTACGGCGTGGTTCGTCCTTTTATCTGGTGATGTGATGAAAATCGGAATTTTTCTAGCGTATCGTCCGAATACCGAATTCACAAACCAGGGCCTCGGCAGACTGTTGGCGGAGCTAACCGATGGCTTCTTCAAACACGCCGGCGAGCCAGTGACCATTATCTGCCCCTCCTGGCTTCGTCGAGATATTACTCGCCTGCTTTCGCAGCTTCCAGAAGGCAGCGTGAGAATAGTATCGCCCCGCAAGCTGCCCGTTATAGTTAGAATGTATGACGCAGCGGCTAAGCGTGCTAAGGGTAGAGCTGGGCACGGCCGCTTACGGCGAATGTATAACTATCTGAGACGTCGAATAGTTTCTGTTGGCCAAAACATCTACAGTGGTATTGTTTCTGTCTTCAGCACTGATAACCTTCTCTTGTTTGTTGTTGCTGCAGTTGCACTAGCACTGCTTGGCACTATCTTAGCTATCGCGCTCTCACCTGTAATAGTAAGCCTAGTCGTTCTCATTCTACTGTTTGCCATCCTGAGACGCCTCCATCTGCGCTCTAAGGTGGGGGGCGTTGCCAGGCTCGTCCGAACCAAGACATCGAGCGTTATCAGACGCCTGCTTGGCCGCGAGCGGAATCCTATTCAGTGGTCTATCTTCAACAATGTAAAACGAAAGGAAATCGACCGCATGCTCGGCATGATCGAGACCATGCGGGACATTGATGTTTGGTATAGCCCAACGGTTTTCTGGCCTGAATTCAACGAGATCAAAGGCATCGGGGTGCAGTGTTTCCCAGATATGCTTCTCTCTGAGTTCCCAACCAGCTTCGCACTAGATAGTCCACGCAACTCGGAGATGGTCTATGATCAGGTCACGTCAGCTATCGCGGGAGGAAAATATTTCATCACCTACAGTGACGTTACTGCTGGACCTAGCCTGAGTGCAAAGTTTGGGGTTCCACGAGGCAACATATTCACTATTCCGCATGCTGCCATGCGGCTTGATAAACATATCGTCATTGATGGAGCAGCGAATAACGATGATGCTACCGATGCATTTGCATCCTCCCTTATAGCTGAGGTCCGGAATCTCAAATGGTCGGCGAGTGATTACCTTCGCAATTTCGACTTCTCTGACACGTCCTATCTTTTCTATGCTTCACAATTTCGGCCTAACAAGAATATTATGAACTTAGTCATCGGATGGGAGAAAGCCCTCAGAGAGCGGCATCAATATTGCAAACTAGTTCTTACAGGCGATATTGCCTACGCACCTGATGTTCGAAGCTACATTAATGAGCGCAGGTTGCAGTATGATGTGATCTTTGCTCACGATGTTTCGGAGAGGGTTCTTGCCGCTCTATACCGCCGTGCAGTGCTTGCGGTGAATCCCACGCTTTACGAAGGAGGATTTCCGTTTACCTTCACAGAAGGAATGTCGGTTGGGACCCCGAGCATTATGAGTCGCATCCCCCAAACTGAGCAAATGATCAAAGGTGATCTTGCGCGTATGATGCTCTTCGATCCGCTCTCGCCAGATGATATTGCTGACAAGATCGTATTCGGTCTCACTAATAGACGGGCCTTACTGGACGCCCAACGTCCGCTTTATGAGGAAATGCGCAAGCGCATGTGGGCTGACGTTGCTAGAGATCATGTAGTTGCATTCAACGAGATTATTCGGCGGGAGGCGAGCAGCAAGTCAGCAGCCTGAATGAAATGTATGCGTTACGAGCCTTTGCGTTGTCAGTTATTTCCCGGTCAAAGGTAAGCTGGATGCAGTCTTGAGTTCCCCTAAGGTTACTTTGCCTACATGATGCCGAGGTTCCATTCGACCGGAAAAGTCTGCGATGAAGTGAACCGTTAAGTATTTGATGTAAATGCTGCCGTGGAACTGGGCACCAACAGGCGTCCTGCAGGATCAGACGGCCTGATCATGGCGGCGATTGCGCACGTCCTCACCCTGGCTCGCGTCGCCGAACTTCTGGGCGAGGATGAGGATCTGCTACATGAGATCAGCCTTGAGATGGAGCCCGAGGACGGCGTGATCGGCGTGCACGGCATCGGCGACGACTATACCCCCGCCTTCACCGACTTCGGCATCGCGAACCTGCGCAAACGTATCGAGCTGCACAAAGCCGACGCTCGCCGCACGTCAGACGTCGCGGCTACAAAACTTGATCCCAGGTCCTGATCGGCCGGTTACGACCTATGCAGTCGCAAAAAAGCTAAAATCTGCTCACCTTCGCACAAGTTTTCGAACGGCTTGGAGAAGGCGCCAGCCTCTGGAGTTCTCCATAGATTGAACCAGTTCAACGAGCTCGCGCTCTCTTGCTCTGAGCCAATCCGTCTCGCTGACTAAAATCTTTAATGATTGCGCTAGGTCAGTCAGTTCACGCTCTCGCGCTTTTATTGATCCGGCTTGGGAGATCTTGAAATCCACGACCGGTCGGACCAGATCGACGGGATGAAGCATATAGACATGCGCAAGCTGCCAGCAGCAGCACAAGAGGAGCGTCGGCGACAGGTGGTGGGG